>JAZKFD010000284.1:0-40598 GCA_040386635.1 Pseudomonadota bacterium
GCCCTCGCGGTGGTACAGCGGGTCATTGCCGGAAAAGATCTTGCGATATCGACTTGCGCCGCCCGACGACCAGCCGCCGAACTGCATCACACGCGGGTCCGCCACGTCTACCAGAGCGTCGAGGTCATCACGCCCGCAGATGTTCGACTGGCCAGCAACGAGGATGATGTCAAAGCCCGCGTCTGTCGGATCGACCAAGCCATCGCGCAACTGAGATGCAGTCGCAGTCACGAAAACGTTCTTGGTGCCAGCGCTGAAGTTAACCAGGGCGTCAGCATTCGAGCTTGCAGACACATAAGTACGTGCCAGCGTCGTGGCCCCGGACAGAGTGCCAATGCCGATTTCCCACTCGCCGGGAGTCTGCCCCTCGATGCAGTAGGCCACGCGGTCGCCAACGGTCAGGCGCGATGCAAAGGTCTTGTAACCAGTGACAGCGCCGGCAAGCGTGATCGCGCCTGTGCCGGTGGTCGTTGCTGTCTCTTTTATGCGGTCGGCATGCGCCATTTATTTTCCTTGCAGTAAATTATATTTCTGCTATTATCAAAAAAACCACACAAGGGCTTGCATGCCATGGAAGACTCGATCGCGTACAAGGCGGGATATGCCGCCTACGGAAAATTCCGGCTCCAGGCGAATCCGTACGCCGAAGGCTGTCAGGATCACGACTACTGGGAAGCTGGGATTTCGGCGGCATTCTACGATCTGGCTTGGTAGCCCTTACGCCGCAGGCGCGTTGATGTGCATCGTCGAAGCATTCAGCGTGAAAGTGGTCGCGCTCGTTACCACGTCCGATGCGCCGAAGTCATTCACGGCCACCAGTTCATCGGCCGATGCCGCGCCGCCACGGCGCTTGTAATACACGGCCTTGCGGGCGGTGATCGTGCTCGATGGCCAGGTCACGGTCGGGAAGACGATGGTCAGGCGGTGATTCGTGGTGTCGTTCGTGAATGTCGGCACAACAGCCTGGCCTCCTGCCGTGTAGCCAGTGCCTACCACTTCATTCGTCACGTCGTCGCGGCGATTGTGGGCAGCACGGTCTTCCTCGTAGGTATCCGTCGTCAGCATCACGTAGTACGTGTCCGCCGCCTGAATGTTCCCGGCGAAAACGTCCGGCAGATAGCTGTCGTATGCGAGCGAGGCCATGGATTACCTTTTCTTGTCTTGTACTGCATCGCCCCAAGCAGCGCGGCCCTCAAATAAGGGTGGCGGGCAGGTCTTGTGACGGGGATTGATCGGTTTAAAGCTGATGACGCGGTACTCGCCGCGCCGGAGCTCGAACACAAGGAAGTGCGGGGTCCACGTGAAGTCAGACCCTCGCATGCTGAAATAGCAACGTCTTCCTTTTGCCCTTCTTCGCCAATACAGTGCCAAGGCGAAGAAGAGGCAATTGGTCATACCGGATTACACGGGTGGATTGGCAGTCGGTACGTTTTGCGGATGGCCCAGCACCGCGACCACTGCCAGCAGAGCGGCTGAGGCATTGGCAACCGGCGTGATCGTCATGCGGACATAGGCCTTAGAGCCGATATAGCCGATTTTGCGAATCGCGTTGTCATCGGAGAAAATGAAGGCGGCCAGGGCTTCTGTGCCCAGCAGGTCGACATCGGCGACTGCAGCTGCGTCGGTCAGGGTCGAGCTATCGCCTTCTTCCACCAAGACCGTGAAGGTCGCGTCGGCGTCCGCGATTGCGCCGGCCAGAATCAGGAAGGTCAGGGATTGGTAGCCCGCCATACTGATGATTTGGCTAACCTGGGCGGTGGTGTCGGCAACCGAAACCGGGCTGATTGCCCGCTTCGGGTCGATATTATTGAAAAGGTCACGCATGGTCATTCCTTTCGAGCTTTGTTTGAGGGGCCGCCCAAGGGCGGCCACCAGGTTTTAGGCCGCGATCTTCATGAACTTCACTGCTTCGAAGTTCTGGATGCCGCCGCCGACACGCTTCGTGGTGTAGAACAGCACGTTCGGTTTGGCGGTGAAGGGGTCGCGCAGCACGCGGATGCCGACGCGGTCGACGATCAGGTAAGCGCGCTTGAAGTCGCCGAAAGCAACCGCCATCGCATTTGCTGCGACGTCAGGCATGTTGTCGTCGGTTTCTGCGCGATAGCCGAACAGTGTCGGTGGAATACCGGCCACGACCGACGGCTGCCACATGTAGTTGCCTTCGCTGTCCTTGAACTTGCGCACTTTCGAAACTGTCAAGTCGTTGAGCAGGAACGCGGCATTCTGACGATATCCGCGCTTCAGAGCGTGGATCAGGTCGATGAAGTAGCCGAGCGGGTCGGCCGCCGCAAAGTCTGCGGCTGCGCCGGACTTGATGAAGCCCACCTTTCCCCAAGCATAGTTGGCGTTCGCGATCGTGTCGTAGGAAACCAAGCCACGCGGCTTCGCCACACCGTTACCGGTAATGAAAGCTTCGCCTTCCTGCTCCGAGAATTCCACGGCCACTTCGTCCGCCAGCCAGGATTCGATATTCATCGAGCTATCGTCCAGCATGGTCTGCGTCGCGCCGGGCTGGGCAAACAGTTCCATGACCGGGAAGTCAAGGCCGGCCAGGCGCGGCGTATTCCCTTCACCACGGGAACCGTTCTCGCCAACCCACCCGCTAGACGTACCGCCCTGGTTGATCAGTTTCTTGTACGATGCAGCACCGATCGGCCGAACCGTGGCCAGCGAACGCATCGCCGACATCGTCCCCAGAACACGATCAATTGCCGTTTCCATTTCGTGCGGCACCACGAAGCCACCATCTGGGTCCGACTGGGTTGACAGGCGAGCGTTGACTTCGAGGTCGCGCAGGCCAGCCTCGGTACCGCGGCGGAAGAATGCATTGAACGCACTGGAGTGTGCCGAGATGGCCGGATCGACGCCGCCGCCACCGCCCATTTCCCACGCCGCCGCCTTGACCGCCAGGTCGCTCATCTGGTTTTGCATCGTGGTCAGGGCCGCATTGATCGAATCGACCTTGGACGCCTGCAGCGGGTCGTTGATGCCTTTCCTGATGTCGGCCATTTGTTTGTCGTTCTCGGCCTTAAACTGGTGCCACGCGTTTTGCAGCTCGGCCAGCACGGCCTTGGGATCCGTCATATCGGCGCGCACCGACTGAATGCCACGAATGACGCCAGCTGGGGAGACGCTTGCCAGACTGCCCAACGCCGACGAAACCGCATGCGCCATGACGCCCGGGCTCATGGCCTGGCCGATCACTTGGATGCCGGCGGACATGTCGGAGGCGAACGCCGAATTGGCGAAGACCGACAGGCCAACCGCCAGGGCGCTGAGCAGGATTTTGCTAATTTTCATGTTGATTCCTTTTTGAGTGAAATGGGACTTCTGTTGTTACTGCCGGAGTGTTGCGATCGCCTGGCGGAGGCCAGTGATCAAGTCGGCACCAGCGTCGTGCGTGGCACCAGGGGCAGCGTTGTGCGTACCCCGCATCTGCTCCAGCAAGGCGCGCCGCTCGGAGCGCGGCATTCCTTGTTTCGCAAGCATGCTGTCGATGCGGCGCTTGGCTACCAGCGCCGAATTCGTCTTTTCCTGTTCATCAAGGATCTCGTCGGCCGCCAGTAGCGACGTCGCGAAGCCGGCGTCGACGGCGGCCTGGCCCGTCATCCAGGTCTCGGCATCCATGATGACGGCGGCTTCTGCCTCGGTGATGCCGGCGGCCTGTGCGTAGAGCGCGGCCATGCTGGCGTCGAACTGGTCCATCACTTCGGCGGCGGCACGCAGATCATGGCGGTTGCCTATCACTACAGACCAGGCGTTGTGCACCATGAGGAAGCCGGAGCGGGCCACCTGTATTTCATCGCCAGCCATGGCGATAACCGAGGCGGCCGAGGCGGCCAATCCCACGACCTTCACGGTGACCTTGTGCGGGTGCTCGCGCAGCAGGTTGTAGATCGCCAAGCCTTCGAAAAAATCGCCACCAGGGGAATTGATAGAGACGGTCACGTCGCGCGACCCGATCGAACGCAGCGCGGCGCTGATCCGCTTTGCAGTCACGCCTTCCGACCAGCCGTCCGAGCCGATCACGTCGTACATCGTGATGGTGTCGTCGCCGGCGGCGCCGCGAACGCCAGCTTCCCAGCGGCCGATCGCATCCGACGGCGCGTCCCAGCGCAGGCCCTCGATTGGCGCGAGCGCGTTAATTTGCGGCAGTTTGCGTAGGGTCATTTTCCGGTTCCTCGGTTTGGGATTTCCCTGCCGTGTTCGGCGGGTCGTAATAAATTCCCCCGCCGCCGTCGGCGCGCGGGTTTCTGTCTTCCATGCTGAGCACGTCGTCCGGCGAGAGGACGCCCCACTGCAGGCCCTTTACATAGCCGTCCCAGCGCGCCTTCGAATCGCCCCGCAGCAGCCCGTTGACGTTGAAGCGGGCGTCGTGCGTTTCCCATTCGGCCTCGGGAATCAGGTCGCGCTTGATGCACTCTTCCCAGGTCTTGATCCAGTCGTTCAGGGTGTAGGTGACGAAGCCGGTCCCCTGCGCCTCGATGCCGGAACCGAAGCTGGTGGCCTTTTCGGTGGCGCCGATCATGTGCGGCGGCACGCCGAAGAACATTGCAATGTCGTACCGCTGGAAGTCCCGCGCGCCAAGCCACTGCGCATCCTCGGCCGACAGCGAAACGGGCTTGAATTCCATACCCTCTTCGGCCAGCAGCCACTTACCAGCGTTCTCGGAACCGGCGTTCTTGTCCGCGAGGGTTTCCTCCAGATTTTTCCTGGCCGGATCGGACAGCTTTCCCGGATGGGTAATGACCCCGCCAGACAGCATGCCGTTCTTGAAGAGGCGCGCACCGGCCTGCTCGGTCTGCAATGCCAAGCCAAGGGATTCGCGCATATTCGATAGGACGGACATGCCCGTCACACCATCCAGCGACATGCCGCGCAGGTGCATGATGTCCTTCTGCCCCAGGGTAATCGTGCTGCCGTCCTTCTTCTTCAGCTCATAGCTCATGGCCAAGCTATCTAGCTGGGTTGCCCTGACGCGGTCCGGGTGCAGGGGAATCAGCGCCTCCAGCACGCCGCCGAGCATCACCTTGCGCGCGTATCCATTCCCGCGCAGCAGCAGGTGTGCCTGCATCATCTTCTTGAACTCCGATGGTGTTTGCCATGGGTTCGGCTTGACCGTCAGGATCCTGCGCAGCCGGTGTCCTACGGCCGGCGCCCGCTGCCTTTCGTCTACCCGGCGGATCAAATCCAGCGGAAGCGATGAAATCGACCCCGAAATAATGTTCATGCAGCGCCAGGCGGCTGCTACCCGCATCGCGCTCGACTCGGTGACGATCGCGCCGGACGCGGTGCCGTGCCCCATGCGCAGCACTTCCCGCCACAGCGCGTCCGATTCGGTGATCAGGGCGCGAGGGCGCATGCCGAACACGCTGCCCATCCGGCTCAAAAGACTCATTTGCACCCCATCAGAAAAATAGAACGCCGCGTGACTCGTACACGCTGACCGTTTGCACCGGCCCGCTGAGCAGGCCCACCGCCATGACGGCGGCAACGGCACCATCGACGCGCCCGGTTGCCCGCTCTTTCGTGATCTTCCGATCACCAGCAGGATTGGTATCGAGCACCGCGTTGGCCATGTTCCAGGTCATCACGGGATTGTTGTCGTGCAAAATCTGCTGCTCAAGCATTAACCGCTCGAACTCGTCGACCGCGGGCGCCATGTCCTTGAAGCCCTGGCCGAAGGACGACAACGGCGGCAGACTCAGCCCTTCTTCGTCGATCATTGCCTTGAGGTCTTCGATCCGCCAGCGGTCGTACGCGATTTCGCGGATATCGAACTGGGAACACAGCTCGCTCAGCCGGTGCAGCACAGCCTTCTTGTTGATTGCCCGACCGGGTAGCGCGGTGATATGCCCCGCGTCGCGCCACGCCAGGTACGGCACGCGGTCCTTGTCAGCCTTCGACTGCAACCCGTCGCCAGGCAGCCAGAAGAACGGAATAAGGCGGTACACCGGGTCGCTCTCGACGGGGTCTAGTATCATCACCAGTGCTGTCAAATCCTGCGTGCTCGACAAGTCGAGACCGGCCACTCCAGAGCGGCCGTGATATTCCTTCAGGTCCAGCACGGCCGACGACTTACAGCCGAACCAGATATCGGCGGAGATCCACGGCGAATTCGCCTCGGTCCACTGGCAGAAGTTGACCCTCCGTACCAGCGCCTCTTTCGACGGCATGCCCTGCGCCTGGGTAACCTGCTCGCGCAAGTACTTCAGGCCTGGAATGCCGGCGGCCAGGCTCGGGTTCACCTTCTCCCAGCAGCCCTCGTCCTTGAACGGATCGTCCAGAATATCCAGGCTGCAGATGAAAGCGAAGAAGCTGTCATCGACCAGCTGGCCGGCGCAGACCTGCGCGCCGTACTCGTGATATTCCCAGCACACCGTCCGCTTGTCGGTGCCACTGTTCGTGATCATGAAGATCAGTGCCTGCGCCCTGCTCTTCGTCCCTGCGCGCATCATCTCGACCACGTGGCCAGTCTTGTGCTCGTGGATCTCATCGAGCAGCACCATGTGCGGGCGCGGCCCCGACTGTCCATCGTCCGCGCTGATGGGGCGAAAGAACGACGACGTCTTGTTGTAGGCAAGATTCCACTCCTTGCCCTTCGACCCGGAGATTGCCAGGCGACCAGCCAGCTGCGGCGACCAATCCACCATCGCGATCGCGTCGCGGAAGAGGATCTTCGCCTGGTCGATCTTCGTCGCCGCCGCGTAGATCTCGGCGCGCGCTTCGTTGTCAGCCGTGAGACCGTACAGCCCGATGCCGGCGGCGAGTGGCGACTTCCCGCTGCCCTTTGCCGTCTCGATGTATGCCACGCGAAAGCGGCGTAGGCCGTCGGGGCCTTTCCAACCGAACAGGCTGCCGACCACGAAGTCCTGCCAGCCCAGCAGGTCAAACGGCTTGCCCTCGAACTTGCCGCCATTCAGGCAAAGCACGTCTTCGAAATATCCGATCGCGCGCTGCGCCGACTCAAGGTCCCACACCAGACCGCGCTTTGGCCCTTCGACTAGGTCGCGCAAGTGTCGTTGGCAGGCATCCCGAACGATCGGGCCAGCAACCAGTTCGCCAGCGACTACCGCCGTGGCAAAAGCTGTGCAGCGGTCAGCCGAAATATCCGGCTGCTTTGGTTTTTTCTTCATTCGGGAAAAGCTCGCCCTGCGGCACGCGCACTTCCAGACGCGTGCGCGCTGCCGGGTTCAGGCCGAACGAATTGCCCGCCGTGCGCATCCGGTCCTCGGCGCGGTTCGCGATCTGCATCCACACCCCCATCTGCTTGTAACCGCTCGGGGTGATATCGACGTACCCGCCGTCCTTCAGTTCAGTGATCTTCAGGCGAGCATGCTTCCAGTCGGCCCACGCCTGGCAATAGACGGCCAGTTCGCCGCGGTCGATCTTGGTCACCACGCCCAGCGTCACCAGGTCGTTGATGATCCTGCGCCATTCCGCCTTTGCGCCGGCAGTGAGGAACTCCGGGCAGCTCGGGGCGGCGGTGGCCGGGTCAATGGCCTTTTTCGACAGGCCGTCGGCCAGCTCGGCAGCCGATTTTTTGCTGGGATTCCCACGAATGGCGTGCACGGTCGCAGGAAGTCCGCGCCGTCCTGAGTTCGAATTGCCTGCCATTTTGGTCCTTCCGACGCCGGGGATACCCCCCCTGCCATTTTTCCCGCTCATGCAAACGAAGGTACGAGAGCGGTCTTACGTTTGTAGGGTCTGAAGCATTTGCATACCCCCCCTACCCATAGAAGACGGCTTCATGCCTTACCTGTTCCAGTGATGGTTGCCATCCAAAGGCATGCCATCCTCACCGCAGCCGCGCACTGTTCCGCTCTTCTCCAGCTGCTGCTTAGCGCCATCGTGGCAGGGCTTGCACAGGGATTGCAGGTTTTCAGCGTCGAAGAACAATTCTTCATCGCCGCGATGCGCCTTAATGTGGTCGACCACCGTGGCCGGTACCGACTTGCGGCGCTTCGCGCAGTCGGCGCACAGCGGGTCCTTCTGCAGCTGGACCCAGCGCAGCCGGTACCAGCGCTTCGTGTTGTACAAGTGCTTGTACGCACCCGCTGCCATGGCTTACTTCACCGACGGTACGAGGCGAACCGTGGCATCGATCATCATGCCGTTTACGCCATAGCCCTTAGCGCGAAGGACCGCGTGCGCCTCCGCACTGGCGGCCAGCTGCCAAGCGATCGACATTAATATTTCTTCATCCTTGCTGGCTACAGCCCGCAAGATCAGCTCGCGGAAGTGATCAGCATGCATCGCGGTCAACCTTCGCGCTGACGCCCTTGTTGATCCAGTATTTCACTCTATTCCAGTCAGGCTCACGGCCGGATATTGCGCTGGTGGTTGCGAGGGCGTAGAAGTACAACTTCAACCACCATGCCACCTTGACCCGGATCTTCAATGCGTGCACGTTCGTTGCCATGACGCCCTCATCGAAACTATTCGCCCAATGCAAAAAGCCCGCGACCTTTCGGTGCGGGCTTTTTTTCAGGCGAGCAGAGTCCGCCTATGGGTCAGGAGAATATCAGAAAAGAACAGACGTGCAAACATTTTTCTTGAGCTTGACGGTCAACGCCTGGCGCGCCTCATCACCAATGATCATGAGGTCGGCGTTCGGGAAGCGCCAGGGCGTATCCAATGAGCACATGCGGTAGATGGCCCACACGTGGATGCGCTGCATGCTCTCGATCATGGCGTCGGTCGCGACGGCGATGCGGGTATCACGCGCCTGCTGTTGCTCGTGCACGTCCACGCCATGGCCGTCCGTATCGCCGACCAGACCACCCATAGGCTTGGCGCCAAGGTCACGGTCCGCATCACCATGCATCCACGCCTTCCAGCACGCCAGACATTCATCCAGCGGCGCCGGCGGCGTCCACGGGCTGACCACGAGCTCCACCTCGCAACGGGTCGCTTCCAGCCGTGCTACGTCGGCCGGGTTCGGCCGCAGAACCACTTCGACATAGTCGACCAAGTCCACCACCGGCGCCGCCTTGCCGCGCCAGTTCAGCGTTATTTTAGGCCTGGTCGATTCTCCATCCGGTACGGTACACGCCAACATTTTTCCACCTCTTTCAGTTTGATCCACGTTTCAAAAAGAACCTGTCTGTGCAGGCTTTGCAGGCTTAAATTTCAACCCTGCATTAAACTAGACTTACTCCCTATTGGCTCCCCGCAGGGTATGTAGGGTTGCAGGGTACTAATACATGTCATGCAATTTAGAAAAGTCCGCATTTCAATACTGTCAAGAAGCACATACGCGCATACATGAGAATGTGCCTGCTAACCCTGCAACCCTGCGGCGAGCCTTCAACCACGGGCCTTACTTTGATGCAGGGTTAAAATCAGACCCTGCTTAACCCTGCAATGCTCCGTCTGCACGAACATCGGACGTGGTCCGGAACGTCTTGATCTGCTCATCCAGCGTGCCCGGGAAGTCAGGGTTCTCGATAATGAACACCATGCGGGACGCTTTCTTGCTCTTCCCGACGTCGACGCTCTTCTTGACCTTCAGCTCTCGGCTACCCATAAGGCCGCTGAACTTGCACAGGGTCAGGGCCTTTTCTCCGCTCTTGTCGCACCAACGCCGATACATGATGTACAGGTCTTCGCTCATGCACGAGCAGTACGGCGCCACCAGGTAGCCGTCCTTCCAGGCGCGATGGAATGACATCCAGCCATTCAGGCCAAACTCGATCACGCGCTCCTTGGCCAGCGTCATCAGCGGCTTGGTGTGCTCGTCGAAGTCGCCCAAAGGGAAATTCAGAAGGAAGTGGTAGAAGGCCTCGACACCACCTCTGTCGATGGAATCGGTAACGGCGCGGTAGAACGCAGGATCCTGTTTCAGCCGGGCCTCGATCACCATGAAGCGCCTGTCCTCCAGTTCCAGCGGGATCGGCTGCGGCTCATTCGACAGAAAAGCCCCATTCATGTGATTGCGCTCTTCACGTTCGGGCAAGTTTTTCTGGTTGATGCTCATCGACTTGCCGGTGATCATGTACTTGAGCGTGCCGTTGTGGCTGTACTTGTCGTCCCGGGAAAGAACCTCTTCGAACAACACGAACAGCTTGCGTGAGCGCCAGGCGGTGAAGCTGGAGTCCAGCTGGTGCTGACTGGCGACGGTGCCATAATCGCCATAGATCGGTGAGATCACGTCCTGAAAAAACAGGCTCTTACCAGTGCCCTGCTTTTCACCGAACATCAGCAACGCGGTCTGCATCTTGGCTCCAGGGTGCTGCAGCGGATATGCCAGCCAGCGCAGGATCCACGCCACACACTCGTCGACGTTGTCTTCAGCACTACACAGTGATTCGAGTAGCTCCAGAATCGGCTCCACCAGGTCAATATTCGCCTTCGGTACAAGTGGCCAGCCGAGGAAGATATTCACATGCGTTTCTGGGTCGGCCTGCTGAGTAGGATCGAACACCAGATTCCGCGCCTCGATGGTCTTGCGCAGCGCGTGCTCTTGCCACTTTCCGGTCAATTCGCTGGTGTAGTCGGCCCGAACGGCGCCAAGCGACATAACCTGCTGGCCGATACCGTCCCATACCGTCTCAGTACCGCGCAGCAAAGTGAGCTGGTCAAGCATCTCGGTGAGCTTCCCCCCGCCCCCGGTTGGCACGGCGCGGCCGCGGATCAGAGTGGGCAAGGTCTCCGGGCTGACGATGCGGCGCTTCGGATCCACTTCCCACGTGTTGGCGGCAGCCTTACCGACAACGGCCTGGAACGCCGAGCGCTTGAGTTTCTGCTTGCGCAGGCTGTCCCACACGTCGGTGGTGCCATAGACAAGGGCGAAGTGCGCCAGCAGCGTTTCCATCGACGGCGCGCTTACGTCCGCGGCCGGTTGTCCCGTTGAAGAGGGTCCGGGAGAGTCCGGGACACCAAGATCGGCGCCCACCCATTCTGGAACAGCATCACCCTCGACTAGCGCCCGGGCGAGCGCAGCGCCGACCTGTTCGACAACCTGCTCGATCGATTCTTCGACATGCAAATCGTTGAAATCAGACCAGCGGTTCTCGCCGCGCGAGTGGAACACAGGCGAGACTACCGACGCGTTGCCAACTGCCCTTGCCGCGGCGCGCGCCTTCGCAATTCCAGCGTTCTCGAATTTGGTGATGCGCATCAACCGGCCGGCGCGGATATCGGCCTCAATGTACGGTGTGCCGTTGATGTCTTTGCGCCACTGTGCCCTGACCTGCACCTTGGTGCCGTCTTCGGCCACCAGCTGTTGCTCGACTCCATCCGCCCAGGCTGTGTTCCCGACCTTGAATTCGGTCAGAAGATAGTCGGCAAAGCGCGCGGCAACGAAATCGTCGTCGTCCGCGAAAAAAAGCAAGTGCGCATCCGGGAAGTCCGCGCGCAGCTGCTTCGCAACCGCCAGCAGGCTACCAGCATCGAATGCCAGCATGACCGGCGTGCGGTAGTCAGTGGCCATGCGCACCGTCGCGCCCGTGGCGTAGCCCTCGGCGATGCCAATGAGAGCAGTGTCTCGGGTGAGCGCACCAAGCAGAAAGCCGGCGCCGATCTTGTCCATACCTTTGCTGTACCGCTTCACCCCATCAGGGGCAATCTTTTGCGCACCGACCAACACGGACCCTGCGCTGGAATACTTCTTCATGGGGATGATGATGGTGCCGTCATCCAGAATCCGTATGCCTTCGGCGGCGACCTTCTTGCGGGTGAGGTACGGAGCGCAGTCGGCGCTATCCAACGCTTGCGATTGAGCCCACTGCTGGCGCGCCCGGTTGGCGGCCATTTCAGCCTGGCGCTGACGCTTGAGCGCTTCCTTTTCCTCGAAAGCCCGCTGCTTGCGTTCGAATTCGTCCCGCTCGCTGGCGGACACACCGTCCCAGTCCATTTTAACTGGCACTGCATTCTGGTTCGCTCCCTGCCACAAACCGAAGGCACCATTCACGACACGGCGACCCGAACCGACCTCGACCTCTCGCAGGACGTACCAGGCTTTCTTGCCGGGACCAAAGCGGTGAATTTTCCCATCGAGCACCGGATGTCCATGGGGAAGCTGGGGCAGCCCGTAGGCTGCAATTTGTTCGACTACCTGGTCAAGCGTTGACATCGTCGGTGCTCTCGTTTGTCAGTTCGCAAAGCAGCTGCTCGTAATGAGCGCGACATTTAACTTTGTCGATGCGAATAATTTGACCGTCCGGACACGGACACACGCAAGCTGCCTGGTGGGCGGCCTGCGCATGCGGCGCCGGATTCGAATGATCGATAAGCTGAGAGTTCAATTGGCCGCAATCCCGGCAATTTCGCGAATCTCCTTGATCGGCATATCGAAGGCATCGTGGATTTTCAATACGAACACCGCACCGACAGGCAAGCGACCGTGCCGCAGCTTACTGATCACCGGAGGAGCGACGCCGAGCTGGCGCGAGAGCGCCGCGTCGTTCTTCATACCATAGCGGCTGTTGAGGACATCAAGCAGTGCCGATGCATTACCCTTCTGAATTGCCATGTATTTCCCCTTTTTTGTAGAAATTATTTTTCGGCCATTCCATCCAGCCGCGTTACGGTTTCCTGCAATGCACGCTGAGCCCGATATACCGCTTCACGCACCTTGTCCACTTCCCACTTCTCTACGCGGCCATCAGCCAGCGTCTGGTACACCAGCGACCCGACTTCCCCGTTCGTTCCCATGACCTTGGTCACCAGCTCCAGTACCGCCATGTCGGATGACGTTGCCGCGGCCTCGACCTTTACGCACACGTAGCCATGATTCAGTGCAAGCGAATGCAGAACGCTGTAGTCCTCGGTAAGACCCATGATTCGGTCCGCCTCGTCGAGAGTTACCTTGTTGCCGGCATTGTTTGGATTCGCCTTGTTGCGCAAAACAGCCACCGACATACCCAGACGGCTAGCAAGCGATTCACAACCACCAACTGCGGCGTGGACAGTTCGGTAAAAAGCGTCAGCAACGTTCATTCGTAGACCTCGAAAAGAAATGATGTAAACAACAATAAACACGCGGATGATTGCTGAATGAAAACCACCCGACTTTATCCCCCTGACAATACTTTCCTAATGGAAATATTTTTTGCAAAAAAAAGGGGGCGTTACATTTGCAGAGAAATTGTCGATACGGGAGCGCGTTTCGGCGTCGCGATATCGGGCCAAATATCTTGCCAATCCCGAGGGCGAAGATCGCGACGCGAAACCTCGCCTTTAGTTGCCTCTTCAATCGCAAGGCACCGCGCGATAGGAATAGGGCGGATGCCCTTGATCCATTGATAAAGAACTGCTGGACGCACCCCGATTAAGCGAGCGAAACAGCTTTGGGAAGTTGCCGATTTTAGCAAGTAGCTTTGAATGTCCATGCGCAATACTAGCATCGCTATTCAAGATCGGTCAACGGATTTGAATAGCAACGATAGTTGCTGTGGAAAAGAACAACTTTATACTTACCACATGGCAAAAAAATCAACTATCGAGGCATGGCAACTAGAAGACGCGGATCGCTTAAAGAACCTTTTTTTGCTCCGAGATCCACCTTTGTCACAGCAAAAATTCGGCCTGGATTTTGATATTGGCACTCAGGGAATGGTCTGGCAGTACCTGAGCGGAGTCAGGCCTCTAAACGTTGAAGCTGCCATCAAGTTCGCGCAAGGCCTTGGGGTCACTATCAATGATTTCAGCGAGCGCCTGGCAGCGCAGATCGATAGAGCGCACAAACTTACCAGGCAGAGTTCGGCACGGGGCGGCGCCCTTGGGTCCTCTCTGGAGTTGGTCGCTGAGACGGCGAAGGAAATGCAAATCCTAACTGTCTACAGACTTGCCGGGCAAGACGGGCGAACCATCATCGATATCGCCGTTGACCAGACCCGCGCCCGGCTCGGAATGAGCGATTAGCGGCCATCGTTTTGCGTATGAGAAACCAACGTCCCGATATAGTGCACGAGCCCAAGGGGACATTTTTTGATACAGACTCACAACTTCGGCTAAATGTTCCATTCACATCCTAAATTAGTGTCGAAATAACAACTATACGTGAAGAAATTCATTTCAAAGCGACGATAAGAGACGCTTTGACCCATCACTTACATGAACATAATTTAACTTAGTTGACTTCAGAAAACAAATTACAAGCTCGGCGGAATGGATGGATTCATGCAAAATCAGATACCGGTGATTACAGGGCCAAGGACTTTTGATATCGAAGTTGTCGGCGAAAGTTTTTATACCAACCACTTTGAAACAATTTGCGGACCACGCAAACCTGGCGGCGAGAACCTTGAAAAAACAGCGCAACTGACGCTGGAGACCAACAACAAGTTCGATAAATTGGCAGTAAAGGTTACGATAGATGGCCTGGCAGTAGGACACTTACCTCGGGATATCGCGCGAGAATTTAGATCCGCCATTAAGTCGGCCAATCTGTCCCAATTCCACGTTTTTGAATGCACAGCCTGGATCACTTGCGGCTGGGATAAGGGCCCAGGAAATCAGGGTCACTATTGCCTCAAGGTGGACCTCCCTCAGGATGACAGGAACGGGTAGCAGATCGGCATTTCCAGCCCCTCCCCTTTCCAACCCTATTAAGCCTCGCAAAGCGAGGTTTTTTTTCGACCCAACGAAAACTGAAACCTTATTTGCAACAATTACTATCAATGCTATTGACCTCATAAAATAGCAGTGCTATTGTAAATGCCTGTTGAAAACTTTCATAGGCAGAGGTCGCAATGGATACCAGCAAGATAGTCTTTCCAACCCAGTCGGGGGTAGTGATCTACGGCCCGGAAGCATGCGGCAAAACGACGCATGCAGCAGCGCTGGCGGCTCACTACCGCAAAGAAGTCGTCATTGACGACTGGCTACCTGGCGATCCTCTTCCTACGCATGCACTCGCACTGACCAATCAGCGCTGCGAAGGCGCAATTCCATTCGTCGACGCGGTCGCCTTTGCAGGCATCAATCTGGCACGCCGGAGCGCCACGTGAGCGCCTTTACCGTGCGCGTGCGCACCACTACCACCGACGTCACCTACAGCGCCCTTGGCACCGACAGCGCCACCGTAATCATGGACGCCATCGACCAGTTCGGCGTTTGCGCCGTGACCGCCACCCCAGCTTGAAAGCACACCATGCGCTTTTTGACCCTGTACCGCTACTACCGTTTCATCGGTATGAACATCTTCGACGCAGCGTACTACGCCTACAAAGCCAGGGCCCGATAACTATGGCCCGCGCCGAGCCTGACCGCGCCGCGCTGGAGATCGCACACCGGGCACTGTGCAGCGCCGTGCCCCTGGACGAGATGCTCAAGGACCGGCCCCAAGAACTGATTTTGAAACTACTCGCCCGCCGGCACATGCAGCGCCGGGCAGGCTTCGATGTGAAAAAGCTGCAAGCCAACGATAACGACTAAGAGGGACCACCATGCAATTCCAACTGAACCGCCCAGCCCTGCAAACGGCCGGGCAAATCCTCAACCAGCAATGTGGAGCGGCCGCAGCTGCGCGCCGCGGCGCCCTTGCTGCACCTACCGCTGGTGACCTGGCGCTGTCTGCCATCACGTCCTTGGCGTCCGCCATCAGCGCCGACAAAGCGCCCGTTGTCGGCGAAGGCTATTTCAACCGCATGGAATTCGAAGCTGGGTTGGCGCGCGCCGTGATGCACATCTTCGATTTGGCGGCCACGCGCGGCATCGAGCTGGGTGAAGTCATCGCCGACCAGCTCGCACAACCATCGGTACCCAGCAAGCTGCTTGCAGCCTGATTCTTCCACCACGACACCAGGAGCTTTAATGTCATCCAGACCTTTAGCGGACACCCTGCGCCACATCGGCGCCGGCGCGTTCATTGACCAGGCCAGCGACCAGCTGGCGGAGCTGGTATCCGCCGTTGACGAGCGCGGCAAGGGCGGCACCCTCACGCTGCAGATCAGCATCAAGAAGGCCTCGCGCGGCGGCGCCATGAATGTCACCGGCAAGATCACGGTAAAGAAGCCCGCCGAAGAGCTGATGGAGGCTCTGCTGTTCGCAACTCCCGAAGGCAACCTGGTCGCCGACGATCCTCACCAGCAGAAGCTGGACCTCAAGATCGCTGGCGACAAGTCCGTCAGCACCGACCAACTCAAAACGGCATAACCACCATGAACCATATCGATAACGAAAACCTTGCCGAGACGCTGGCCAGGGAAATGAAGCAGCCCCACGAAGTGCTGGAAGACGCAGCTGATTGCATTCGGCGCGTGGCCCTGCCGCCGGGCTGGACGCTGGTTGAAAAGGACGATGAGAAATTCTTCGACCAACCGCGCCGCAAGACCGCCCGCGTGCGCTTGCTCGACACGGACAGCTTCAGCGACTATGTCACCCGCCATGGTTCGGAAGGCGGCACCACGGTCTGGTGCCAGGCCGACTACAAGGGCGGCCAGGTCAACTTCTGCGCGATCCTGAACGATCACGGCACGGTCATGGACGCCGCCCAATGGCGCGACCACCGGGCCGTCTACCAGCCGGTGTTCTCCGAGGAATGGGCGCGCTGGACCGGATCGAATAAGAAGCCATTCAGCCAGGCAGAATTCGCCGCGTTCATCGAAGACAACCTGAAGGACATTACGAGCGCGCCAGGCACCGATTCGCCGACTGGCGCCCAAATGCTGGAAATGGCCATCTCGTTCGAAGCCAACCAGGACATGAAGTTCAAGAGCGCTATTCGCCTGCAGAACGGCGGCGTGCAAATGTCCTTCTCCCAGGACGATGATGCGCAGACTATCCAAAAGATGCAGTGCTTCGACCGCTTCGCAATCGGCCTGCCGGTTTTCTGGAATGGCGATGGCTATCTGATCGAAGCGCGCCTGCGCTACCGCGTCCGCGACGGCAAGCTTTCGTTCTGGTTCGAGTTGATCCGCCAGGACAAGACGCTGGAAGCAGCCACCAAGACCACCATCGAAAGCATCCGCAGCAAGACCAAGGTGCCGTTCTTCTTCGGCGACCCGTTCGTCTCGGCCTAATCGGATTCGCCCGCCATGCGTAAAAAGCTCCAGTTTCAGCCGAAGGCGAATGTGCCGATGGTCACCGAGACGCATCGCCGTCTTGCGCTGGAGATGCGCCTGGCGGGTGAAACCTTGATCAGCGCGCCCTCGGTCGACGCCTACAACCAGTTGTCGAAGATGTTCGCGGCGCTAGCCAGGGCAGGCATGGCCGGCGACATGATGACGCTGGCGGTCGACACGATGTCCGATGTTTGTGACCGGTACGAGCGCGTCGGCAAAGTCGGGGTGAACGAGTGCGAAGCAGAGTGGCTGCGAACCGCCATCGCGAGCATTGATGGCCGCCTGGCCATGCTGCCGGTCAACAAGTTCGCCCAGGCAGTGGCAGAAGTCGAAGTGTTTTGCGCCACCGTCGGCGCTTGAATCACCTATCCAAGAAAGTACAACATGAACCTGAATACTAAAACCCTGCCCGCCGCCATCGGCGCGGCTCTGGCCGGTGGCCTGTTCTTCGGTCTGATCAACGAAGGCGGCGAGACCTTTGCCCTCATCATGTCGCCGAAAGCTGTCGGCGAGCGCGAGGGGACCTGGAATGACACCGACAAGGCCGTTGCGGGCGCGGTCAGCTACACCGATGGCCTGGCGAACACCATCGCCATGGCGGAGGCCGGCAGCGCCCTGGCGCAGTGGGCCCGCCAGCTGGACATCGAGGGCCACACGGACTGGTACATCCCGAGCCGCGACGAGCTGGAGCTGGCATACCGCAACCTGAAGCCGTCGACTGAAGAGAACACCCAATACGGCCGCTCCGGCGAAAACCCGAGCGCACTGCCACCGACCCATGCGTACACCAGCTCCATGCCCGCACAAACCATGGCAGAGACCTTCGTAGCCGGCGGTGCCGAGGCGATGGAGAGCGAATGGTACTGGTCCTCCACGCAGCACGCAGCCCACCCCTCTTTCGCGTGGTACCAGTATTTCTCCTATGGCGATCAGTTCAACTTCCGCAAGTCGTACGAAGGGCGCGCCCGCGCTGTCCGCAGGTTCAAAATTTAACCATTCATCCATTCAGATCGGAGTAGTACATGAATATCACACTGGAAGCGATCAAGACCGCGTACAAAGACTTCGGGGCGATGATCAGCGCCTTCGAAGCCAAAGCCCCACGCACGCTGGTGCTGCCGTCGGAATCCATCGAGCTGCAGGCTGACGAGCACTACGCTGGCGTGATCGTCGGCGAGAACGGGATCCCGACGCACCACCTGGTGCTGATGGCCGGCCAGGTCTCCGACATCACCTGGGACGATGCCATGGCCTGGGCAACAAAGGCCGGCGGCGAGCTGCCCACCAGGGCCGAGCAGTCCCTCCTGTTCGCCAACCTGAAAGGGCAGTTCGAGCCGAACTGGCACTGGTCGTGCGAGCAGCACGCAGCCGGCCCCTCTACCGCGTGGTTCCAGAATTTCTCCTATGGCGGTCAGGACAACTACCACCTGTCGTACGAAGGGCGCGCCCGCGCTGTCCGCAGAGTAGCAATTTAACCATTCAGTAATTTATGGCCCTTCATTCCGACCTGCCGATCTACAAGCTTGCGTACGAGCTGTTGATCTTGGCAATGAACCTGACCAAGAACATGCCCCGCGATTTCAAGGCAACGATTGGCGGGACGATCCGCAAGGAATGCGTCGACATCATGACGCTGATCTTTCGGGCCAACTGCGCAGTGGACAAGACGCCCTACCTCGACAAGCTCATTGAGCGGGTCCAAGTGGCGGAGTTGATGTTCAGGGTGTCGAAGGACACCCGCCTGATCACGACGAAGCAGTACGCCGCCGCGATCGGGATCACCGGGCAGGTCGGAAGGCAGGCCAATGGATGGCGCAAGTATGCCGCATCGTCGCCTGCTGCATAACGGTCACGGCCGCTATGCCCGTGCGATTTTTAATCTGGTCGTGCCGCTGGCTCACAAGGCCACCGCCAAGCGCACCACAGGTACCACCAGACGGTGTTCTGGCAGGCCTGGCGCAGTTACCCCGCTGATCGGTGCGAGCCTTCGGCGGGGCGATGTAGATAGCACGAATGGACGCAGCACGCAGCCAACCCCTCTAACGCGTGGAACCAGAATTTCTCCAATGGCAATCAGAACAACAACCACAAGTCGTACGAAGGGCGCGCCCGCGCTGTCCGCAGATCAATACGATGCTGACTTTTCTCTGGAAGAGCTGGCGGTCGCGTATTTCGACTGCCGCAAAAGCAAGCGCAACACCCCCAGCGCTCTCGCGTTCGAACAGAACCTTGAGCGCAACCTCATTGAGTTGCACGACGAGCTGGCCGACGGCACCTACCGCCCGGGCCGCTCGATCTGCTTTGTCGTCACCAGGCCGAAGGCGCGGGAAGTATGGGCTGCCGACTTCCGCGACCGCGTGGTGCACCACCTGCTGTACAACAAGATCGCGCCGCGCTTCTATGCGTCGTTCATCAAGGATACCTGCGCCTGCATCCCGGGCCGGGGCACGCTATACGCCGCCACCCGCCTGGAGGCTAAGATCCGCAGCGCCACCGAGAACTGGTCGAAGCCGATCTGGTACCTGAAATGCGACGTGGCCAACTTCTTTGTCGCGATCCGCAAGAGCATCGTGCTCGAGCAGCTGGCCGCCCGGGTGACCGAACCATGGTGGATGGCGCTGGCCGAGACCATCCTGATGCACGACCCGCGCGAGGACTACGAGCTGCGCGGCGCGCCGCAGCTGCTCGACCGCGTGCCGGTGCACAAGCGTCTGGCGAACCAGCCGGCGGCGCTGGGCCTGCCCATCGGGAACCTGTCCAGCCAGTTCTTCGCCAACGTCTACCTCGACGCGCTCGACCAGCACGCGAAGCACCAGCTGCGGGCGCGGCACTATATCCGCTACGTCGACGACTTCATCCTGCTGCATGAGTCGCCGCAATGGCTGAACGCGGCGCTGGCCGACATCAACCAGTTCCTGCCGGCGGTGCTCGGCACCCACCTGAACCCGACCAAGACCATCCTGCAGCCGGTGACGCGCGGCGTGGACTTCGTCGGGCACGTGATCAAGCCTTGGTGCACGCGCACGCGACGCCGGACCGTGCACGAGGCCACCAGCCGCATTGCCAGCATGCCGGCCGCCGACGTCTTCGCCTCGGCGAACAGCTACTTCGGGCTGCTGGGGCAATCGACCAGTAGCCACACCGACCGCGCCGCGCTGGCCAAAGCAGTCCTGCGCCGCGGCCACTGCGTCAACCAAGCATTTACCAAGACCTACAGGAAGGCAGCATGAAGCGCGACGCATTCACCCTGCAGCTCGATCTCGGCCACGAGCTAGTCATTGACAACTTCGCCGGCGGCGGCGGTGCTTCCGAGGGCATCGAGCAGGCAATCGGCAGGCCCATCGATATTGCCATCAACCACAATGGCGAAGCGCTGGCGATGCACGCGGCGAATCACCCGCACACGGAGCACCTGGTCGAGGATGTTTTTCAAGTCCACCCGGGCTTCATCACCGGCAATCGCCCTATAGGCCTGGGCTGGTTCAGTCCTGACTGCAAGCACCACAGCAAGGCCAAGGGCGGCAAGCCGCGCGAGAAGAAGATCAGGGGCCTGGCCTGGGTCACGTTGAAGTGGGCAGCATTCCAGGCGCCGCGGTGTATCGCGCTGGAGAACGTCGAGGAATTTTTTGACTGGGGCCCATTGGACGACGACGGGAAACCGATCAAGGATCAGAAGGGCCGCACGTTCCGCGCCTTCGTCGACGCCCTGTCCACCGGCCTTACCGTGGGGCACCCTGACACTGAGGAAATTTACGAAGCGCTGGGCGCCGACTTCCCTATGGACCGCCTGCACAAGGGCCTGGGCTACAAGGTCGAATGGCGAATCCTCCGCGCTTGCGACTATGGCACCCCCACCATCCGCAAGCGTCTGTTCGTATTCATGCGTCGCGACGGTCGCCCGATCGTATGGCCGACGCCTACCCATGCCAATCCAAAGCTGAAAGGATTCAAGGCTACCGGCCTGGCGCCATGGCGTACCGCTGCGGAGTGCATAGATTGGTCGATCCCTTGCCCTTCGATATTCGGACGGAAGAAGCCTCTCGCCGACAAGACCCTGGCGCGTATCGCCAAGGGCGTCATGAAGTACATCGTCAACACGGACGATCCTTTCATCGTCAAGTTCAGTGAGAACAGTATTGGCCAGGGCCTTGACGAGCCACTGCACACGGTCATGGCCGGCGCGCCGCGCTTCGGCCTGATCACCCCTACCCTGGTCCCTTTTATCACCGAGCACGCGAACGGGTCGACCCAGCGGACGTTTGAGGTGGACGAGCCGTTGCGGACCCAGTGTGCGGAAGTGAAGGGCGGGCACTTTGCCCTGGTCTCCGCGATGCTGGCGAAGCACTACGGCGGAGTCGTCGGTACCGACGTGCGCGTTCCATTTGGGACGGTGACCACTTCCGATCACCATGCTGTCGTGGCGAGCACCCTGGTCAAACTGCGGAACAACCAGTTCGGCCAGGATGTACGCGAGCCGATCCCCACGTTGACCGCCGGCGGCACCCATCTCGGCGAGGTGCGCGCCTTTCTCGTCAAGTACTACAGCGAGGGCGGCCAGGACCAGCCGCTGACCGACCCGATGCATACGATACCGACGAAGGATCGCATCGGCCTGATCACCATCCGTGGCCAAGATTACGCCATCGTCGATATCGGCATGCGCATGCTCACGCCGCGCGAGCTGGCGCGGGCGCAAGGCTTCCCGGACAGCTACATCCTGAACCTCGTCTACAAGGGAAAGCGGCTGTCCAAGGCGTCGCAAGTCCGAATGATTGGCAACAGCGTTTGCCCGCCGCTGGCGCGCGCACTGGTCGAGGCAAATTTTTCCCACGAGAGCCACATGCTGCAGGCCGCATAACCCATCACCACGAGACCCTATGAAACTCTACCTCGCCGGCCCGATGACGGGCTACAAAGAACTGAACTTTCCCGCCTTTAATGCCGAAGCGGCAAGGCTTCGCGCGCTTGGCTATCAGGTGGTCAATCCGGCCGAGATCAATGGCGACGACCCGAATGCGGTATGGGCCACCGAAGAGGCGAAGACTGCTCACTGGCGGGCATGCATGCGCGCCGACATTACCGCGCTCCTGACGTGCGACAGCGTCGCCCTACTCGATGGCTGGACCGCCTCCAAGGGCGCACGTCTGGAACATCACATCGCCATGGAAATGGGTATGGCGCCGCGCCTTGCCGCATTCTTCGTCGATGCCGTCGAACCAGTTCGCGCGATCGACACGTGCACCAGGTGCGGCGGCGCGCACAGCCTAAGCAAATGCAACTGGCCACTTGTACCAGCACCAAAAAGCCACATGGACGGAGACACGCAGAAGCTTTGCGCCGGGTTCGTGCAATGCGTGGCCGCGGTGCCCTGCAAGGTTGAGCACATCTCCCGACCTGCTGCCAGCGGCGCAGGCAGTCTGTTCGGCCAGCACCCAATCCAGCCGCTGATAACCGACCAGCACGGCGTTATTCGCTTCAAGCGCAACGCCATCGTTGACCATCTTGCCGAAGGCAAACTGAACGACTTGGCGGTGATGGATTTCGCGCCGGAAGACTTGGAGCAATTCGCCCAGTTGATCGGCTACAGCCTTAGCGGCTGGGGCAACCTGTCGTATGTGACGGACGAGGCTTACCAGCGCGCAGCCGCGCAGCGACCTACCGCCAATGGCGATCTATGAACAATCCCACAGACACGCCCGACTATGCCCCGCTGGACGACGCGGAATACCGCCGACAGGCGCGGTTGCTTCGCGCCCTGCACTGCGCCTACCCTGTGATGCACAAGGGGAAGCTGCAGTTCATCCAGGCCGTGCACGCCAGCCTTGCTGGCGGCCGCATCGACATGGACATTTTCCTGACGGGGAACCCCGCCATCATCGACAGCAAAGAAATCACCTTACCGGAAAAGCAGGTATGAAACACGACATCAAGCCTTTGTACGTGGACCTGCCGACGGCAGCGGCCATTACGGCGCTCAGCGAGTCGAGCATCCAGCGCGCGGTTCGTGAGGGGGACTTCCCTAAACCCCGCCTGCTCGGCCCGCGGCGCGTGGCCTGGCTACACCGCGAGGTCGAGGAGTGGGCGGAGGCTCGGCCAGTGTCCGAGCTGCTGCCCCCGGAAAATACCTGTGCGCCGAAGAAGCGCAAGCCCCAGCCGAACTAGTCAGCGACGGCGGCCAGTTCCTCCAGGCGGACGTTCAACCTGGTCAGCCACTCCCGTCGCTCGCTGTCGTACCTGTGCAGGTTGTACACTCCTCTAATCCCATCCGGCATGTGCCCGATAATCGCCTCCCCCACCTCATCGCTCACGCCCAGCGCGGCCAGCTGCGTCCGCGCCGTCCGCCGCAGATCGTGCGGCGCCCACTTGGCCACTGGCAGGCGGGCGCGGACGGATTCTGGCTTGCTTTCGCAGTCAGGCATGTGCATCCATACCGCGACGCCGATCACCTTCTGTTCGGTGTAGGGCGACTTCCCCCGGGCGGGGAATAGGTACGATCCAGTAGCAGCCGCCATCCGGCGGCGCACGATCGTCTCTGCCCGGCCGATCAATGGGACGCGCAATTCTTCCGCGCCCTCGCGCCAGAAATTCTTTGTCTTCTCTTTCGGCACCGTCCACCACAAGCCGTCCTTTTCGTCGGTCACTTCGTGCTTTTCGATTGAAGTGATTTCGGCGCCGCGCGTGGCCGTCCAGAGGTAGAGCGTCAGCACGTCGTTGACAAGGCGCGAAAAGTTCGGTAGCCAGCGGATCACCGCGCCCAACTCGACATCGTTGAGCACGCGCTTTTTCGTGCCGACCGACTTGCCCTTGACCGTGCGGCCCTTGCTGCGCAGCTGGCCGCGCAGGATCAGGCGCCACCAGTTCGGCGCGGACTCGGGCAGCCGGCCAGCATCGAGCGAATAATCCCAGGCAGCGCCCATCTCGCAGCGCAGCTTCGCCGCCTGGACCGGGATGTGGGTGTAGGCCGAGATCAGGTCGAACGCTTGGGAGCGCGTCAGCGTGGCGGCCGGCACGTCGGCCAACTCGCCCAGCATCGTGGCGAACATGCGCCGCACTTCCTTCGCGCCCTTCTCGCCCCGGTTTTTTTCAACACGCTCGACCAGGTATTCGTCGCACACCCGGCCCACCGTCAGCGCGGCCGCCCGCTTGCGCTCGACCACCGCAACCGCCTCGGCGCGCGCCGTTGTCCGGGCACTCTGCTTTTCCGCAGCGAGGTCCGTGCCGGCGTCGCGCTGGGTGCGCAGGCCTTCCCACGCCACCTGCGCCGCAGCTGGCGACATGGCTGGCCACTCGCCGATCTTGACCTGGCGCATGCGTTTGTCGACCGGGCTCTTGTACCGGTAGATCCAGGCGCGCCGGGTGGCGGAGACTTCAAGCCGCAGCCCAGGGCAGTCGGTAATGGTAAAGTGTTGTCCTGCCGTGAGCAGCTTGGCTGCGCGCGCGTCGAATTGCATGATGGCCTCGGGGCCGGGCGTAGGTCCGGCGTAACTTTTCCCCGGCACGGGGAATGTGAGGCCAGATTCTAGCGTAGCTTTTCAAACTTGCGGAAAAAAGCTACGCTAAACTAGCAAGTGCAGTGACATCTTGTGGTGCTTCCTGACTATTGAGGCAGCGACCGAATTTTAAAGTAAGTCCCGAAGAATCAAAAGCTTATCGATGAACATGCTGTCAAATCAAGAGGTTGCGATAACCGCCCAAACAAAGACTACTCCGATGATGCAGAGGGGTAGTTTCCCTATGACAGGGTAAGCGGTTTTTGCTAAAGCTACGCTTAAAGTTACGCTGAATCACTTCGGCCAAGCCTGGACTGTTTTCGCGTGTCTAGCTGCGCAGATCCCATACTGCTCCAGCAATTCCATGGACCAGATCAGCCAGAGGTCGTAATCGGCAGCGTCCGGCTTCGGGATCGCCGGGCATGGCGTGGCCAAGCTAACGTCCAGCGGCGGCCGCGTTGGCGGCGTCAATGGCGGCGTTGAGGTTGCGCACCCGAGCATCATCAGGAAGGCAACCAGTAGGCAAGGGAGTAGCAGCTTTTGCATTGCGAACCTCATTTTTTAGAGCGTCGAATTTGGGGCCGAGCGTGCTTTGCAGCGTGGCGAACTCTTCGGCAGCAGTATGGATCGCCACGGCATCAGCCTTCATTGTCGTAACGGCCTCGCCTGCCGCCTTCGCGACCTGCTGCGCGTGCACTGTCTTGATATCGGAAAGCTCCGCGCCCAGGCGCCAGCCATTCGCCGTCCAGCCGCCCCCAAAGCCGACAACGCTCGCCACCGCCAGACCGGCCAGTAGGTGCAGCGGATTGACCAGAAAGGGATTCATGCGACCCGCCTTCCGTTTTGCAGATCTGCCAACGTCAGCCCTCCGGTGTACTGGCAATGCGCCGCTTCTTTGAACTTGGTCCATCGCCCAGCCCATTCCAGCCCGACCGATTCGGCAATCTCTCCGCACCGGTCGAAGGTTCGAGCGTCATCCCACATTGCCTTGCCGTTGACCACCGGGACAAAATCAAACGCACAGGCATGGTTGTGCCACGACTGGCCAGCCTTGGCGTTCGTCACGATACGCCCAGGCTTGGTGCGCCCTTGAGCATACAGCGCGGCCTGGGCCTCGCCATCGCGCAGCGTGGATGTGATGAGCACATCGATACCCTGGGCTTTGCATGCCGTCACAAATGCACGGGCCTTTGCTGCTACGATAGGCAGTAAGTCGTCGATGTTACGGCTATTGATCATGGCGTTTCCTCAGGTTTGCCGCCGCCAAGGCGGTCGATTCGGGACATGCCGGCCTCGAGGTATTTTTCAAGCACTCGCGAACCTCCGAAACCAGCGATTGTAATAATCGCAGGCTGGATCAGAAGCGGGAGCTCTTGCCAGGCGCAAACGGAATATGTGATCAGGCCGGCCACGACCGAAGACATGATGTCCCGGACGACTTCGAGCGTCATGCTTTTGACGACGTGCTCCGGATTCGCAATCTTATTCAGGGTCGAGGCCGCACCGCCGATGAGCGATAGCGCGACGGCGACGGCGACGGCGGCGGCCGGTATGCTAGACAGATCGCTGGCGAACGTCGCGGTCGCGGCCCAAGCGCTGGAGCCCCAGAAGGCCATCAGCCAAACCCCACATACTTTCTTCAGTTGCAAAACATCACGCATGAGGCGTCCTTTGAGCGCTGGTGTGCATCGAAGAACGCGACGGCCATGATGGCGGCCACATTCCACAGGTAATGGATCAGCAGGCCCGAGGACCGGAGATACAGGAAAGCGACATACAGCTGTGCCACGTAACAAAAAGCCATGGCCGTCAGAATAAAATGGCGCTGTCGCAGTGCGACACGCCAGTGACAGCGGTTCGGCAGGAAGTCGTTGATCAAGGCGTCGAGCACCGCGGCTACGCCGACCAGCATCGCGAGCCAGATCAGTACGGTGCCCTCGGTTGAACTGGCAACCAGGTGCATCAGGGAGCGCGGCTCATACAGGGCCATGTACCAATTCACCACGGCACAGCCACCGATGTACATCCTGAAGACTGAGCCGGCACGATCACCGCCTTTAGGCTGACGGGCGCGCATCATGGATTGAGCGCCGCAGCGCGTGCCCAGGCATCGTTGAAGCCAGCAATGTCATAGCCAATGGCAGGCCACATCAGATTGACCAGGTAGTTATCGCGGCGCGCAGTCAGCGCCTTGGCCCAGTAGGCGCGCGCCCGGTCGCCGTCGTCACCCTCCATGTCGTTGATGATCGCCTCGACCGAGGACAGCTTTCCGTCATCGATCAGCACCAGTTGCAGGCTGAGCATCGGCACGGATTCGGCAGGCTCTGGCGCCGGCGGCTCGGGCGAGATGAATTCGCCATCGATCAACTGGTCGCCAATCTTGCCGCCCAGCGCAGCATCGACCAGGGTCACGCCCGGCAGCGCGTCGAGCGAATCGACCATGATGGTATTGACGACGAAGCCGCCTTCTATGATGTGCGCTTGCATGCTTTACCCTTCAATGAGAACTGCGCCAGGTCGGCCAGCACTGCCTGCCGCGCCGGTGCCGGTTGAACCGCTGCCGATTCCATAGCCATTAGTGGCGTTGCCTGTATTGCAGTCAGAAGGACTCATGAGCGAATCCCCCGAGGTCCCACTTCCCACAATAGAGACCGCCCGGCCACCAGGAGCTTTGAAATATGCATTTGCAGAGGTCAGCGTGGTGATTCCTGAGCCGCTGAAGGATGTTGCTCCACCCGCTGTAGATGGCAGGCTAGTGCCAGCGCCATTGATCGCACCTGCCGCCCCAATCGTCGCCGTGTACGTTACACCGGCCACTAGCCACAACAGTCGCCAACCAGCTGCGCCTCCATTGGAGGCTGCAGTCGAGACGCCGGCGTTCGTCGCACCGCTGTAACCGCCGTCCTGCACGGTGACCTTGTAAAATCCAGTTCGCTGGCAAATCCATGAACCGGTAACCGTGATCAGTTCAGCGGTAGCGATGCCACCAGAAATTGGTGCCCAATTTGTCGGGTCCGCGCTGGGGTCCGTCGCACCGGCGCCGGCCACGATGCGGCGGTAGGTCACCTGGGGATAAAGCGGGCTGTAAACATTCGCACCGAGGGCGTAGGTTGTACCTGTCACCCAAAGCGTACTGTTTGCGGTCAGCACGGCAGCTGCAGCGCTTTGCACAGCGAGCAGCGCAGCTGCAGCGGCGGAAACCGCGTCCGCACTAACGGTAACAGCCAGCGCGTTTGCCTGCGTACCAAAGGCGTTAATCTCCGTCGGGAGGCTGCGCTGAGCGAGCACGGACGCTGCAGCCGCATTGCTGAACTCGGTCGCTGTCATGGTTGCCGGGTCCGGCGCCACCGGTAGTGCAGTGATTACTTGGGAAATGGTCATTATTTGAGTCCTCGGATGCTGATTGATGCGGGTTTTGCTGTGTCCGTAACGTGGACTTCCCATTGGTCAAGGAAGCCGTATGCAATGCTCATGCTGTATTCGGACGCACCGATAAAGACCATCTCGACGTCCGTGTACATGGACAAAAGGCGGTACGCCTCGCTCTGGAAGCCCTCTTCGATGTACACCTCGAATTGCAGGCGCTTCGCATTTGGCCGGCGAACCATCGTGGTATCGCCCTGGGTGCTGGTCGTTGTCGTGGAATAACTGAGAACGCCACCGGAGAAGTTGAAGACCGTGGTTCCGATTGCGCGCGATTTGCCAAGGAGGCAGCATCCAATAGCGGCATCTGCCGTACCGTTGTCGACCGTGACAGTCAGCGTGGATGCCGGGTATGGCGGGATATCAGTAAAGGCGACATCCCCTACCCTTACCGGCTCCTCGTAGTAGAAGTCGTACCAATTCAAGACGTCATGCTTGACCAGACTTTTCGTTTCGGAGTAGCCGCTAACCGACTGAGTCACCGTCGCGGTGGCGCCCTCGGCATTGAGCAGCGTGACCGTGTTCGTCAGCACGCCGGGCGTGAAAACCTGGCTGATCGAGCCCGGCGCGACGGTCTGACTATTCACTGCGGTGTCGAACTGCTTATGCCGGTTCGTATTCCCCAGTGGCGTCCACCACGCGATGTCAGCCAGTGCGTGGCCCGTGTTGGCGGCTTGCACTGACTCGTACAGCAGATGGTTTGTCGCATCGGTGACGATATCGGCAAGGGCGTACGCGGTGCCGCCCGCATAGGTGCCATAGACAGTACCGAGACTCTTCCACCAGGTCGGCGAACTGGCCGGCGTGTGCCCGGTATTGGAGCCCTGCAGCGACTCATAAACGATCTGCGAATTGTTCGCACCCGCGACACCCCGAATATCGCCATCGGCGTATGTGGCGCCACCGCTATAGGCGGTCACAGTCACTTCCGGCACGGTGCAGGATGTCAGGATTGCATCCGTTACCGCGAGCGGGCGAATGATCCTGAAGTCGGAAACGGTCATGCGACCTCCGTCTGCACAATGATGTCGCCGTCAGCGATACCCTGCTGGATGTTGGCGGTGCGGTTGGAGTCGCGCGCAATCTTGTCGAGCGCGGATTCAAGGCGCGAAATTGCTTTGGTCATGACCACAATCTTTTCTTCGAGTGCAGAGGTGTCGCCGCCCAGCATGGATTGCGATTGGCTAGAATTGAAGATGCGCGACGGCCCGGTAGCCTCAAGCTCGGGACCGTTCTCGCCAACGATGCGCCAGCCGCCCGCGTGCTCGCCGCCAGCAGCAAAGCCGGGAATCGACAAGCCGAACTGCGAAGCCAACCCGGAGCCGGTTTGTAGTAGGCTTGCAGCCCGCTGCGCGCGCATGCGGCTCAGATCGAACTGAGTTACAGCATTTGCCGCCTCCAACGCGTCGAGCGCCTGAGACAGCCCTGGCAGCAGGCGCGTCGCCTCTTGGTTACCCGATCGCGCCTGTGCCGATGTCACGGTAAAGCGCGCCTGAGCAGATGCCAAGGAGTCGCCTCCGCCAGCGCCGGTCAAGCCACGGATGCGCGCCACTTCATCGAAGATCGAATCGGTAGCGCCCTGCCATGACTTCTTGAGTTCGTCGGCGGCGCGGCGGGATTCGGCTGCGGCAGCGGCCATTGCCTGCGCCATCTGCTCAGCGGCGGCAGAAGCTGCTTGATCCGCAGCCATCTTGTCTTGCAGGGCAAAGATGGATTCCTTGAGGGCGCGATTAGATGGGTCCAGCGCGTCGAGTTCAAGCTTGCGCAGCGCTGCCGTGTTGCCTTGCACTTGGAACATCTCGCGCTGCAGCCCTCCCCGCTCGGTGGCAATTGCCCGGGCCGATGCCGCGGCATTCTCAAGCGCGGTAGCAGCCAAAGCTGCGGCCGATGCCTGGTCCTGCATGGCGTAGATCTGACTCTGGAGCGGGCGCAGCGAAGCGTCCATTCCCTCAAGTTCAAGCTGGCGAGCGCGTGCCAACTGCGCGGCAGCGTCATGGGTCAAGTTGAATAGCGTCAACTCCATGGCAGCGCGCTGGCTAGACAGGTCGATAATCTCGGCCGTTGCCTTTTCCTGGATTGCCACAGTACCGGCCGAGCGACGATTCATGTCCGCGAGCCAGCGATCGCCGACACTAGCGGTTGCCGCATTCAGGTCGTCAAGCGCTTGCTTTTCAGCCTTGAGCGCTTCCAGGCGCAGGACCAGCACTTTCGTGGAGTCGTCCATGCCGGCCAATTCGAGATCTCGCACCTCTGCCGCTGTCATCTGCGACTTCAGGAAGTCGTCGATCTGCTTCTGCCACGATTGGTTCGCCGCAGCGAGCTTGTCGGCCGACTCTTTCGCGCTCGCTGCTGCTGCATCTGCTGCAGCCTTGGAAGTGGCGGCGGCATTGGCAATCACCTCTTGCGCCTCGCGCTCAGCAATGATCCGATCGAACAGGGACCTATTGGTTTCGTCCAGGCTCATGCGCTCCTTGTCGCGCAACTGCGCGGAGGACATGACCAGTTCGTCGAGTTGGTTTTGTAGGCTGCGACGCTCGTCCATTACCTGAGCGGCCGTTTTCGCAGCGCTCCCAGCGTCCTCAAGTGCGGGCACAACCAGGGCGAAGGCTTCTTGCAGCGCCATCAAGGCGGTATAGGTCTCAGCGCCAGCCGCTGTGCTCACGTTCAGGCCCAGCACGATATCCTTGAACTGGTCGCGGGTGGTGATGCCAGCCAGTCCCATGCGGCCAAGCTCTTCGGTGACGTACTTCTGCACTGGTGCCAGGCGCTCGGCTTCAGTCAAGAAGTTCTGCGCGAAGCCGCCAGCCTGCTCGGTGAATTTGTCGATGCCGCCAGCCATAGCGATCAGCGCTTCACGAGCCGTCAGGCTGCTCACGCCGGTCGCGCCGAAAGTCATGCCGATGGACTGCAGCGCGCCATCGAGTTGGGCATAGTTCGATGCCAGCTGGATCACGGTCTCGGCATAGCCCTCACCCACCTGGCGGAACGCATCCATGCCCGGGATAGCGGCCTGCGCCATCTCATCCATGGTTTTGGACACTACCGCGTTCAGTGCCTCGGTCAGTGCAGTTCCGGTCAAACCCTTGAGCGATACCTTTGTGACGTCGATCACCAGTGCGTCAAGTGCTGCGGCAACACTGGCCGAACCGATACCAAGGCCAGCAGCGGCAGTGCTCAGCGCCTTCTCTACATTCGTGAAGATCTGGCCGAACTGCGCGGTCAGTTCGCTGCTCAAGCCCTGCGTCTGAAGCGAGTTCGTCGTTTTTTTGCTGAGCCCGAAGAAGCTGGACTTGGTCGTGTCGACGCTGGCGTACTGATTGAATCCTTGGCCAGCCTGAAGGCCGCGCACGCTGCCGCCGAACTGGAGCCCGGAATCGACGATGTTCTGCGTGGTCTTGCCCCACAGGTTATTGACAAAGCTTGCGATCTTGTCGCCAAACCCTGCGAAAAGGGTCTTGGTGATGATCGTCATCTGCTTTGAAATCCCGTCAGTAGGCTTCCCGATATCGAGTTGGCCAGTCTGAATGCCCATGTTCGTGCCGTTGGTCAGTCCTGGCTCGCGCACGAGCAGGTTCGTCAGCCCGACCATGGAATTCTTGATCGCATTCAGCGCCGACAACATGCCGCGATTGATAGGGATCAGGCTGTCGGAATTCTTTTCGAGCAGATCAAGCGAGCGGGCAATCGATGCGGACTTCGCATCCACGTCGCCGAACACGCCGCCAGTGCCCTGCGTCTTCTGAGCGTCAGCGGCAGACTGTCCACCACCCGAGCTACCGCCGCCGATACCGCCCGCGATCTTCGCGCCAATGGCGACGACTGCAGCGAGCGTGGCTGCGCCAGCCGCAAGGTTGGCAGGGAAAGGCATGGAAGCGATTGCCTTGACCACGGCCGTGACGCCCCAAGCGCTAGCCTGGGCGCCGGCCATAGTCGTGGATGTGGCAGTTGCGCCAGCCTCCACGGTCGTTTGCGTCGCCTTGCTGGCCACGAACAGGCCAGTGAAGGCCGTCAGCAGACCCGACTTGCTCAGCATGTTCTGGATTGCCATAGCCATTTCGGCGGCGCGGAAGGCCTTCTCCGCGCCCTCCATGACCTTGTAGCCGGTCGAATTCTCTTTGAAGAACCCCTTCGCGGCGCCGGCCATGTCGCCGTAGGATTTGACCTGGGCTTGAGCGGACTGGCGCGCGGCCAGTGCAGTAGCTTGGGAAATCTTTGCAGGGTCGCCGGCGGCGTCCTTCATCGAGGCAGCCAGTTGCGCGGCTATTGTCGCCTGCGCGCGGCCGTAGCCACTCAGCGCCGTCGTCAGCGAGCCGATAGCGGAGCCGACGCGCCCGAAGGACTCAGCCATGCCTGCAGCAGCCGACTTGGTGGCCTCGTCGACCTGGACCATGATATCGATCAATTCTTTGGCATTGGCCACGGATGACCCTTGCCCCAACTTGCTCACATCCGATTGCGCAGCAGCGAGATCGCCTAGTGCATCGATCCGCCGCTGAATATCCGAAATTCCCTCATCCGTGAGGACCACGGACCGCTTCGAGGCTTCAAGTTCCGCAATTTTCGCGCGAGTGATGGCCTCTGGCAGCATTTCATACGTTTTGATTTTATCGAGCAGCGACTTGGTTTCCGCATTAATGCTTTCCACCTCACCCGTCACCTTGGCATTTGCCGCGGCGATCGCCTTATCCGCATCTGCCTTTGCAATCCCCGCCTTCGCAGCAATGTCAAGGGCGAGGGCTTCACCCATGATCGCCATGCGCAACTCTTCAGTAGGCGCCTTTGCCGTAGCGCGCGCCGCAGCCATCATCTTCAACTGGTCCGCACTCAGGCCGATCTGCGAGCGCTCAATCTGCAATGCTGCAATGAAGTCGTTGGCATTTTTAACTGCCGTTTCATATTCCTTTGCCGACTTCTTGGCCGCAGCTTCGCGCTTAGCCTGATCTGCAAGTAAATCCTTCTCAGCCTTCTTTTGCTTTGCCATCGCTTCGACGCCAGCATCACCAGCTCCGGACCAGGCGTCAGAGATGGTCTTGGCGGTGCCTTTCCAACTATCGCCAATCTCGCCCGCCACGATAGACGTCGTGTTTTTGAAATCGGTGACGGTGCCTTTGGCTGCCTCCCATGCGCCGGCGAAATCACCTTTGACGATCTTCGAGATGACGTTTACTGCGTTGGACAGATTGTTCGTCAGAATAACTGCGAGTCCGCCGATGACCTTGCCAACCGTCGAAAAAATCTCAACAATGCCGACGGCAACGCTGTAAAGCAGCTTCAAGCCAGTCGATAGGAAGTCGGCGGTCGATTTCAGCTTGTCACCACTGGTCATCGACGTCAGGAGTGAGCCGGATAGGCTGCTAAGCGTCGGCAGCATCTCCGCAGCGATCTGGCGAGCAACGCCCTGACTACCCATGGCCAGGAGATCCAGGTTGTCATTGAACGCTTCGGCGCTTTTGGCGGTCTTTTCGCTCATGGTCAAGCCCAGCTTCTGCGCCATCTCTTCCATGTCGCGGAAGCCTTGGGCCCCGCCGTTCAATAGCGGGATAAGGGTTGCTCCACTCTTCCCGAAAATCTCAACGGCCATGGACGTCTTGCGCGCGCCGTCGTCCATCTTCTGGAATGCATCAGCAACGGAGTAAAGGACATCCTTATTGCTCAGAAGCTGCCCGTTCGTGGAGGCGGTCTTGATACCCAGCGCAGACAAACCCTTGTTGCCTTCCGTGATGGCCTTCGACAGTTTCACCATAGACTTTTCGAAAACATCACCACCTGCCCCGCCCAGGTTGTATGCAAGCTGGAGCCCGGCAAGATCTTTCACGGCGACACCAGTCTTCTGCGAAAGCTTGCTTGCCGCGTCCGCTGCATCGATGGCGCCTTTAATCCAGGCGCTGAATGCAGCAACGCTCAGGCCAGCGGCGAGCCCGGCGAACATCTTCATGGCGCTGCCGACGCTTGCGCTTACCCGATCCATGGCGCTGCCCACCGTGCGGCGAGCCTGGTCCATATCAGCCTGGAGCCGCGCGATATCGGCCCTGAGGCGAATTTCCATGTCTCCGATTACCATGCATTTCCTTTAATTTTTACAACCCGTCGATCTGCGATTCCAGATCGACGCCGACCGATACGCGGATGGCGGCTTCTTGCTCTGCGCTCTTCCATGGCGCATCGCAATCGCGCTTGGCTGCGCGGTGCGATTCGCCTAGGTACTCTTTCGAGAGGCGCACAAGCGTCGTGCTTTCCCACTCGCTGAATTCGATGCCGGTATTCTCTTGGTATTTACTAAGCTCGGAATGGGTCAGTGAGAACTGGCCGGCGCCGTCGCTGAGCGCGGGGCCGACTTCCCAGAACCGGTCGAGCACATGCCGGCCGCATTCAACGGGGGGCATGTCAGGGGAATATTCTTTGCCAAAGGTGGCCCGCAACTTCTCGAGCCTGGATTTCTCTGGAATCTTCGATTTGTCGCCTTCGCGCTTGTCCGGCACAGCAGAAAGCCATGCGCTGTGCCGGACGTAAAGACTTAAGGCGTCGCCGACTTCTGCGTAAAATTTGCGGTTTCACCGATAAACTTGTCGAGCTGGTTTGGGATGAAGCACAGTTCTTGGTCGGTGTAGACGTTCATCAGCAGCGCTTCGCCGGCCAATTGATCGACTTCGACGTTTTCCAGGTGGTCGGTACAAGCAATCAGGAACTTGGCGGTATCCTCGGCCTGCTCGGCGGCGGTGGTCTTGTCCTTGCCCTTGGCTTTGAAGCGGTCCATCGAGCGATTGGACTGGGCGGCGCGCGCGGCGGCGTAGCGCTTCGAGCCTGGGCCGAACATGTGGGCACGCATCGGCTTGGATTCATCCGGCTTTCCGTCAGGACCGTCGGCGTACATCAATTCATCATTACCGTCACGCAGGTGGTGGATGGCAGTAGGTACGAGGGCAAACTTTTTCAGATTCGACATGGTGAAACTCCTTTTTCGCGGGAAATTGCCCGTGACGATCCAGTGCGCCCCGCGAAAGGGCGACACTGGATCGTTCGGTGCTTGGGTGGCTTGCGCCGATTTGGTGCCCGGCTAACCGGGCTGGGGGGGGGCTTAAACTGCTGCGACTTTGATCGGCTTCTTGCACAGCGCGAAGTCGACAGCAAGCTTTTGCGTGTCATTCGCGGCGCCGTCCTGATTCTCGTTCTTCGCGACCAGCACATCCATGTAGTGAATGCGACCCGATGGGTAGGTCATCTTCACGCTGTAGTGCGCGGTCGATTCGAAGGCGGCATCCAGCAGCACCTGACCGGCGTCGGATGGAATGCTGGCCATCATCAGGGTCATGGTTCCGTAGTTCTTGGAGCCCGCAATCTTGGTGACGATGCCGGTCGAAACAGGTGTGAATTCCGTGATGGTCTTCGTGCCGCCGTGATTGCCGTAGTTCTCGACTTCGCCGATCAGGGTGTAGACCATCGCGGTAGCGCCGTAGCCGGCCGCATCGTAGGTGGTTGGGAGGGTAGCGCTGATCGCCAGCGTGGCGCCGGTCAGGCTGACTGGGACGGTATTTTCTGCCATGATGCTTTCCTTATAAAAAAAGCCCGCTCGCAGGATTGCGAAAGCGGGCGGGCGGGTAAAACTCGGGGGGAAAGCCGCAATCTGCGGCGGATAGTGCGATTCCTATTCGTTGTACTTAATCATGTAGTCGACCGATTCCTGAAAAATCCCAGCGGCGTCGTCGCCCGTATCCGGCCCGTCGAGCTCATGCTCAACACTATCGACATTTACTCCGGCGACCACGCCACGCGTTGCGGGCAATGCCGCGCGGACCAGCGCGGCAACCGCCTTCTGTTCGGGGTAGTTCTTGGCATGGATCGTGATTTGGACGCGCGAGGTACAGAACTTCGAAGCGACATTCGCCACCGGCCGGCGCCTCTTAGTCGACACATGCTTTACCGAGATCGCCGGAAGCGCGGTTCCCTGGGGAACACTACCGGCCACAATTCGATCAAAGGGAACACTGGCAACAAGAGTGGCATTAGCGGCCAATAAAGCAAGGGTTACCCTAACATCCGACATTGCGCCCTCCCTCGATTAACGATGGGATAGTTTTCTTGGTGTGGAAAATTACATCGATGCCGCTTTTGCGAAGTTCCGAAACAATCGCATCCAGCCCTTCGGCCAAACCTGGGTACCGCGCCGGGTCCGGTTCTTCCTCAACATGCGGCCGCCCCATGAAGTGTGCCGCGACACCCGGGTCAAATCCTGCCAGCACAATGCGAGCAGCACCCATCTCCGCTGCAATCCGGATAGCGGCCAGGCCCGAATTGCGCGTTTCGATCACATGGCCAGGCGCGATGCTGATCCGCTCATAGCAGGGGCCGGCATACAGTGCGTCCAGGGCGGGATCATCCACACCGCAAACGCGAAGCCCAATGAAGCCCTGTGCGTCGGCCCACATCTGGGTATTTAAGTCAAGCGCGACGAGCATGTCGGCTTCCGGGGCGAGAACGAAAGAATAATTCACGGCAATGCGCTTGAAGCAGGCAAGTTCGTCCGCCACTTCACGGGTGAGGCTGGGACCACTGGCAAGAACTGCAACGGTCTCGCCGGACCACGCGCGCTGTGCTTTCCATGGTGTTGTCATATCGCTATTCCGGTTCTGGATTGTTCGTGTTTATTCCGGCCAGCGTCAGCCGCTTCTTGATCTGTTCGGCCACCGCGGCGAGTGCGGCGTCCGCGGCCGAATCAAGCGCCGGCCGCAAGAATGGTTTCGCCCTGGCGCCGGGGTGCATGAGAGAGCGCGCAATACCGCCGCCGAATACCAAGGCGTTTCCGTTCTTCGGGTTGATGACGTGGGGCGCTGTGCCAAATTCGACAAAGCGCCAGTAAAATGCTTTCTTACTCCCGGCCTTCACGGATGCAGAAACCGTCCCTTTCACGGCCTTCGTGGTCACCCTAATGCTGCGTTTCAGCTCGCCGAGTTCTTCAGGCACGTTCTGCTGCGCCGCGGTTCTGATGACACGCGCTCCTGCCGCAAGTGCGGACCGCATGATGTTCTTTTCAACCTTTGCCGAAAGCGTCTGCATGAAAGCGTCGAGCTCTCGCCCCCCGGTAATATTGCGGTCTTCGGTCATGGCGAATAGCTTTCGAGCATAAATTGCGCATGCTGCCGGTCATCCAATAGGGCCGGGCCAGCAACGATTTCCATCACGCGATCACCCCTCCCATGAAGCGTCACCCTCATTTTCGGGGTGATTTCGGTATTGCTTCGAATGCGCAGTCGCGTTTGCTGCAAACTGGTGCGAAGTCCGTTGGAAGTAGCCTCAGCATTGCCTGGCAGGGCATCCTGGACGTTCGCCCAGATCCGATCCGCGACGACCACCCAGGCCTCGATTTCCGTGTTGTAAACCGGGTCCCGGGTCCCGGCCAGTCGCTCGATCGTCACCTTTTCGTCTTTACGAAAGGACGCAACCATGATCAGACCCCGTACCGATCGAGCAGGCGCACCAGGTGCGGAGATTCCTTTGTGCCGTCAGGAGCGAAGTGTTCTTGAACTTTGGCCAGGATGTATCCCTTGAGCGTAGCTGGTGTAGTGGCGTCGGTCGGACCGTATCCGCAAACGACGACGACATTCACCGCGTTGATCCTGTCCGCTGTAGGCGGCCACCCCAGCCCGGGAGCTGGGGCGATGTAGCCAGGCTCGCTCACATTGTCCAGCACGTAGTCATCAGGGTGAAGCGTCTGCTCGACGCCGTCCTGGTCGAGATATTTCAAACTTGTCACAGATATCACCGGCGGCGCCGGTAGCCGGATAGCATCAGGGAATTCGTCGAGCGTCACCCGATAGGTCTGGTTGATAATCGCCCGGCCGGTGAGATGCTCAACTTCCTCAGTGATTGTGCGCACCTGGATCTCGATAGCCGTATCGAGGTCGCTTCCGTCGGCTCGCGCGGCGATCCGTGCATCCGCAAGCGACACTGCCATGGCTTCAGGCCCCGCGATTAATCGATATGTCATCGTGAATTCCTTTGGGTTGCTGCTGGACGACTTGATGCTTCGTTCCGGCGCGGGCTGTAGCCGCCTCCGCTTGGTGCGCGGGTGTAAATCTGATCGCCGACAGCCAGCCCTGGCGACCATGACGAAGTGCCGAGCCATGTTGCGCCAGGCGCCGATGCCGCCACGCCGCCTGTTGCCGTGCCAGACAAGAACGTTCCAAGTCCGGTCAGCACAACGCCAGCCGCAGTTGCGCCACCGTCAGCAAGTCCGGGCACGAATATCGACGTCCCGGTCAGCGTGACGCCGGCTGCGGTGCCGCCCTGCTCACCTTCCCCGCTAGACGAAAGCGGCCCACTGCTGATTGGTGAGAAGCCGAGCATCGCTTACTGCAGCCCAACGTGGCCGGTAGGCGGCGTGTGTGCAAATGCCGACGCGCCAAAGTTGGTCGTTGTCGTTGCGGCCGGGCCAGTCTCGCGCGAGGCATTCACGGCAAACAAAGTTCCCGCTGGAACCGCGTACATGGCGGTAGTGCTGACCTGAACACCGTTCTTGAAGAACCCGACAGTTTCAGCGTCAGCATCGTAAGCAACACCGATTACATCGCCTGTCGTATAGGATTGCGTTGTGCCGGAGCCTACGTGCACGTTGTTCCTGAAGATCGAGGCTAGGCTGTAGTAGCCCACGCCGTTGGCGTTAGCACCAGGGAACGTTGCCAGCGAATCGCCCGCCACGCCGACGCCGATAACGTGGACGCCGACGCCGACAGTAACCTCCCAGTACCATTTCCCAGTGGTCTTGCTGATGGTAGAGCGTGCCGCGCACCAGTCGTTATCCGTTTGCGTGGTGCCGGTGATCGTTTTGTCGCCATTCGATAGCGTCAGCGCTGCGCTCTTGTCGGCAGAATTCCAGGTTGCGTACGCAGCAGCCGCCGGGGTGGCATTGTTCGACGCGGCCGATTGCGTGCCGGTGCCGACGGCGTTGATTGCAGCCACCTTCACATATGTAGCCACTCCATTCGTGAGCCCAGTTACGCTGATTGGCGATACGCTTCCGCTGGCGGTCGTAATGAGCGTGTTGTCGCTCACCTTGTAAGCCGATGCAATGTAGCCGGTAATCGCGCTGCCACCCGTCGATCCCGGCGCGGTGAATGCAATACTGATCGTGGTGTCGCCTGCTGTTGCCGTGCCAATCGTTGGGGCTCCGGGTACCGTCGCAGGCGTGACGCTGTTCGAAGCGCCAGAAGCCGCGCCTGTTCCCACGGAGTTCGTTGCAGTGGCGGTAAATGTGTACGCGGTGCCGTTCGCCAAGCCAGCGACAACGACAGGGCTCGATGCACCGCTTCCAGTGAAGCCCCCGGGCGAAGAGGTCAACGTGTAGCCTGTGATTGCAGCGCCGCCATCGGATGCCGGCGCAGTGAATGTGACGGATGCCTGACCATTGCCGCCCGTGGCTGTGCCGATGGTCGGGGCGCCGGGCACGGTGAGCACCACCGAAGGCGTGACGCTATTGGAAGCTGCAGATGCGGCGCTCGTGCCAATGGCATTCGTCGCGGTTGCCGTGAATGTGTATGGCGTTCCGTTTGTGAGGCCCGCGACAACAATTGGGCTTGACGCGCCGGTGCCAGTCAGACCGCCGGGTGATGAAGTCAGCGTATAGCCGGTGATCGCGCTTCCGCCGTTCGATGCAGGTGCCGAGAATGCAATAGAAGCTGAAGCGTTGCCTGCTGTGGCTGTGCCAATTGTTGGGGCGCCCGGTGCCGCCAAGACGTTGTTGGTGATGGTCAGCCCGGAGAAGTTCGCCAGCAGGTTGCCGGCCACATCGCGTGCATTGTTTACGCCTGGCTGGATATAGGCCGCCGTCCGTGCCGCCTCGCCATATGCAAATCCGGCCGAAACCGTAGCGCGCAGATTGGTCGCGCTCGTCCATGCCAACACGCTGACCGTATGGCCCGAAATCGTGACGGCCGAGGATGCCGGCGTGTAGGTCGTATCCATGGCCTCGGACATGGTGATATCGACAAAGGTTGGGGAAGCATGCGCAACTGTGGCAGAGGAAGCGGTCGGGGCGGCGACATCGCTCGTGGTGTACTGCTGCGCTGCGCGCACGGCCAGCGCCATGTTGATGCCAATAATTCGCGAACCTTCAGCGGTGTAGTGGTAGGTATCGAGCTTTTGGCCAGTTGGACCGGCAACATAGGTGCAGCGGTCGGTTTCAGCAGCGGTCTGAATATGCGCGTCACGAATGGCAGGGTACCCGGCGAAGGATGCAATAACCTCGGGGCACATTCCGCCGATGACAAAGAACGAATTCGTGGCGCCAGTAATCTGCGTGCGGAAGCCTGAGATTACCGCCTTCAGTGCGGTCGTGTAGGCTGCTTGCGTGATCGAGTTGTCGCCGTCAGATTCGCCTTGAATCCAGATCGTGCCGACGAAGCGGCTGTTCGGGAATTTGGCGACAGCAGCGGTGATAGCAAGATTCGCTTGCGTCACAGCATTGGCGAACAGCGCGCCGCCCGGCGTGCCAGCGGCCCACCATGCCGAGCCGGAAACCAACGATGTGCCGCCCTCGCCGCACGGAACCAGCAGCACGCGGCGATTCGATGGGATCATGGACGCATAGACGCGCCCGAACCAAGATCCAGGGCTTACATTGTCGGCGCCGCCCTCGCGGTGGTACAGCGGGTCATTGCCGGAAAAGATCTTGCGATATCGACTT
>JAZKFD010000285.1:0-9938 GCA_040386635.1 Pseudomonadota bacterium
GAAGCTGCGGGTCTCGGCGAGGCTCACGAAGTCCTCCAGCCATTTGGTTTCCATGCTGGGGATTATTGCTTCGAGACAAGCGCACGCCGCTGCGCATAAAGTTGCGCGCGCGCTTCATCACCTTTGGCCCTGTAGAGCAGTTCGAGTTCGGTGAAGACATTCGGATCGGGCTTGCCCGCCGCCTGGTTTTCGCCCTCCAGCCGCAGCTGGATGTCCAGCGCTTCATCGACCCGCCTGAGCGTGCGAAGCGTCATGGCCACCATCCAGTGCGCGATCCGGGTTCGATCGGCATGACCCAATGCTTCGCGCAAGGATGCCGCGCGCTGGAACTGAATGAGCGCTTCATCGTTGCGTCCCATCTGGTAAAGCGCATACCCCATGTTGTTGCGCAGGGAGGCCTCCCAGGCCTTCGCCTGCGCCTGGGTGGAAGCCATCGCCACATCCAGGCCCTTCTGGCTCCACTTCAGCTGGTCCTGCGGGCTCGTATCGACAAAAGCGAGCATGTGGATGGCGTCGATCACCAGGTCGTCACGTTTCGCCTCGAGCCCGAGCTCAATCGCACGCTGGTATGCCGCGCGCGCACGTTCACGCACTTCGGGTGTCTGGGATTCGGGCGTATGCGTGGCCGACGACCAGGTGCGGCCCGTCTCCAAAGCATGCCGGATGCGCGCCTCTGCGCCCGCGCCTGCCAGTTGCGGGTCGATTTCGCGCAGCAGGGCTTGCGCCCGGGAAAAATCGCGACGCAGGCCATAGGTTCGGGCGATCTGCGTTTGCAGAATCAGGGCGTCGTCGCCCGCGGCAGTGGCAAGCGCCGCGCGAAAGCGCTGTTCGCTCAGCGCGGGGTTGCCGAAGTCCCAAAGGGGCGCAATGTCAATTGCAGCCATGGCTATCGCCGGCGCAGCCATCAGCGCGGCGAGCCGCCATGCCAGCCTCGATCGTTTGTTCAACGGAGTACCTCGCATCCATGGTAGGGCGAGATGTTACTCGTCGAGCAATCCACCGCGATAGAAACTGTAGGCCGTGCCGTCGTGCAGGTAGAAGTGGCCGTCGGCGCAGCCATCCTTGCCAGGAAAGAACTCGCGGTAAGCCCGGGGCACCAGCCGCTCGAGCTGTTCGTCGGTGAGCTCGTCGAATTCCTCGGGAGTGATGGACTGGCCTGCTCTCAGTTTTCGGTTCATGGTTTTTTGCTCGTCATTGGAAATCAAGCGAGTCGGTGTTGATCACCGCCTCGATGTGATGTCCATCCGGATCGACAACAAACGCGGCGTAATAAGCCGGCCCGTAATTTGGACGCAGCCCCGGGACGCCGTTGTCAGATCCGCCGTTTTGCAAAGCAGCAAAATGAAATGCATCCACGGCACCGCGACTCCTGGCGGCAAACGCGAGATGAAATCCGGGCCCCGGCGCCAACGGCGTGACCCGCTGCAACTTGATGGCGAATTTGTCCCCGCCGCCCTTTTCGCCATAGCCGACCGCTGCGCCAGACTGGCCCTCACCAGCATCGGTCCAGACGCGCTCATAGCCCAGAGCGGCCAGAACCGCGTCGTAGAACTTCGCCGAACGGCCCATGTCGCTGACGCCAAAGGAGATGTGGTGAAGCATAGACACTCGTTGAACCAGGCGATGACTCAGGTGACGAATCAGGGATCGACGTTTCCAGCCTTACTTCGGCGCGGCTTCCCGCTCTTTCAGGATGGCTTCCTTGTCTTCAGTACGGAAAGTGATGCCTGCGCATTGCTCGTTGTAGGCAGTTGCCGTTTTGGCGAAGGCTTCGAGTTCCGTCCTGGTCGCTTGCAGCGCAGCATTGGACGCCTGCACGCGCGCGTTGTGCGCGTCAACCTTGCGCTTGAAGGCGCGCTGCTTGCGGTCGTCGCCTTCGTTGATGGACTCGGCTTCTTTGGCAAGCTCGGCAGACTCGGCGCGAATGGCAGCAACTTCCGCGGAATTGGCGGTTCGCTGCGCATCGAGCTTGCTGCGGGTCGGTGCAAATCCCGCTTCGGTGTTCATGCAAACGCGCAGTTCGTCACGATTGACCAGTCGCGGCTCTTTCGCGGGCGCTGCAGCCTGGGCCTGGGCCTCCTGCAACGCGAAACTGGAGATCAGCAGGACAGCGGCGACGGAGAAAAAACTCTTGAATTGCATGCGAATGGGCCCGTGCGGTAAGGGCGTTCTGGTTGATGGACAAAAAGGGCTCCCTCGTGAGGCATCCCGGCAAGAAGCGAATGCTAGCGAATTTTCAGCTTGCCTATGTCAAGCTGGTGTGAACGCTCAATTACAGCTTTCACTTAACCCGCCGGGCCTTGTCCCGCTTTCGCCAGTACTGGAATTCATCTTCGTGGTGCTCGATGTCCAGCTCCGAAACCCGGACCTGCAGGCGCTCTTGCACGTCGGCGACTGCCTTGTTGTAGACCAGCGGCCCGAGTTCTTCGAGGAAGTAGCCGAGCAAGGCGCCAGCTGCGATGTTGCCGATTTTCTCGTCCATGTTTTCGGCGAAGTAGCGCTCGATGGAAGCAATGGCTTCCTGGCGTACTTCGCGCGGCAGTTCAATCGACATGAGCGCTTCCTTGTGACGAGGCAGGCGCAATCAGTGCGAAGCGCGGCTGCCGCCTGCCGTCGAACAGTCCGCGCTCGAAGAACATCGCGTGGGGGCGCACCCACCAGCCGCTGTCGTTATAGAGAGGCCGATAAAGCACCATCGGCTCTTTCGTTTCGCTATGACGAACCACGCCTGAGACCTCGTATTCACCGCCCTTGTAGTGGCGATAGCGTCCCAGGGGCGTCGGCGGAAGTGGCGCAAGCAAGCTCATTGGATATTGTCAAGCCACCACGTCGGCGCTCTGCAAAATGATGCGCCGCGCGCCCTCAGTCGCCAGCAGGTCGATGAGTTCTGTGAGGGCAATCACAGGGGCCGAACCAAAATCGACAGTGAACAACCGCCAGTCGTCCTGAGGTTCGATGCGACCCAGGGAATGGATTGCCTGCGCCAGGGCAGCACTCGCATGCGTGTCCTTGATGTCTAGCCACCGCGTCGCCCATGCTTCGAGGAGCTCGGGCGACTTGAGCGGCTGGTCGAATTTGATATTGACCGCATTCCAGGTGAAAGGATACACCTGCATTTCGAACGATCCCATGTTGTAGCCGCGCGGCTCGGCCGACCCATCCGGTGCCGGTGTCACATAGTACGGACGTACGGCGCCATCTGCTGCCTTGGACAGAATATCAATTCGCAGATACCGATAAGGATAGGGGATTGCTTCATTGTTGATGCTGATCAGCACTTCACTGGAGGTCGCAGGCGACTGTTGCAGAAGCTCAGCCTTGGTTGCCAACAAGAGCTCAACGTAGCGCTTGCGTTCATTCTCGAAAATCTCTCGCAGGGTCATAAATGCTCGGTTGGATGATCTGGCAGTTGTCATGCATTGTGGCCCGGGGATTTTGCAGCAACACAAATCGCGGTCATCTGTCGGGTTGTCCTACGCCGGGCGCGCCGGATTGGGCGCACCATGAGCTTCACTCAACTGAAAGCAACGCATGACAGATCCGCGCAACATTGCCCACGACAAAAAAGTACAGCAAGAGAAAAAGCATCACGGCGAGGAAATCGCTCCAGGCGCAGACAAGACACCGCAGCCGGGCAAGAAGACTCCCATGCAAAACCACGCCTCCGACGTTGAGAAGGTGCCGGACGAGGCAGCGCCCGTACCAACGAGTGAAAAGCCGCTGGAGTGACACCTTCGCGACGCGCCTTCGCAGTCAACGCTACTGCATGTCGCCAGGGGTGGCCGCAGACGCGGGGAGACCAAACACCTTGTCAAAAATCCAGGTGAAGGCAATCGCATAGAAGAAGAAAAATGCCAGCAGCCCCAGGTTGGCGAGGAAGGCTTCGAGCAGCGATATCCTTAACCACCAAGCCATGACCGGCACCAGAATGACAACGAGACCGCCTTCGAACCCGATGCCATGCGCCAGCCGCCTCGCGAAAGAGCGCCCACGCCGGGCTTGACGCGCTTCCCAGCGCTCGAACAATGCATTGAAGATGTAGTTCCAGCCCAGCGCAATGCTGGAGAGAACGAAGGCCAGCGCCAGGGTCGAAGTAGCCGGCTTGTCAAAGGCAAAGCTCAGCACCGGCCCGACAAATGCAATGGCGAAGACTTCATACAAGAGTGCTTGAAGCACGCGACGGGTTCCGGGACTCATGGGGACTCAATCAGGCTGCTGCATGCGCGCAAGCGCGGCGGGTGGGGGTGAGCGGCTCAACCAGTCTGCCAGCTCACGCGCAAGCTCGGACGCCGGGCGTGCGGTGGTATCGACTTCATAGTCGTAGCTGCAATCTGTGTGAACCGAATTGAATTGGGACTTTGCCAGGCCAAGGGCCCTGTCGGTGCGCAAAGCCTCTCGATGCTCAAGCGCTTGCAGGCCACAATCTACCTTGACGAACAGAAGTTGAAACTCCTTCAGGTCTTCAAGCAGGTACGTCAACGCCTGTGGCGTCAGCACATGGTCCACGATCACATCCTGGCCGAAGCGAGCGAATGAGGCTGCAGCTGCATTCATTGCCCGGCACAAAGCTTCGATTCGAACGGGTGCCAGCTCTCGATAGCTGGCATCCCAATACCCGGGAGGCTCCATGGCGCGAAAGGAGTCAAGTTGCAAATGGAGCAATTGAAGCTCCGGCGCGAGCTTCTGGATTGCCATTGCGAGCGACGTTTTTCCTGAGCTGGATGTGCCGTTGAATACGATGATTCTTCCAGGGCGATGACCTGGTGACATTAGTGGGCGAGCACCGTTCAGAACTGCGGGTTTCACTGGACGACGCGCAACTCCTGGTCGCATCGACATGCGTTCGCAATGCGAGCGGCCCACGCGATGGCTTCCTCGCGCGATGGAAGCTCGAGCACGGTCAAGCCGCCATTGAACGCGGGCGCCCAGGGGTATCCACCGCCCCTGACTGCGCCATCGGCTGAAACAAGCGCAGGCGGAACGCCTTCGTCGATTCCACCGGCAAACACGTAAACCCCAGCGGCCTTTGCCTCATCGATCACTGCGTTCGCGGCACGACCCACTTCCTCCAATTCAGCTGGCGGCACCTTCATCGCTGCGCTCGGAAATGAAATCAGATACATCGCCATGACAGGCTCTACTTTCTTCGTTGTGAAATCTTCCGAAGGCTATCATTGCCCGGAACTCTCACTGGTCTTTTTCGGCAGGCCGTCGCTCACTTCCAGCCACGAAACATGACTCTCGTAGAAGACGTGTGCACTCGGCAACCTGTCCAGCGGATCAGTAAGAAGCGCCCTGGCGATATGCATTTCACCGGGCCAGCGCGTTGACTGGAAAAACATCGGACTTCCGCAAGTCGCGCAGAACCCTCGTTTGGCGCCGACGCTTGATTCATACCAGGTGGGACCTTGCGACCCGGGCTCAAGTGCGAATTGCTCGCTTGGGAACCCGGCCCAGGTGACGAATGCAGCGCCATGAGCGCGCCGGCAAAAGCTGCAGTGGCAGTGTGCCACCCACTTCGACGGCAGTTCTGCGCGGAAGCGGACCGCGCCGCATAGACAGGAGCCACGGGCGGAAGTAAAGTTCATCGCGAGATCCCAGGTTTGACCCGGTCAAGAGCTTAGGCGCCGATTTCTCCACTGGCAAGCGAATAGCTCCAGCGATAGGCCGCGCAACTCAGCTCATTCGCGCCCCGGGAGACAAGGCCTTCGGGCGCACAAAGTTGAACCGCGCAGGCCGCGACTGCAGCTGCTTCGTATCCCATGATGATGATTGCCGAGTCAACCGCCTGATCTGCGCCTCGGATGCGCTGCTCGTTGGTCATGGACGCCTGCTGCGCCCCTTGAAAAAGGTGGACGCTGCCCAGACCAGGCAGCTGCACCATGGCACCCAGGGCTTCATCCAGCAGCCAGCGATTCAGCGCTTCACCGTGCGATGCATCGGGCTTGAAGCGGATAAGAGCCGCCTCACTGCCTTGCCCGTAGCCGGAACTTCCTGCCACGGCGCAGAGTCCCCTGCGCATGCCGCGGTAGTGCGGCATCATTTTTGTGGTCCAGGGAGTCGGGTTATTGAGCCGGGTCAGATAGGCCTGCGACTCGAGCGTGGCCAGGCCTTCAACTTCATAGACCACCATGTAGCGAGGCGCATTGCCTGCTGCCGCCAACCAGCGCGTGCCCCGGTGAAAACCAGGAATGGCGAGGCGTTCAGGCAGATGCTCGTGCGTATGCCAGCGATCGTGCTCTTCGATGGCGCTGTCTTCAATGTCGAACTGCAACAGCATGGCTGCTGAACCTAGAAGCGGCATGACGTGCTCACATGTGGATTGCTGGAAGGGCTGGGCCGTGCCCCATCCAGGCAGCTTACTCGCCTGATTGAGCCACCACGTTACGCGACGCATCAGATTCGAGCGAAGTGCTAGGTCGAACCTTGTGACCTTGAATAGTAGTTGTCGAATTCGGTTTGCTCTACAAGGCAAAAGCCGTTACGGACGTAGAAGGTGTTTGACCTACTGCCGCGAAGCGCGCCAACCCGAACTAGGAGGCCAAGGACGCGCGCTTCGTTGAAGACGATTGACAAGACGTGTGCACCGATGCCTTGGCTCTGGCTTGCTGGAAGAATGTACAGGTGTTCAAGTACGAGCGCTTTTTCATTGATTGCCAACGCAAAGAAGCCGATTATTTGGCCCTGATGAACGATCTTGCGGCAGAACGCTGGAACGAAGGATTTTGCGAAACGTTCCCGCGCCCGGGCCGGATCGAATCTTCCAATACGCTCCAGACTTTCGCGCATGGCGGCGATTCGGATAGCAACGAGAGCATCAAGATCATCGGCGAGTGCCGGAAAAAATTCGACCTCGGTCATGGAGAAGCGGGGTGGTGACTGTGCGGCCCTGTGATGGCGCGCCTATGAGGCATAACGTGAAGATGACCGACTTCGCCGCGAGTTGTTGTGGTTCGCTGTCTTCTGTTGTAGGTACGAGTCGATTGACATGCTATTGCCCGGCTCACTCATAGTGAGTCCACATCCGCAATACGCGCACGGTCCGCTCCTTCCTGAACACCTCATATACCAAGCGGTGCTGGATATTGATTCGCCGGGAGTACGCGCCTTCGAGGTCGCCCACAAGCTTCTCAAACGCAGGAGGATTCTGGAACGGGTTGCCTTTGACAACCTCCAACAGTTCTTGCGCTTTTTCCTTCAGACCTGCAGATGTGAGCTTTTTCGCGTCCTTGAGAGCTTGTTTGGCATACACAACTTGCCACTTCACCACTTCAATTCCCTGGCACTTTTCTCCAGCGGCTCGGCCATACCCTTCTTGATGGATTCCCGCATGCCGGGTACAGAGAGAAGGTATAGCGTCTCCTGGATCGCATCCCAATCTTCGGCGGACACCAGAACGGCACTGCTGCGCTTTCCAGTGATAACCACGGGCCGGTGAGACTCATTCGTCTCGTCGATCAGTCGGTACAAATTGGCGCGAGCTTCGCTCGCCGTAACGGGATTGGTCATGAAGCCTCCTGCAGTTCGACAGCGTACGTTTATTCGTACGTTTCGTCAAGCAGGGCCCTCTGTTCCAAGTTGCATAGACACTGCAAGGCTTGTGCGCTCGGGCCCCTGGGGCCCACCAAGTGGCCATGGGAGTCGAGCGGGACCTGGCCCGCCACAAACAGAAGATCGCCGACGCGATCCGCGTAGCGATACTGCGGCGTCGCTGGGAGTCCTGCATTGAGTTCAGCTTCAGTCATTGAACTTGATCAAATGGCTCGGATTCTGCGAAGAGGAATAACGTTTAACCGCGATTTGTCCTTTCGGGCAGATGCTGCAACCCCACACACAGCAAAGCCACAATCAGCAGCACGCTGTACTCCGCGCCATTTCGCCCCAGCCCGACAACGAACCATCCTGCTGGTGCATGGACCAGATAGATGCCTACCGTGTAGATCGCGGCATACACAAGCGTCAACGGCAGCACAAAAAGCCGCCCCCACGCCAGCAGCGGGGTTCCAGCCATCTCAAGCAAGGTTATGGCCCATGCGACAGCAGGTCCCATCGGGATGCCTTGAGCGGTCAGCCACGCTCCGAAAGGCTCGTAGCCGCCAACAACAAACCGCGCCCAGCCGTGTGCTGCGATCAGCCCTGCCAACGTCAGTCGCAACAATATCCAACCGATTCGGCTGTTTCGTGCGTCAGTGATTCCATCCGCCATGCCATGCACCTTCCCATTCAGGTGCAAATCCTATTCCTCTTTCCCCTGCTGCTGCAACGCCCACATCTCCGCATACCGCCCCTGCATCGCCAGCAACTGCGCATGCGTTCCCCGCTCGATGATGCGGCCCGCGTCCATCACCAGAATCTCATGCGCGTCCACCACCGTCGATAGCCGGTGCGCGATCACCAGGGTCGTCTTGTTCTGCGCCACCGTCTTGATCTCAGCCTGGATCGCGCGTTCATTCGCGGAGTCGAGCGCGCTGGTCGCTTCGTCAAAAATCAAAATGGGCGGGTTCTTCAGCAACGTCCGCGCAATCGCAACGCGCTGCTTCTCGCCGCCCGACAACTTCAACCCGCGTTCGCCCACCATCGTCTGGTAGCCCTTGGGTGTCGATTCGATGAAGCCGTGGATGCGCGCCGCTTTCGCAGCCTCTTCGACATCCGCGCGCGATGCACCGGGGCGGCCATAGGCAATGTTGTATTCGACGGTGTCGTTGAACAGCACCGTGTCTTGCGGAACGATACCGATCGCCTGGCGCACGCTGGATTGCGTGACTTCGCGGATGTCCTGGCCGCCGATGGTGATACGGCCGCCGTCCACGTTTCTGTTGCCGGGAATTCCGACGTCGTAGAAGCGATAGAGCAACCTCGCCAGGGTCGATTTGCCGGACCCGGAGGGGCCGACGACAGCTACTGTTTTGCCAGCGGGGATTTCCAAGCTCACGTCGTGCAGGATGACGCGTGCGGGGTCGTAGGCGAAGGTGACGTGTTCGAAGCGAACCGTGGGGTCATGGCCGGATGTCAATGCAAGCGGCAAAGCACCGGGCCGGTCGGCCACTTCGCGTTCGCGCTCCATCAGCACGAACATCTTGTCCAGGTCCGTCAGGCTCTGCTTGATCTCGCGATACAGCACACCCAGAAAATTCAGCGGGATGTACAGCTGGATCATGAAGGCATTGATCATCACCAGGTCGCCCAGCGTCATGGTGCCGGCCACCACGCCTTCGGTCGCGCGCCACAACATGCCGACCAGGCCCACTGCAATGATCACCTGCTGCCCGGTATTGAGCAGCGATAGCGTGGTCTGGCTCTTCAATCGCGCGCGCCGCAGGCTTTCCAGGCTGGTGTCGTAACGGCGCGCCTCGAAATCTTCGTTGTTGAAATACTTGACCGTTTCGTAGTTCAACAGCGAATCGATCGCCTTCGTGTGTGCAGCCGAATCGAACTCGTTGGCCTGCTTGCGGAACTGCGTACGCCATTCGGTCACGGTCACGGTGAACACGATGTAGATCGCCAGCGCACCCAGCGTGATCCAGGCAAACCAGGCATCGAACTTCACGGCCAGGATCGTCAGCACCAGCGACACTTCGACCAATGTCGGCACGATGCTGTAGAGCGAGTACGAGATCAGCGATTCGATCCCGCGCACGCCGCGCTCGATGTCGCGTGTCATGCCGCCAGTTTGCCGTTCCAGGTGGAACCGCAAGCTCAGCGCGTGCAGATGCTGGAAGGTTTCCAGCGCAATGCTGCGTGAGGCGCCCTGCGTGGCCTTTGCAAAAACCAGTTCGCGCAACTCGGTGAAAAACGATGTCGATAACCGCAGCAAGCCATAGGCCACCAGCAAGCCCAGCGGCACCACCAGCACCGCCGACGGATCGCCCGGCTTGAACGACATCGCGTCCACCAGGTTCTTGAGCAGCAGCGGCACGCTCACGTTGGCGACCTTCGCG
>JAZKFD010000286.1:0-125 GCA_040386635.1 Pseudomonadota bacterium
CCTGGAACGGCCGCAAGGTCGGCATGTGCGAAGCCGGCCCGGAGATGACCTTCCATTTCGGCCAGCTGATTGCGCATGTGTGCAAGACGCGCAACGTGCGCGCGGGCAGCATCATCGGCTCGGGG
>JAZKFD010000286.1:165-12888 GCA_040386635.1 Pseudomonadota bacterium
CGTCGAAGGCAAGAACGGCAAGACCGAGTGGCCCAAGGGCTACAGCTGCATCGCCGAAAAGCGAGCCATCGAGACCATCCAGGACGGAAAGCCATCGACCGGCTTCATGAAGTTCGGCGACACCATCCGCATCGAAATGAAGGGGACGGACGGGCAGAGCGTGTTCGGGGCGATCGAGCAGAAGGTAGCGGCTGCGCGCTGAAATCCGGTTGTCGTGGCGGACCCTTCGACAAGCTCAGGAGAGCCCCGATCGGGCATCCATCGCCCCAATCAGAGCCGCAGCCAGGGCGTTCCACTGACATCCGACTCCGCTCTGGAAAGCGTATCGAGGAACGAATTGCACCACCAGTGCACATCGAACTTGCGGATGGTGGCGAGCAGCGCGGCGTGCCGGGCGCGGCGCTCCTCCAGCGGCATCTGCAGGGCAAGATTGATGGCAATGGCCGTCGATTCGATGTCGTAGGGATTGACCAGCAGCGCCTCGGTCATCTGCTCGGCCGCACCCGCAAAGCGCGACAGCACGAGCACGCCGGGATCGGCGGGGTCCTGGGCCGCGACGAATTCCTTGGCAACCAGGTTCATGCCGTCGCGCAGCGGCGTGACCAGTGCCACCCGGCTGGCCCGGAACAGGCCGGGCAAGCGCGGACGCGCGACATTGCGGTGCATGTAGCGCACCGGCATCCAGTCGAGCTCGCCGTAGTTGCCGTTGATGGAGCCGCACAGCGACTCCAGTTCATGCAGGATGTCGGTGTACGCATCGACCTCTTCGCGGCTGGGCGATGCGATCTGGATCAGGGTGGCTTTCTTGCGGTTCTCCGGATATTTTTGAAGCAGCTCCCGGAAGGCCCGCATGCGGTGCGGCAATCCCTTGGAATAGTCCAGCCGGTCCACCCCCACCAGCAACTGCCGGCGAGAATATTCACGCGTCATGCGCTCGAACATCTCGCGTCCCTCGGGCGCATCGGCCAGCGCCTGGAATTCATCCACGTCGATGCCGATCGGGAATGCGCCGGCGTGCAGGGTCCGGTTGAACGCTCGCCAGCGGCCGTCCCCCAGGTCCTGCGCGAAGGCCTCCGTTTGCGCATACCGCTCGAAATGTTCCAGATCCGAATTGCTCTGGAAACCGACCAGGTCATAGGCGAAAAGCGCCCGCAAAAGCCAGTCATGACCCGGAATCGCCGCCAGTATCAGCGGGGGCGGCAGGGGGATGTGAAGGAAAAAACCGATGCGCTGGGTGCAGCCGAGCGCGCGCAGTTCAGCCGCCAGTGGAATCAGGTGATAGTCATGAATCCAGACAATATCGTCGGGTTTGAGCAGCGGCAGCAGCTTGCGGGCAAACAGCTGGTTTACGCGGCGGTAGCCGGCGATATAGCCGGCATCGAAGTCGGCAAGGTCCAGCCGGTAGTGAAACACGGGCCAGAGCACGCCGTTGGAATAGCCTTCGTAATAGGCCTCGTAGTCCTCGCGGCACAGATCGATCGTGACGAGCTTCACCGGCCCGGCCTGATGGGAGTGCACCGCCCCTTCGCCGGGCGTGCCCCCATCAGCGGCTTCGATGATCTTGCCGCTCCAGCCGAACCAGATGCCGCCGGTGTTGTTGAGAACATCCGCCAGCGCGACGGCCAGCCCGCCCGCGGCTGATTTGCGCGGATCCGCAACCCTGTTGGAGATGACGACCAGGCGTGCCATCAGATGACCGTGTCCCAGGGAGCTGACAAACGCACGGCGGCGTTGATCGTGCCGACCAGCGAATAGGTCTGCGGAAAATTGCCCCACATTTCACCGGTGACCGGGTGGGTGTCTTCGGACAGCAGACCCAGCGGGTTGCGGCTCTTGAGCATGACTTCGAAGATTTCGCGCGCCTCTGACTTGCGGCCTATCCGTGCGAGTGCGTCGATGCGCCAGAACGTGCAAATGTTGAATGCCGTCTCCGGCTTGCCGAAATCATCCGGCGCTTCATAGCGGCGCATGTAGGGACCGTCGCACAAGTGTTTCTCCAATGCTTCGACGGTCGAGATGAAGCGCGCGTCGTTGGGGTCGATGAAGTTCACCTCGGCCATCAGCAGGACGCTGGCGTCGAGGTCGCGACCGCCAAAACTTTCGGCGAATGCCTGCCGTTCGTCGTTCCAGGCTTCGCGAAGGATGCGCGCGCGAATCACATCGGCACGCTCGCGCCAATAGCGGATTCTCTCGGGCATCTGAAGGGCGGCCGCGACTTTTGCGAGGCGGTCGCATGCGGCCCAGCTCATGAGCGCCGACGAGGTATGGATGCGCGCGCGGGTGCGCAACTCCCACATGCCTGCATCGGGTTGGTCATATACGCGAAACGCCTGCTCGCCGACCGCCTCCAGATAGGCGAACTCCGCCTTGCCTGCACGGCGAAACAGGCGGTGATCGTGAAACGACTGTGAGGCGCCCAGGATGATGTTGCCGTACACATCATGCTGGAAGTGTTCCTGGGCCTGGTTGCCGACGCGCACCGGGCCCATGCCGCGATAGCCCGGCAGGTGAGACAGGATCTCTTCCGGGAGCTGTTCTTCCTGCCCGATGCCGTACAGGGGCTGGATGTGTCCCCCGTTGGATCGCACCACGATGTTGTTCAGCCATCGCAGGTACTCCTCCATCGTTGCAACTTCTGACAGGCTGTTGAGTGCGCGCACGACAAAAAACGCGTCGCGCAGCCAACAGAAGCGGTAGTCCCAGTTCCGGCCGCTGCCGGGCGCTTCGGGAATGCTCGTGGTCATCGCGGCGACGATGGCGCCGGTGTCCTCGAAAAGCGTCATCTTCAGTGTGATCGCCGCGCGGATCACCGCGTCCTGCCACTCCAGCGGCAGCGAGAGTGCGCGGGTCCAGGTGCGCCAGTAGGTGGCGGTCTCCTGCTCGAAATGGATGGCCGTGTCCTCAATGCCGGAGGTCAGCGTCTCGTCGGGCCCGAGAATGAAGTTCATCGGCCTGTCCAGGACGAAGAAAGCCTCGGACATGATGTAGCTGAGCGGCGCATCGCTGTTCACGCGCAAGGTCTGTGATGCGCCCACGAAACGCAGGTGCGTGCTGCCCTGGGTCACCGTGGGCACCTGCCGCCCGTAGTCGAATCGCGGCCGCAGCAGAACCCGCACGCGCGGCGAACCCGAGAGCACCTTGACCCGCCGCACCAGCGTGAGGGGCCTGAACATGCGGCCGCGATTGAAAAAGCGCGGGGCGAAATCGGTGATTTCTATACCCTGGCCCTGTTCGTCGAAAAGGCGGGTGCGCAAGATCGCGGTGTTGGGTTCGTAATGCTGTTCGCTGCGCGCAAAGTGCTCCAGATCGAAGGACCAGTGGCTGCCGTTGTCGCTGCCGTCCAGCAATCGGTTGAACACCGGATCGCCATCGAAGCGCGGCAGGCACGACCATACGATGCTGCCCCGGTCGTCGATCAGGGCGCTGAATGCGCAGTTGCCCACCACCCCCAGTTTTAGGGACTGCTCATACGCTTGCACCGGCACGTTCATGCATTGACCTTTCCGGCCCGCCGGGCCACGGCGTCCTGGAGCTGAAAGCGAAATTGTGCGGGAGAGTCGATTCGCTGCCACGCGACCGATGGGCCTTCACCCACCTTGACGCCCAGGCCCTGCAGGCGCTGGACAGTGGCGAACCCGACTTCGTCGGTGACGTCGTCGCCCACGAACACCGGGCGGCGCCCGGCGAAGGGAGCTTCCTGCATGAACGCCTCGATGGCCAGGCCCTTGCTTGCGCCGCCCGGTTTGGCTTCGACGACCATCTTGCCCTTGAGCAGCGACATACCAGGCGACTCTTCCACGGCCGCTTGCATGGCCGCAATGCATCGGTCTTCGAGCTCGGGCGCCTGCCGGTAGTGCAGGGCGACCGAGCCCCGTTTGACCTCGACCAGCAGTTGCGGATGCTGCGCTGCCAACGCGGTGGCAGCGTCCTCCACCTGCTGCAGGGGTTGCGTGGTCAGCAGCGTCACTTCACCATTTGCTCCGCGCCGCTCGGCGCCGTGGACGCCGGCCGACGGCAATTTAAGCGGGTGCAGGAACGCGTCTATCTGCTCCAGCGGACGGCCAGAAATCAGCGCGATGGCGCCGCCGAGATACGCGGCGAGCGCATCCAGCGTCTCCAGAAGGCCGGGCGGGACGATGACCTCGTCGGGTTGGGGGGCGATGTCAACGAGCGTGCCATCGAAATCAAGAAAAAGGGCGCTCGAAGGCACCAGGATGTCCACCAGATTCATCGGTGAGACGGTAACAGCACGTCCTGTTGCTGACCAGACCGGAGCCACGCGAGCAGGCGTAGGACCAAACCTACGATCTGGCGGCAGGAAAGAGACTCAGCCACAGGCTGGACTAAGCTCGGCCTCATCGACTTCTGGAGGACAAGCATGAGCAATCCGGACTACTCCCGCTACACCACCCTATCCATCAGCCGCCGGGGTCCGCAGGACAGCGTGCTGGACATCCAGATGCGCGCGCTCAACGGAAAGCTGCCCACGGCGGGCCACGCGGGTCATTACGAGCTGGCCGAAATCTGGCGTGATGTGAGTGCCGACGAGACAGTGCGCTGCGCGGTCCTGCGAGGCGAAGGCCTGGGATTTTCCGGGGGCGGTGACCTGGAACTGGTGGAAAGCATGGCCCAGGATTTCGACGTACGCACGCGCGTGTGGAAGGAAGCGCGAGACCTGGTCTACAACGTCATCAACTGCGACAAGCCGATCGTAAGTGCCTTGCACGGCCCCGCCGTCGGTGCCGGTCTTGTCGCCGGTTTGCTCGCTGATATTTCGGTGGCTTCGAAGTCGGCGAAGATCGTTGACGGACATACGCGCCTGGGCGTGGCGGCGGGCGACCACGCTGCCATCGTCTGGCCGCTCCTGTGCGGAATGGCCAAGGCCAAGTATTACCTCTTGCTGTGCGAGCCGGTGAGCGGCGAAGAGGCTGAACGCATCGGACTCGTTTCGCTGGCCGTGGAAGATGCGCAATTGCTGGGCAGGGCCTACGAAATCGCGGATCGCCTGGCAGCCGGGTCGCAGACCGCCATCCGGTGGACCAAGTATTCGCTGAACAACTGGCTGCGCCAGGCCGGGCCGGCGTTCGACGCGTCGCTGGCGCTCGAGTTCATGGGCTTTGCGGGGCCGGATGTGCGTGAGGGTGTGGCCTCGCTGCGTGAGCGGCGCGCGCCTCGGTTCTGAATCCCTGAAGTTGCCGGGGTTGCACGGCGCTTTGAGATAATCGAGCCATGCAAGCGCTCCAGTCCCTGAGAAGGGCATCGTTCCTCGCCCGGCTCGTGCTGGCATGGTTCGCGTTGTCGATCGGCGTGGCAGTTGCGTCGCCGCTCGTCAAGCCGCACCGGATGGAACTGGTGTGTTCGGCTTCCGGCATCGTCAAGCTCGTCACGAGCAGCGATGAAGACAGCCCGTCCGCTAGCAGTCACACCTTTGAATGCCCGTTGTGCCTGGTCGCAGGCGCGCCGCCTCATGCCGCCTGCGCTCAATCGTTTGCGCAAGAGAACATCTCCCAGCCGCTGCCGGCCAACAATTTCGCACGATTCTCAAAGGCCGCCGCCGCGCCATTGCCGGCCCGCGGGCCGCCGTCTTTCGTCACCTTCTGAAGCACCACGGGGCGGTCGGGCCCTGGCGGACTGTTCTTGTTGATTCGACGGACACATTTCATGACTGCGAAAAGCATTTCCCTTTCTCTCTCCCTCTTCCTTTCCTGCGCCGGGCTTGCCATGACGGCGCCCTTTGCCCATGCCCACGTCGTGCTCGAAACCCCGCTTGCCCGGCTGGATGCCCCTTACCAGGCGGTGTTTCGCGTGGGTCACGGCTGCGATCGATCGGCCACGACCGCCATCACCGTCCGCTTGCCCCCGGGTTTCGTCAATGCGAAGCCGGTTCCGCGCCCCGGGTGGAAGCTCGATGCCACCCCTGCTGCGATCACCTGGACCGCCAGCGGCAAGGAGTCGGCGCTGCCCGATGGAACGCGCGGCGAATTCGTCATTGCCGGTTCCACCGTCCGCGAAGCGGGCCCGGTCTGGTTCAAGGTGCTCCAGTCGTGCGAGCAGGGCAGCATCGACTGGGCCGACATTCCGGCTCAGGGCATCTCCACTGTGGGCATGAAGACCCCGGCCGCACTCCTTCAAGTGATGGATAGCCGCGACTTCGCCCTGGCGCAGGCGTTACCGAAGGTGGATGTCGCCTGGGTGCGCGGCTCCGTGCCGGGCCAGCGGGGAACCGGGGGCTTCATGCGGTTGACCGCGCGCGAGCCATTGCAGCTGGTGGGCGCATCGACCCCGGTGGCTGGGGTTGCTGAAATCCACGAAATGAAAATGGAGGGCGACGTGATGCGGATGCGTGCCGTTGACAAGGTGGATCTCGTGCCCGGCGTGGCGTTCGAGCTCAAGCCGGGTGGCTACCACCTGATGCTGATGGACCTGAAGCAGCCCTTGCAAAAGGACGCGCTGGTGCCCCTGACGCTGTTGTTCAGAAACGCTGCGGGGGCGCCGCTTCGAATGGAGTTGCAAGTGCCTGTCTCCATGCAGGCGCCGGGCGCGCATCCGGCGAGCTCGACAGGTCAGCACAAACACTGAAACAGGCCTGCCCGTCCACGGCGCATGGGTTAAGCTCACAGCCAGCATAACTCCGGCGGAGCCAGGCCATGAGCGACAACGAGCAGATGGGTTTCGGCAAATTCGTGCCCGGCTTCGATTTCCTGCAGAACCTGGCCAAGGGGGCATCGCAAACCCTGCCGCAGATGCCCAATTTATCCAATTGGGTGGCGCCTACGCTCAATGTCGAAGAACTCGACAAGCGCATCGGTGAGCTCAAGGCCGTGCACTTCTGGCTCGACCAGAACTCCAAGGCGCTGGGCGCAACGATACAGGCACTCGAAGTCCAGAAGATGACGCTGGCGACGCTCAAGGGCATGAACTTCAACATGGGCGATGTCGCCAATGCGCTTAAGCTCAAGGCGGCCGACACGGTCATGGGCGGCGTTCAGATGGTGGCTGAGAAAGCCGCTGACACGGTCAGCGCGGTGTCGGCGGCGACCGCACCTTCGGCCCCTGCCAAAAAGAAGGGTTCTGCGAAATCCACGTCTCCCGCTCAGAGTGGCGTCGTGGATCCGCTGCAATGGTGGGGCGCCCTGACGCAGCAGTTCCAGGAAATCGCCAGCACCGCGATGAAAGATGCGGCCACGCAGACTGCGGCACATACCGCCAAAAATGTGGCCAGTGGCGTTGCCAGGGGCGCGCTCAAGACGGCGACGGGAATGGCCAAGGCGGCCGGCGGTTCCGTGGCAGCCGGCGCCCGCAAGCAGGCGGCCAGACGCAGCGCCAAAAAGGCCTGATGCGTACCGTGCAGGCAGGGTGTTGAAAACGATGAGCAGGCAGGCGACAAGACTTTTTCCATTTGGTCATGCGACCCATCCGCAGTGGCAGATGGCCGCAGGCCTGGTGCTGGCGCAATTGCGCGCGCAGATGGCCCTTGCAGACTTCGCGAAGTCTCCGACGCTGGGGCTCCTCTACATCACCGATCACTACGCGAGCCAGGCGCAGGAAATTCTTGACCACCTGGGCGCCGAACTGCGCGAGGTCACCGACTGGTCCGGCACCGTCGGTATCGGCATCGCCTCCAGCAACGTGGAGTACTTTGACGAACCCGCGCTGGCGGTGATGCTCTGCGAGCTGCCGACCGATCAATACCGCGTGTTTTCAGGTGTCGCGCCACTGGGTGTGGGCGATGGCATGGGGTTCGAGCCGTACACCGCGCTCGTTCATGCGGATGCGGCAACGCCCGATGTCGCGGAACTCATCGCTGAAATGGCCAGCCGGACAGCGACGGGTTATCTTTTCGGGGGACTGGCCGCCAGCAGGAGCGACGCCGTCCAGTTCGCGGTGGGCGGCAACGGCAACATGAGGGGCCAGGGCGCCGCCGGCGGCGTGTTCCGGGGCGGGCTGTCGGGGGTGGCGTTCGGCGAAGGGGTCTCGCTGGTGTCCCGCGTCACGCAGGGGTGCCAGCCGATTTCGGTGCAACGCGTCATTACCGCCGCTGAAGGCAATGTCATCACCGGGATCGACGGCGAACCCGCGCTGGACCTGCTGCTTCGCGACGCCGCGATTTCACTGGACGAGCCACAGGCCGCTATGGCCGCCTTGCGTTCGACGCTGGTTGGACTGACTGAAGCCGGAGGCGACGCCGTCGGCCGCACAGGCAACTTTGGAGCCGACGTGGTGGTTCGCCACATCATCGGCCTGGATCCTGGCCGGCGCGGAATTGCCGTCGCCGACAAGGTCGAGACCGGCATGCGGATGGCTTTCTGCCAGCGCAGCGCACAGGCGGCGCGCGCCGATCTGATCCGCATCTGCGCAGAAATTCGCGAAGAGCTTGAACCGGAGGAACTGCCGCAGACCGTTGCCGCGGCGCTGGCTGCACCCGAACCACTGGCTGGGCCGAGTGCGCAACGCCGGATTGCGGGTGCGATCTATGTGAGTTGCGCAGGGCGCGGCGGACCGCACTTTGGTGGTCCCAGCGCCGAACTGCAGATCGTGCGCCGTGCCTTGGGCGACGTCCCGTTGGTGGGATTTTTCGCCGGGGGCGAGATTGCCCGCCACCACCTCTACGGGTACACGGGCGTGCTGACGGTGTTTCGCTAGCGTATGGGCCAACCCCAGTCCAATCGAATCCCCAGTATCTGGAATGGCCTCAAGTGGGCGCTGCAGCCGGGGCACGCGGGCGGCGGGGTGACACGTGGACGACTGTTCCTGCGTGCGATGAAAGCGACCCTCGGACACCGCACGGCGATGCGCCGATGGATGAGCATGGCCTGGGAGCTCCACTCGCGAGGCATCGTCAAGGATTTGCCGGGTGAATATCTTCGGGCGGTGCGGCCGTCCGTGCATCGCCATGTGTCGTTCAGCGAGCGTGTGGTGCAACTCATCGATCATATGGATTGGCAGGAGGGCGCGTTCCATCGCGCTGCCTTCGAAGATCTCGTCGCCGGCCGCCCGATCTCGATCGTGGAGTTGACGGCGCCGCGCGGCTACGACTACATGCGCATGCAATTGCAGCGAGCCCATGTGCACAGCCCCGAAGGTGAGTTGCTGCTGACACTGGTGACGCAGCGATCGAGCGACATCCAGCACAAGGCGCAGCCGATGGAGGTTGCCGTGCTGGCGTTCAGCCGTTTTCGTATCGGCGACAAGCCCTGCCTGGTCATCGGGGGCGTGCGCGGCCAGCGTAACCCGGTGCAGCGAATCAGCCCCATGGAGTTGAACCAGGGCCTGCAGGGCTGGAAGCCTTCCGTGCTGCTGGTTCGGGTGGCCCAGGAACTCGCACGGTTCTGGCAACTGCACCTGGTCGGCCTGGATCCGGCTGCCCACCGGCTTCATCACTGGTCCTATCGGTGGCAGTCGCGTTATCGCGAAGCGGGCCAGAAGATTTTTGACAGTTATGACGCACTGTGGGATCACTTCGATTGCTCTCCCGGACCGCTGGGCTGGGTGGTGGTGCCACTGAACTCCGACGAAAAGCTGGCGGCTACGGCGCTGTCGCCCGAGAAGCGGTCGCGGCAGACCCGCCGCGCGGACTACTGGATACGTACCCGAAACGTGATGCGCATGGAATTGCGGCGCCTGCTGCAAAAGCCCATGCGCGAGGCCCGCTTTTCGCATATCACCGAAACCATGGACCGCGAAAGCATGCGGGCGCGCCTCAACTACATGGATCCGCACGACAGCGATACCGGCGATAGCGAGGACGTGGCGCCGTCTCGCGTGCTGGAGACCGGCCCGGGTGTCTTGCCTTGATGGTGGGTTGAGCCCGCCTAGTACCGGCGATTTTGGCTAGACGCCCCTCGCCCTGTCTTTTTTGAATCGCTCGCGGAACACGCCGAACTCGCCCGCGTCGAGGGCATCCCGAATCTCTTGCATCAGATTCAGGTAGTAGTGCAAATTGTGGATGCTTGCCAGCATCGGCCCCAGCATTTCGCCGCAACGCTCCAGATGATGCAGGTACGCGCGCGAGAAGTTCTTGCAGGCGTAGCACGCGCAGGTTTCGTCCAGCGGCGTTTCGTCGATACGATGCCGCGCATTGCGGATCTTCAGGTCGCCAAAGCGGGTGAACAGGTGGCCGTTGCGCGCGTTGCGCGTGGGCATCACGCAGTCGAACATATCCACGCCCTGCGCGACACCTTCGACCAGGTCTTCAGGGGTGCCGACGCCCATCAGGTAGCGCGGCTTGTGGGCGGGCAGGCGATGCGGCGTATGCGCCATGATGCGCAGCATTTCTTCCTTGGGCTCGCCCACGCTGACGCCCCCCACCGCGTAGCCGGGAAAATCCATTTCGACCAGTGCCTGCAAGGACTCATCGCGCAGATGCTCGAACATGCCGCCCTGCACGATGCCAAAGAGCGCGTTGGGGTTTTCAAGTCGCGTGAACTCGGTCTTGCAGCGACCGGCCCAACGCAGGCTCAATTCCATCGACACACGTGCTTCTGCTTCGGTGGTGATGTGACCTCGGGTGTCGTACGGAGTGCATTCGTCGAACTGCATCACGATGTCGCTGTTAAGGGCGCTCTGGATCTGCATCGACACTTCAGGCGTGAGAAACAGCTTGTCGCCGTTGACGGGCGATGCGAACTTCACGCCTTCCTCGCTGATCTTGCGCATCTCTCCCAGGCTCCAGACCTGGAAGCCGCCCGAGTCGGTGAGGATGGGCTTGCTCCACGCCTCGAAGCGATGAAGCCCGCCGAACTGTTTGAGCACATCGAGCCCCGGGCGCATCCACAGGTGAAAGGTGTTGCCCAGAATGATTTGCGCGCCCATCTCTTCCAGCGAGCGCGGCGTCACGCCCTTGACGGTGCCATACGTGCCCACCGGCATGAAGATTGGGGTCTGGACCACGCCATGGTTGAGGGTAAGCCGGCCGCGACGTGCGAGGCCTTCGGTTTTCAGGAGATCGAAGTTGAGCATGGTGTCAGGCGCGTTTCAGCAGCATTGCATCGCCGTAGCTGAAGAATCGATAGTTCGATGCGATGGCGTGGCGATACAGGTGGGTGATGTGGTCGAAGCCGGCGAAGGCGCTGACGAGCATCAGCAGCGTCGAGCGGGGCAGGTGGAAATTAGTGACGAGCCGATCGATGATCTGGAACTGGAAGCCGGGCGTGATGAAAATGCTGGTATCGCCGGTCGCCTCACCCGATTGAGCCCACGATTCCAGGGTGCGGACCGTGGTGGTGCCGACGGCGACCACGCGGCCACCGCGCGCCTTTGTTGCGGCAATGGCCGCTTGGGTGGCTTGTGGCACTTCATACCACTCGCTGTGCATGCGGTGGTCTGCAATGTTGTCCACCTTGACCGGCTGAAAAGTGCCGGCGCCCACATGCAGGGTAACGCTTGCGCGCTCGATTCCGCGTGCGTCCAGCTGCGACAGCAGCGCTTGGTCGAAGTGCAATGCCGCTGTCGGCGCCGCGACCGCGCCTGGGTTCCTTGCGAACACCGTCTGGTAGCGACGCACGTCATCGGCCGTGTCGCCATGCTCGATGTAGGGAGGCAGCGGCACATGCCCGTGCGCCTCCATCAGGGTCCATGGATCGCCATCGAGCATGAAGCGAAAGAGTGGCCCTTGCGCGTCGGGCCAGCGGCTGGTGAGCGTGGCCCTGAAGCCTCCGGCCATCTGAATCGCGGTGCCGATCGGCGGTTTTTTGCTGACCTTCATGTGCGCGACGATTTCATTGCCGGTGAGGACGCGTTCCACCAGCAGTTCGACCTTGCCGCCGGTAGGCTTTTCGCCATACAGGCGCGCTTTCACGACCTTGGTGTCGTTGAAGACGAGCAGGTCGCCGGGTTCTAGCAGCGAGGGCAGGTCGCGGAATGCCCGATCCACCGGATGCGGCGATGTGCCGTCGAGCAGGCGTGATCCGCTGCGTTCGGCGGCGGGATGCTGGGCGATCAGTTCGGGGGGGAGGGCGAAATCGAAATCGCCGACAGTGAAGTTGCGCATGCTTGAGGGCTGGACGGTGCCCGTGCCAAGAGTGGAGACAGGGCAGAATTGTCCCATGCCCGCTGCCCTGGCCAAGCCAGCCACCCCGATCGCACTGACTGTGCCGCAGAAAGCCCTGTTGAAGATGGGGCTCAGGCGTGACATCGACCTGGCACTGCACCTGCCGCTGCGCTATGAAGATGAGACGCGCATCGTCAAGCTGCGCGATGCGCATTCAGGCGATGTCGCGCAGATCGAGGCGACGGTGGTGCAATGCGAGTTGGCTTATCGCCCTCGACGCCAGCTGGTGGTGACTGTCGATGACGAAAGCGATACGTGCGTACTGCGCTTCTTCACTTTTTATCCGTCCCTGCAAAAGGCGCTCGCCGTGGGTTCGCGGATTCGTGTGCGCGGCGAACTGAAGGGCGGCTTCATCGGTTGGCAGATGGTGCACCCCACTTTCAAACCTGCGGGTGGTGAGTTGGCGAGCGCGCTGACGCCGGTTTATTCGACGGTGTCCGTGCTGCCCCAGACCTATTTGCGCGAGGCGGTGCTCGGGGGACTGGCGCGCGCTGATTTGTCGGATACCTTTGCCCCGGGCGTGACGGAAGCACTCAAGCCGGCGGTCTGGGGTCTTCGCGATTCGCTGCATTTTTTGCATCAGCCCACGCCCGATGTGGCTTTGGCGACACTTGAAGACCGGAGCCATCCGGCGTGGCAGCGCCTCAAGGCCGAGGAGTTGCTGGCGCAGCAGC
>JAZKFD010000287.1:0-4473 GCA_040386635.1 Pseudomonadota bacterium
CGGTAATGCCTCGCGCTGGATCAACCATTCCTGCAAGCCCAATTGCGAGGCCGATGAAGAAGACGGACGCGTATTCATCAAGGCGCTTCGCAATATCAAAGTGGGCGAAGAGCTCAGCTATGACTACGGGCTGATCATCGACGAGAAATACACCAAAAAGCTCAAGGCCGAGTACCCCTGCTGGTGCGGAGCCAAGAAGTGCCGCGGCACGCTGCTGGCTCCCAAGCGCCCCTGATGAGCCCCTGGCCCGGCCACGCCCTGCAGCAGGCGCTGGAGCCGCTGGTGCCCGGCTTTGCGGTGGCAATCCTCGACGAGGTCGATTCCACCAACAGCGAGTTGATGCGCCGCGCGCGGGCCGGCCGCATGGAGCCCCTGCTGCTCGTGGCCGAGCGGCAGACTGCTGGCCGGGGCCGGCTGGGCCGTCAGTGGAAGAGCAACGCGACAGATTCGCTGACGTTTTCGCTGGGGCTGCCGCTTGCGCCTGCTGACTGGTCGGGTCTTTCGCTTGCGGTCGGCGTGAGTCTCGCGGAAAGCCTGCACCCGCAAATCAGCCTGAAGTGGCCCAACGATCTCTGGTTCGAAATGCGCAAGCTCGGCGGCATCCTGATCGAGACGGCCAGCACCGGTGAGGGGCGCGAGCCGTCCCGTTATGCCGTGATCGGCGTCGGGATCAATATCGCAGCGCTGCCGCCGGCCGGGCTTTCCACGGCGCCGGCCTGCTTGCGGGAACTGCTTCCCGGGATCGACCCGGCGCAGGCGCTTGCACGGATTGCCGAGCCACTGGTGCGCGCGGTTCAGGCGTTCGAGCAAACCGGTTTCGCGGCGTTTCGTGCGCGGTTCGACGCGCGCGACGCGCTGCGCGACCGGTCCGTGGTCCTGAGCGACGGTACGGCTGGCACCGCGCACGGCACGAGCGAAGACGGCGCATTGCTGGTGCATACTGCCCGGGGCATGGTCTCTGTCACCAGCTCCGAAGTGAGCGTACGCCCCTCGTCCTGATGCCGCCAATCCTTCCATGTTGAGATTTCTGGTCCTCGTTCTTCTGCTGGGAAATGCGATTTATTTCAGTTGGTCCCGGGGCGCGTTCGCCGGTCTCGGTTTTGCGCCGGTGCAGCAGTCGGAGCCGCAGCGGCTGGCCCAGCAAATTCGTCCCGATGCCGTGCGTGTTCTCGCCACCGATGATGCACGGCGACTCGAAGCTACCCCGGCGCCGGCACGAGAGGCGGAGTGCCTGCAGGCCGGACTGTTTGATGAAACCCAGGCCAGTGCAGTCAAGCTGGCGCTGGAGCCGTGGCCAGCTGGCTCGTGGAGCATGGAAACCGCCACCGAACCCGGACGCTGGATTGTCTATATGGGCAAATACGCGACTGACGAGTTCGCCGCCAGGAAGCGGGCCGAACTGCGCAACAGGGGAATCTCGTTCGAACCCCTGGGCAATCCTGCACTCGAGCCGGGACTCTCGCTCGGTGGCCACGCCACGCAGGTTGCAGCGCAGCAACAGCTCGAAGTGCTGGCGCAGCGCGGTGTCCGAACGGCCAGGGTGGTGCAGGAGCGGCCCGAGGCCAGCGGACAGCTGCTCAGGCTTGCAGCGGTTGACGACAACCTGCGGCCACGCCTGGATGACCTGAAGACCGTGCTGGGTACGAGGACCCTGCGCCCCTGCCGCTGAACCTTTTGCCACCGAGAAGGAATCTGAATGACGCTCAAGCTTTACTACGCCTCCGGCGCCTGCAGTTTTGTGCCCCACACGCTTCTCGAGGCGATCGGGGAGCCGTTCGAGCCCATGCTGATCAAGCTGCACCGGGGCGAGAACCAGGCACCCGACTTTCTGGCGCTCAACCCGCGCGGCCAGGTGCCGGTGCTCGACGACAACGGCGAGATCGTGACGCAGATCGTTGCCATCATCAGTCACCTCGACCGGCGCTTTCCGCAGGCCGGACTGCTCCCGCGCGACGTGATGGCCAGGACGCGTGCACTGGAGACACTCATGTGGATGAACAACACCGTTCATCCCACCTTCACCCACTGCTTCATGCCCGGCAAGTTCGCTGCCAGCGAACAGGCGCAGGCCGAGATCAAGGCATTCAATGTGCCGGCTTACGGCAAGCATCTCGCGCAGATCGAGGCGATGGCACAAGCCGCCGCCGATGCCGGACGCCAATGGCTGGTGGGCGAGTCGTTCGGCCCTGTCGATGCCTATGCCCTGACGCTGCTGCGCTGGGGCGGGCTCGCAGGCATCGACCCGACCGGGTTTACCGCGCTGTGGGCGCACGTCCAGCGCACGGCCCAGCATCCCCCGGTGGCACGCGCCATCGAGCGGGAACGGCTTCAGCTGAACGTTTACAAGCCAGCCAGCTGAGCGTCGCGCAGTTCCGCGGCGGTGGGGTTTTTCAGTACGAAGCGAACCACCACGCGGATGCCCGGCGGCGAGTGTCCCGGGTGCGCATCTTCCAGGGAGATCTCGGCGCCATGCTGCCGCGCGATCTCCCGCACGATGGGCAGTCCCAGGCCTGAGCCATCGACGTTCGTTCCCAGGGCGCGGTAGAAAGGCTGGAACACCAGCTCGCGCTCTGCCGGCGGAATGCCGGGTCCGGAATCTTCGACCTCCAGCACCAGCACGCCCGCCTCTGGATCGGGCAGGACGCGCGCAGTAATGACGCCGGGGTGTTCGATGCTCGATGGCGTGTAGCCGACAGCGTTGTCCAGCAGGTTGCGCACCATTTCCTTGAGCAGCGTGGGATTGCCATCGAGCAGCACGCCCGCCTCGCCGGGTTGCGCGCCGTCGTAGCCAAGATCGAGCCTGCGGTCCATCGCACGCGGCACGGTGTCCTGCACGGCTTCCATCGTGATCTGCGCCATGTCGCAGGGCTGGAATGCAATCGTCTGGCCGCTGCTTTCGGCGCGTGCGAGTGCCAGGAGCTGATTGACCGTGTGGGTGGCGCGAATACTCGATCGCCCGATCTGCTTGAGCGACTGCTTGAGTTCTTCGGCGTTGAAGCCCTCCCGCTGTGCCAGGTCCGCCTGCATTCGCAGCCCCGCCAGCGGAGTCTTGAGCTGATGCGCCGCATCGGCCAGAAACCGCTTCTGCGTGGCGATCGAATCCTTCAGGCGCGTGAGCAGGTCATTGACCGATGACACCAGCGGCGCAACCTCCAGCGGCACGGCCTTGTCATCGAGCGGCGAGAGATCATCGGGTTTTCGCGCGCGGATCCGCTCCTCCAGCTGCGACAGCGGCTTGATGCCGCGCACGAGCGCCAGCCACACCAGCAGCACGGCCAGCGGCAGGATCACGAACTGCGGCAGCATCACGCCCTTGATGATTTCTGTGGCCAGCACCGAGCGCTTCTCGCGCGTTTCAGCGACCTGAACCAGCGACGGTTGCGAACCCGGGGTGTCCAGGCTGACCCAGGTGTAGGCCACACGCACTTCGTGTCCGCGCATCTCCGCATCGCGCAAGCGCACTTCGCCGGGCCGGGGTGTTTCGTCCTCCGGCGGCTGCGGAAAATCTTTCTCGCCCGACAGGAACTCGTTGTTCGGCCCGAGCACCTGGTAGTAAACAAGGTCGGAGTCGTCGGCACGCAGGATTTCACGGGCCGGCTGCGGCAGGTTGAAAGTGACCCGCTGATTGGTGACGGTGATGAGTTGGGCGAGTGCCTGTACGTTGTATTCGAGTGCGCGGTCGAATGGCTTACCGGCGATGCTCTGGGCGACCAGCCAGGTCAGCGCCAGGCTCACCGGCCACAGAAGCAGCAAAGGCGTGAGCATCCAGTCGAGGATTTCCCCGAACAGCGAGCGTTGCTCACGTTTGAAGATTTTCAAGCCGGAATCTTCTCCAGGCAGTAGCCCAGACCGCGCACGGTTGCGATGCGGATCGGTCCCTTTTCAATCTTCTTGCGCAGGCGGTGGATATAGACCTCGATCGCGTTGTTGCTCACTTCCTCGCCCCATTCGCACAGGCGCTCGACCAGCTGGTCCTTGCTGACGAGACGCCCTGCGCGTTGCAACAGGACTTCCAGCAGGCCCAGCTCGCGCGCAGACAGCTCGACCATCTTGCCGTCGATGGTCGCAACGCGCCCCGCCTGGTCATATACCAGCGGTCCGTGCTTGATGGTGCTGCTGGCGCCGCCCATGCCGCGTCGCGTGAGGGCTCGCACACGCGCTTCAAGCTCCTGCAGGCTGAAGGGCTTGGCCATGTAGTCGTCTGCGCCATAGTCGAGGCCCTTGACCCGTTCTTCGATGGCATCGGCTGCCGTGAGGATCAGCACCGGAAGCGAAGAGCCGCGTCCGCGCAGCTTGCGAAGCACCTCCAGGCCATGCATCTTTGGCAAGCCCAGATCGAGAATCAGCAAGTCGAACTCGTTGTTCGTCATCAGGGCCGCATCGGCCTCGGTCCCGCTGGAGACATGATCGACTGCGGCTCCCGATGCGCGCAGGGATCGCAGCAAGCCGTCGGCCAGCACCTGGTCGTCCTCG
>JAZKFD010000288.1:0-15839 GCA_040386635.1 Pseudomonadota bacterium
TCGTGCGCGACAACCGCATCAACATGATCTACGAAGGCACCAACACGATCCAGTCGCTGGACCTCCTGGGCCGGAAGATCCTGGGCAACAACGGCGCGACGCTCAAGAAGTTCGGCAAGCTGATCGGGCAACTGGTCGAAGAAGAAGGCGTCAACGAGAAGATGGCCGAGTTCATCAACCCGATTGCCATGCTGGGCGACCAGATGACCAAGTTCACCACCGAGATCGGCTTCAAGGGCTTCCAGAACCCGGACGAGGTCGGTGCTGCGGCAGTCGACTACCTGCGCGTGGCCGGGCACCTGGTGCATGGCTATTTCTGGGCGCGCATGGCGCAGGTCGCGCTGCGTGAGATTGCTGCCGGCAATACCGACCCGTTCTATCAGGCGAAGCTGCAGACCGCGCGTTTTTACTTCGCGAAGCTGTTCCCTGAAACGGCAACGCTCATGCGCACGGCGCGCGCCGGCAGCAAGGTTCTGATGGACACGGACCTTGCGCTGGCATGAAGTTTCCACTACTGGCGAGCCTGTTGTTGGGCGTGACCTCGGCATTCGCCCAGGTCTCCCCTGTGGGCCTGTGGCGCAACATCGACGACAAGACCGGTGAGGCCAAGGCCGAGCTGCGCCTGGTCGAAAACGCAGGCGTCATCAGCGGAAAAATCGAGCGCCGGCTGACCAAGGATGCAAAGCCCGGCGCCACGTGTACCGAATGCAAGGACGACCGCAAGGAGCAGGCGCTCGACGGTCTCGAAATCATCCGCGGCGCGAAGAAGGCCGAAGGCAGGGACGTCTGGGAAGACGGCAAGATTCTTGATCCGGAGAACGGCCGCGAATACCGGCTGCGACTGACGCCGATCGAAGGGGGCAAGCGACTCGAAGTGCGCGGCTCGATCGGGCCCTTCGGACGGACGCAGACCTGGGTGCGCGTGAATTAACAGGACAGACAATGTACAAAGACCATCAGGAGCGGGCCGCTGCAGAGCCGGCTTCGAACAGCGAAAGAAAGCCGACCATGTCACGTTTCCAGGTAAAAAAAGTTGCGGTGCTCGGTGCAGGCGTGATGGGTGCACAAATCGCCGCGCACCTTGTCAACGTCAAGGTTCCCGTCGTGCTGTTCGATCTTCCAGCCAAGGACGGCCCGAAGAACGGCATCGTGACGAAAGCCGTTGAGGGTTTGAAGAAGCTCAAGCCTTCGCCGCTGGGCGTTGCCGAAGACGCGGCGCTCATCACGCAGGCCAACTACGAAGAGCACATGGAGCAGTTGCGCGACTGCGACCTGATCATCGAAGCCATCGCCGAGCGCATGGACTGGAAGCTCGATCTCTACAGGAAGATCGCACCCTTCATCGCACCGCACGCCATCGTCGCCTCGAACACGTCGGGCCTGTCGATCACGAAGCTGTCCGAAGCGTTGCTTGAAGAAATCAAGCCGCGCTTTTGCGGCATCCACTTTTTCAACCCACCCCGGTACATGTACCTGGTCGAGCTGATCAACACGCCCACCACTCACCCGCAGATCCTGGACGACCTGGAAACTTTCGTGACAAGCGGCCTGGGCAAGGGCGTGGTCCGCGCGAAGGATTCGCCCAACTTCATCGCCAATCGCATCGGCATCGCCGGCATGCTGGCAACGATGAAAGAGGTCGAGAAGTTCGGCCTGACCTACGACGTGGTCGATGACCTGACCGGCAAGAAGCTGGGCCGCGCATCGAGCGGCACCTTCCGCACGGCCGACGTGGTGGGGCTGGACACGATGGCGCACGTCGTGAAGACCCTGCAGGACAACCTCGACGAGAAGAGCGATCCGTTCTATCGGAGTTTCGCCACGCCGGAGGTGCTCAAGACACTGCTGGAGATGGGCAACCTCGGCCAGAAGAGCAAGGCCGGTTTCTACAAGAAGGTCGGGCGCGATGTGCTGCGCTTCGACCTGGAGTCGAAGGAATATGTGGCGGGCGGCGAGAAAGCCGACGAGGTCTATGGCCGCATGCTGAAAAAGCCTGCGGGCGAAAGACTGAAGCTGCTTCGCAATGCTGAAGGCGCGCAGGGGCAATTCCTCTGGGCAATCCTGCGCAACAGCTTTCACTATGCGGCCGTGCATCTTGCGTCTATCGCCGAGACCGCGCGCGACGTTGACTTTGCGATGCGCTGGGGCTTTGGCATGAGCCAGGGACCGTTCGAGCTCTGGCAGGAAGCGGGCTGGTTGCAGGTGGCCCAGTGGATCAACGAAGATATTGCGGCCGGCAAGACGCTCTCCAATGCGCCGCTCCCCGATTGGGTGTTCAAAGGCCCGGTCGCCGATGCGGGCGGCGTGCACACACCCCAAGGCTCGTGGAACCCGACGACCGGCAAGTTCGAGTCGCGCCGCGTACTTCCTGTGTATTCGCGCCAGCACTTTCCCGAAGCGGTTGCGGGAAGCAACGCGCCAAGCTACACGACGGCAGGCAAGACGCTGCATGAAGATGACGCGATCCGCTTGTGGACCCTGGACGACCAGGTGCTGCTCGCCAGCATCAAAACCAAGATGCATGCCATCAGCCCCGAAGTGGCCGAGGGTCTCCAGATGGCTGTCGAGATGGCGGAAAAGGACTATCAGGGCATCGTGATCTGGTCGGGCGACGAGCCGTTCTCGGTGGGCGCGGACCTGCAGGCCATGTTGCCTGCCTTCGTCGCCGTCGGCATCAGCGCGATCGACGAAGCCGAAGGCCATCTGCAGCAGACCATGCTGCGCTTGCGCTATGCCAACGTGCCGGTGATCGCGGCGATCCGCGGCATGGCACTGGGTGGTGGTTGCGAGATCGCCGTGCATTGCGCCCGGCGCGTCGCCGCGATGGAAAGTTACATCGGCCTGGTGGAAGTGGGTGTCGGCCTGGTGCCGGGCGCGGGGGGCCTCACCTACATTGCCCGCCGGGCGGCCGAGGTGCAGGCGCTTTCAACCCACAAGGACCTGCTGCCTTTTCTCACCGAGGGATTCACTGCCGCTGCGATGGCCAAGGTCGGCACCAGTGCGATCGAGTCGCGCAAGCTGGGCTACCTGCTGGACAGCGACATCATCGTTCCGAACAAGGACGAGTTGTTGTTCGTGGCGATCAATGAAGCCAGGGCGATGTATGCCGGTGGCTATCGTGCGCCGCAGAAGCGCCAGTTCCCGGTGGCCGGCCGAAGCGGCAAGGCGACGATACAGGGTCAACTCGTGAACATGCGCGATGGTGGCTTCATCAGCCAGCACGATTTCCACATCGCATCGCTGATCGCGAATGTCGTGACCGGCGGCGATGTCGATACCGGCACGATGGTGACGGAGGAATACCTCATGACGCTGGAGCGCCAGGCGTTCTGCGCGCTGCTCGTGCACGAAAAGACACAGGAGCGGATCATGGGGATGCTGTCCACGGGCAAGCCGGTACGCAATTGAGGCGTCTGCTTTCAAACCCACCGAAGAAAGTACAACATGAGCAAACAGATCCAGGACGCCTACATCGTCGCCGCCACCCGCACGCCCATCGGGCGCTCGCATCGCGGGTTCTTTCGCAACACGCGCCCCGACGACCTGCTGGCAACCACGCTTCGCGCCGCGCTTGCACAGGTGCCGGGGCTCGACCCAGCCGCCATCGAAGACGTGATCTGCGGCTGCGCGATCACTGAAGCACAGCAGGGCCTGAACGTGGCGCGTATCGGCGCCGTGCTCGCCGGGCTGCCCAAGAGCGTGGGCGGCATCACCGTCAATCGCTTTTGCGCTTCGGGCCTGTCGGCAGTGCAGATGGCCGCCGACCGCATCCGTGTGGGCGAAGCCGACGTGATGATCGCAGCCGGAACCGAGAGCATGAGCATGGTGCCCATGATGGGCAACTCACCCTCGCTGTCGCCCGCCATCTTCTCCAATCCGGATGACATCGAAAGCTACGGCATTGCCTACGGCATGGGCCTCACGGCAGAGAAGGTTGCGCAGCAGTGGAAGGTCAGCCGCGACGCGCAGGACGAGTTCGCCTACCACTCGCACATGAAGGCGATCGCGGCGATGAAGGCCGGCGAGTTCACCGACGAGATCACGCCGGTGGAAGTGACCGATCGCAGCGTCGATCTCGACTCCGCAGAAGTGACGCTGGCCACCCGCATGGTGAACCTCGATGAAGGTGCGCGCCCCGACACAACCGTTGAAGGCCTTTCGAAACTGAGGACGGTGTTCGCCGCACGCGGCTCGGTGACAGCGGGCAACAGCTCGCAAACATCCGATGGCGCCGGCGCGCTGATCCTGGCAAGTGAATCAGCCGTCAAGCGCTTCGGGCTCAAGCCACTTGCGCGCTTCGTGAGCTACGCGAGCCGCGGCGTGCCGCCGCACATCATGGGCATCGGCCCGATCGAAGCCATTCCTGCGGCCTTGCGTTATGCAGGCCTGAAGCAGGACGACATGGACTGGATCGAGCTGAACGAGGCGTTCGCCGCGCAATCGCTGGCCGTGATCAACACGCTGGGGCTGGATGCGAGCAAGGTCAATCCGATGGGCGGCGCCATTGCGCTGGGCCACCCCCTGGGCGCGACAGGTGCCATCCGCTCGGCGACAGTGATCCACGCGCTGCAACGCAAGAACCTGAAGTACGCGATGGTGACCATGTGCGTGGGGATGGGGCAGGGTGCGGCCGGGATTTTTGAGCGGGTTTGATCAAATGTCTGTGCAAGACGCAGGCCTGATGGCATGAGCGACCACCCACTGGACGCCGCCATCGCGCTTTCGCCGCAGGGCGAGCACACGTCGGTCGGCCGCACGAGTGCAGCGTACGCCAACATGATCGGCCCGTTCGGCGGCATCACCGCTGCGCAGGCGATCAACGCGGTGCTGCGGCACCTCGGGTTGCTCGGCGAGCCCATCGCACTCACCGTCAACTTTGCGGCTGCCGTTGCCGCCGGCGAGTTCGAGATCACCGCGAGACCAGCGCGCACCAACAGGTCCACGCAGCACTGGGTCATCGAGATGCGTCAGGACGGTGCGGCGGTGCTCACCGCAACCGCGGTGACGGCGCTCCGGCGCGAGACCTGGAGTCCGCCTGACCTTCCGATGCCTGAGGTCGCGCGACCTTTCGAGGTGCCCGTCTCGCAGGGCAGGAGTCTGGTGGAGTGGGTCAACCGATACGAGTTGCGGTTCATCGAAGGCGCACTGCCGTCAACCTGGGATGGCGCGGATCTGGGTCATAGCCGGACGCGCGTGTGGATGCGGGATAACCCGCCGCGCGCATTGGACTTCGCGTCGCTTACCGCAATCGCCGACGTTTTTTTTCCGCGCATATGGCTGCGCCGATCCATGCTCGTTCCGATTGGCACCGTGTCGATGACCGTGTACTTTCATGCGAGCGGCACCGAGCTTTCGACCATTGGTGAGGGTCATCTCCTGGGCCAGGCCGAAGGGCAGGGCTTCCACAACGGCTACCTCGACCAGAAAGCGCAGCTCTGGAGCGAAGCGGGCAAGCTTCTGGCCACGTCGCACCAGATCATGTATTTCAAGGAATAGCCATGCTCAGCACGCCCGACAGCTCGCGCAGGAATCCGGTGGCGCTCATCGTGGGCGCGGGTGATGCAACGGGCGGCGCGATCGCACGCCGTTTTGCCAGGGGCGGCTACACGGTGTGCGCCACCCGCCGCAACCTGGACAAGCTGCAGCCCCTCATTGAGCAGATCGGGGTCGAGGGCGGCAGGGCACACGGATTTTCTTCGGATGCGCGCAAGGAAGAAGAGGTCGTGCAGCTGGTCGAAGCGATCGAGACGACCATCGGCCCGATCGAAGTGATGGTGTTCAACATTGGTGCCAACGTGCCTTGCAGCATCCTGGATGAAACGGCGCGCAAGTATTTCAAGATCTGGGAAATGGCGTGCCTGGGCGGCTTCCTTAATGGCCGCGAAGTTGCCAGGCGGATGGTCGCGCGCGTCGAGGACACCGCGAACAAGGGCCACAAAGGAACCATCCTATTTACCGGCGCCACCGCCTCACTGCGCGGCGCAGCCAACTTCGCGGCGTTCGCAGGTGCCAAGCACGCGCTGCGGGCGCTCGCACAAAGCATGGCCAGGGAGCTGGGGCCGCGCGGCATCCATGTTGCGCATGCCATCATCGACGGCGCCATAGACACCGCGTTCATCCGGGAGAATTTCCCGCAGCGCTACGCCTTGAAGGACGAGGATGGCATCCTCAACCCCGAGCACATCGCCGACATGTACTGGATGCTCCACACGCAGCCCCGCGACGCCTGGACACACGAGCTCGACCTCAGACCCTGGATGGAAAAATTCTGATGATTGCAGACACAAAAACCGTCGAGTTCTTCTTCGATGTGGGCAGCCCTGCCGCTTACATCGCGTGGACACAGCTGCCACACATCTGCAGCCGGGCCGGCGCGCAGATCGACTTCAAGCCGATGCTGCTGGGCGGCGTGTTCCAGGCAACGGGCAACCACTCCCCCACCACGGTGCCGGCCAAGGGCGCCTACATGATGGAGGACCTCGCGCGATACGCGAACCGGTATGGCGTGGGCTTCCAGCACAACCCGCACTTCCCGATCAACACCCTTACGCTGATGCGCGCCGTCACAGGGGTTCAGCAGCACCAGCCTGATCGCTTTTTCGAATTGACCGACGCGCTGTACAAGGCGATCTGGGTCGATGGCCGAAACCTGAACGATCCCGCCATCGTCGGCGCGGTCATACAGGAGGCGGGCTTCGATCCGCAGGCACTGCTTGCGCTGGCATCGGACCCGCAGGTCAAGGAGCGCCTCAAGACCCTTACGCAAGAGGCGGTCTCGCGCGGCGTGTTTGGCGCCCCCACATTCTTCGTCGATGGCCAGATGTACTGGGGCCAGGACCGACTCGATTTCGTCAAGGAACAACTGGAAGGCCACTCATGAGCGACATCCTTACCCACGCCGAAAACGGCGTGATGACCATCACCCTCAACCGCCTGGAGCGCAAGAATTCGATCACTGCCGATATGTACGGCGCGATGGCCGATGCGCTGGCGACAGCCCAGGAAGATGCCACGATTCGCGTTGTCGTGTTCCAGGGCCACGAGACGGTGTTCAGCGCAGGAAACGACATTGGTGATTTCCTGAACAAGCCGCCAGCGGGCATGAACTCGCCGGTTTTCCGGTTCCTTCATGGCATCGCGACCTTCACCAAGCCGCTGGTCGCCGCCGTGTGCGGACCGGCAGTGGGTGTCGGCACGACGATGCTGTTTCATTGCGACCTGGTTTATGCCGGTGACAACGCGGCGTTCTCGATGCCCTTCGTGAACCTCGGTCTATGTCCGGAAGCCGCATCGAGCCTCCTCGTGCCGCAGATGCTCGGCTATCACCGCGCGGCAGAGGCGCTGCTGCTGGGCGAGCCGTTCATGGCCGAGGCAGCGATGGAGGTGGGCCTCGTCAATCGCGTGGTGCCGCCGACCGAGGCGAACTCGGTCGCGCAGGGCGTCGCGCGCAAGCTGGCCGCCAAGCCCCTGAGTTCGCTGGTGGAGACCAAGCGCCTGATGAAAAAGGGCCAGCAGCAACTGGTGCTGCAGCAGATGGCCGAAGAAGGCCAGAGCTTCGGGCGCATGCTCGGCGAGCCTGCGGCGAAGGAGGCGTTCGGCGCGTTCATGGAAAAGCGCAAGCCGGATTTCTCGAAAGTCTGACGTCCATTCGGCTAGAGCCCGCAACGAAACAAGATGCTAGGAGTCCGACATGACGCTCAAAGGCAAGACCCTCTTCATCACCGGTGCCTCTCGCGGCATCGGCCTGGCCATCGGCAAACGCGCTGCGGCCGATGGCGCCAATGTCGTCATCGCGGCCAAGACCACCGATCCCAATCCGAAGCTCCCCGGCACCATCTACTCGGCCGCCAGAGAAATCGAAGCCGCAGGCGGACAGGCGCTGCCGCTGGCCATCGACATTCGCGATGAAGATGCGGTGCTCGCAGGCATTGCGCAAGCAGTGAAGGCCTTCGGCGGCATCGACATCCTGGTGAACAACGCGAGCGCCATCAGCATGACCGACACCGAGCACACGCCGATGAAGCGCTATGACCTGATGAACAGCATCAACGCGCGCGGCACCTACCTGTGCACGCAGGCGTGCCTGCCCGAACTCAAGAAGTCGGCGGCGGCGGGACGCAATGCGCATGTGCTGAACATGTCTCCCCCGCTGTCGATGAAGCAGCACTGGTTCGCGCCGCACACGGCTTACACGATGGCCAAGTACGGCATGAGCATGTGCACGCTCGGCCACTCGGGTGAGTTCAGAAAGTACGCCATTTCGGTGAACAGCCTGTGGCCTCGCACCGCGATTGCCACCGCGGCACTGCAGATGATTCCGGGTGTCGATCTCGACATGTGCCGCAAGCCCGAAATCCTGTCGGATGCCGCGTATTTGATCCTGACCAGCGACGGCAGTGTCGCAGGCAATAGCGGCAACTTCTTCATCGACGACGAAGTGCTCGCTGCCCATGGCATCACCGACCTGGAGATGTATTCGGTCAAGCCGGGAACCAGGGATTTCATTCCTGATTTCTTCATTGACTGATCAGCTTGCGAGCCAATGGGCGTTCATTTTGTCGCGGGTGCGGCGCTGCTGATGGTGGCACCAAGAATGGTTGATGACTGCTCTGCCGGCAGCTCACGCACTATCATGCGGCGATGTCTTACCTGCTCCTGATCCATGAACCCATCGGCCAGCGCCAGGCTCGAACCCCCGCCGAGGGCGAAGCGCTGTATGAAAGCATGGTGCAGTTCGCTGCGCAACTGAACACGCGCGGTGTGCTGCGCGCCGTGGAATCCCTGGCGTCCATCGACAAGGATACGGCGCGCGTGCAGGTGCGAAATGGCCGTGCCCAGGTTCTCGATGGGCCTTTTGCGGAGGCAAAGGAAATGATTGGCGGCTTCTTCCTGCTGGATGTTGCCACCCGCGGTGAGGCGCTTGCGATCGCCCGGGAGTGTCCGGCGGCGCAATGGGCAACGGTTGAGGTTCGCGAAACGGGGCCTTGTTTTCTCTAGGCGGCCCCACCCCTGCAAAAAGTCGCCCCGGGCTTGTCGATTTCGCCAGTCCTTGTTCGTCGTGTGAGCAGAGGCGCGCAGTTTTCGCCGCTTCAATCAGGCACCACCACCCAAAGGAGCGCGCATGAAATTCATGATCATCGTCAAGGCCACACCCGATTCGGAAGCGGGCCGGTTTCCGCCCGGATCCGAGCAGCTGTTCGAGGCCATGGCGAACTACCACGAAGAACTCACCCGGGCCGGCGTGCTGCTCGACGGATCGGGGCTGCACCCCTCCAGCAAGGGCTGGCGGATCCGCTACAACGGCGACAGGCGCGAGGTCATCGATGGTCCCTTTACCGAAAGCAAGGAACTCATCGCCGGCTACACGCTGATTCAGGTGCGCAATCGCGACGAGGCGCTGGAATGGTCGCGTCGCTTTCCCAACCCCGTGGGCATCGACAAGCCGGCCGAGATCGAGGTGCGCCAGCTCTACGAGATGGAAGACTTCCAGGAGCTGGTAGAACCCGAAACGCTCGCTCGCTTCCAGCAGATGGGCATGGAGTAAGTGCGGGCGATGAGCCAGACACCGCTTTTCATTTCGATTTCAGGAGCAACTCAATGACCCGCCAGATTTTCGTCAACCTGCCCATCCGGAACATGGAACGCTCGCAAGCGTTTTTCAAGTCATTGGGCTTTGCTTTCAACCCGCAATTCACCAACGACCAGGGCGCGTGCATGGTGGTGAGCGAGACCATCTTTGTCATGTTGCTGGTCGAGCCATTTTTTCAGACGTTCACAAAGAAGCCCGTTGCCGATGCGACGAAGACCACCGAGGTGTTGATCTGCCTGTCGTGCGAAAGTCGCGCGGAGGTGGACGACTTCGTGGCGAAAGCCCTTGCCGCCGGTGGAACCGCGCCCCAACCCACGCAGGACCATGGCTTCATGTACACCCACGGCTTCACCGACCTCGATGGTCACATGTGGGAAGTGGTGTACATGGATCCGCAGGCCATGCCGCCGCAGGCGTGACATGCAGGCGGGACCCGGTCCCGATGACAGCCGTGCTTCGAGTGGCGTGACAATCGGCCATGCACAGCGCAACGCATCAGGCCATCGCGGCCGTCTGGCGCATCGAGTCCGCGAAGATCATCGCGGGCGTCGCGCGCGTGGTGCGCGATATCGGGCTGGCCGAAGAGCTGGCCCAGGATGCGCTGGTTGCGGCGCTGGAGCACTGGCCCGACCACGGTGTGCCCAACAACCCCGGCGCCTGGCTCATGCAGACCGCGAAGAACCGGGCCCTTGATCGCCTGCGCCGCGACCGCAACCTGGTCGCCAAACTCGAACAGATCGGCCAGGACCTGGAGGCGCAGCAAGCCCTGGTCGTGCCAGACTTCGTGGATCAGCTCGATGACATGCGTGCCGATCACATCGGCGACGACCTGTTGCGTCTGATCTTCACGGCCTGCCATCCGGTGCTTGCAACCGAGGCGCGCGTTGCGCTCACGCTCAAGCTGCTGGGTGGCCTGACCACGCATGAGATCGCGCGCGCTTACCTCGCGCCGGAACCGACGATCGCGCAGCGCATCGTCCGCGCCAAGCGAACCCTTGCGCAAGCGCGCGTCCCCTTCGAAGTGCCGCAACCCGACGCCCTCGACGAGCGACTGGGCTCGGTGCTGGAGGTCGTTTATCTCGTGTTCAACGAGGGCTACACGGCTACCACCGGACAGGACTGGATGCGGCCCGCGCTTTGCGATGAGGCGCTCCGCCTGGGACGCATGCTGGCCGACCTGGTGCCTGGGCAGTCAGAGGTCCACGGCCTGGTGGCCCTCATGGAGTTGCAGGCCTCGCGCGCGGGTGTACGGGTCGATTCGCAGGGGCGTCCGGTGCTGCTGATGGAACAGGAGCGTGGCCGATGGGACCGGCTCCTGATCCGCCGTGGGCTGGCTGCGCTCGCGCGTGCAGAGGCGCTGGGCGGCGCGCGCGGTTCTTACGCGCTGCAGGCGGCGATTGCGGCATGTCATGCCCGTGCGGCGGTTGCAGATCAGACCGACTGGAGGCGGATTGCGTCCCTCTACGCTGCGCTTTCCCAAGTGGCACCGTCTCCGGTGGTGGAGCTCAATCGCGGGGTCGCCGTCGGCATGGCGTTCGGAGCCGCCGCCGGATTGGAAATCATCGATTCGCTGCAGGAAGAAAAGGCGCTGAAGAACTACCACTGGCTCCCGGGCGTGCGGGGCGACCTGCTTTTCAAGCTCGGTCGAAAGGAGGAAGCGCGCGAAGAATTCAGGCGCGCCGCCGCACTGGCCGGCAACGCGCGCGAACGTGAATTCCTGCTGGGTCGGGCCGCAATCGATTAGCGCGGCTCGACCGGGCCATCGGGCTCGGCGATGATCCGGCGCGAATCTCGCGGCTCCCGTGACTCTCGTGGCTCCCGTGACTCCCTGGGCGAAGGGACAACCGGCGTGAGGCCGGGCGGCGTTGGCGGAATCATCTGCACTCGTGGCTGCGGCGAATAGGTGGGTGGAACGGGCCGTTCGACCTGTCGCGATTCCTGTGGCTGCAGCGGTGGAACGACGACCACCTGGGCGGGCCGGTCCGAGCGGGACACCTCAGGCGGCGTGTACCGCCTGTAATCGCCACCCAAAGGCGCCGTGTCGCCCGGGCGGGGGAAACTGCGGGGGTAATCGCGCGGATCGCGCTGGCTATCGCGAGGCTCCATGTCGCGTTGCCGGTACTCACCACGCTGCTCGTAATCGCGCTGCTGGTAGTCGCGGGGTACTTCGCGCGGCAGGTCCCGCGCCAGGTCCCTGGGCGGCTCCCGCTGGTAGTCGCGGGCTTCGCGAGGCTGATTGCTGTATTCGCGGATGACATATTCGCGTGGCTCGGTCACAGGCACCCGCTGCGGCGGCAGCTGCACCACCTCGCCTTGAGCCGGCGTAAGCGGCGGAACCACCACGACAGTGGATTCGGACGGATCGGGCTGTTTTTCCGGTGTCGATTCAACGGTGACTGTGGGCTGTTCGACGGGCGCCTGGAAGACGCTATTGAGCCAGTCGTTCATGCGGTCCAGCACATTCGCCTCTTTCGGCGCCGCAAACACCGCCTTGGTATCCACGAATTTCGCCTTCATCGACTGTTGGTAGAAATCGCCGACGATGTTGAGCGCATTGCGCGAACCCTGCCCCCACTCGTCGCCCATCGTGATGCGGTTGTCATTGAAGCCGACCCAGGCGCCCGACACCAGGTTCGGATGCATGAGGATGAACCAGCCGTCGGTGTTGTCCTGTGTGGTGCCGGTCTTGCCGGCCACGTCGCCCTGAATGCCAAAGCGCGCACGGATGCCGATGCCCGTGCCCTTGTCGATCGCGCTTCGCAGTACGTCAAGCAGCGTCTGCGCGGCGGCTGTCGTGAGCCCCTGCTGTGCGCCCTTGGTGTGAAATGTCTCGATGACCTTGTGGTCCCGGTCCTCGACGCTCACGACCAGGAACGGCTCCACATACTGGCCGCTGTTGGCAATCGTGCTGTAGGCAGTGACCATCTCCTTGAGCGTCACGGGGCTGGTGCCCAGCGCGAGCGACGGGACCGCATCGAGCTTGCTTTCACGCACGCCCATGTCGTAGGCGACCTTGGCTACGCGGGCCGGCCCCACCTGTTGCATGACCTGTGCCGTGATGGTGTTTTTTGACTGGGCCAGGCCGTCGCGGAGCGTCATGGGCGCGTTCGTCGAGCCATGCATGTCGGTGGGCCGCCAGACGGTGCGCGCATCGATGCGAATCTCGACCGGACCATCGATGAATGTTTGCTGTGCGCTGGCGCCCTGCTCGAAGGCGGCGCCGTACACGAAGGGCTTGAAGGTCGAACCCGGCTGCCGCTTCGCTTGCTGGACATGGTCGAACTGGTCCTTGCGAAAGTCGCGGCTGCCCACCCAGGCGCGGATCTGGCCGCTGGCGGGATCCATGGCCAGGAAGGCCGATTGCAGGGTCGTCTTGTTGGTCCAGAGCGCCTTCATGACTTCGGTATCAGCCTGCACGCGCTTGAGCGCCTCGGCATCGTCCAGACCGGATTCGCGTGCCTCGCGATATGGCGCGCTTTCGCGGGTGAAGGTGTCCAGCAGCTGTTTGTTGGCGCCCATGCGCTTGCCCCAGGCGTTGTCTGCGAAAACCTGCAGCTTGTCGGACTGCCGGGTGACGGCCTCGGTCGCCAGCTGCTGCAGCCGCGAGTCGATGGTCGTGCGGACGATGAGCCCGTCGCCGTAGATGTTGTAGCCTTTTTCATCGGCCCATGAGATCAGCCAGCGGCGCAGCTGCTGCGTGAGGTGGGGTGCCAGGCCCAGGTCTTCGTTCTGTCGTTCGAAGTTCAGCCCTAGTGGACGGGCCTTGAGCGCATCGAACTCAGCTTGCTTGATCTTGTCGAACTTCAGCAGCTGCGCCATCACGAGGTTGCGGCGTGCAACTGCGCGTTCGGGGTTGAGCACCGGGTTGTAGTAGCTCGTGCCCTTGAGCATGCCGATGAGCGTGGCGCCTTCCAGCACATCGAGCGATTTGGCCGGCTTGTCGAAGTAGGTCTGCGCGGCCATCTCGATGCCGTACGCGTTGTAGAGAAAAGGCACGGTGTTCAGGTACATCTCCAGGATCTCGTCCTTGGAGTAGAGCGCTTCGATCTTGAGCGCGGTGATCGCCTCCTTGACCTTGCGGGTGACGGTCTGGGATCTGCCGATGTCCTCGGGGAACATGTTGCGGGCCAGCTGCTGCGTGATGGTGGAGCCGCCCTGAACGCTGCCTGTCAGAGTCTGGTAGATGGCCGATGCCGTTCGGCGCATGTCCAGGCCGCCATGCTTGTAGAAGCGATGATCCTCGGTGGCCAGCAACGCGTTGACCACCGTCGGCGAAATGGCATCGAGCTTGACCCATTCGCGATTGATGCGCTTGAATTCCGCAAGCTCCTTGCCGTCGGCGCTCAGCACGATGGTCGGCTTGTCCGCGCGAACCTTCTTGATGTCGGCCGTGCTGGGCGTGAAAGGAATCAGTGCCAGCACATAAACCGTGACGACCGTTGCGAAGAATGCCGGCACGATCAGCAGCAGCCAGGCGGGCCGTCGGGCAAGCTTGCCGTAGATCGCCGCCGCAAGCCCCCGAATCCGCGCCCAGGCATTGAGGAAAAATGTTTTCATGATGCGCCTGTGAATTTATGCGGCGCCCCATCCGCAAGGTGTAGGACTTGAGCGCGACAGTAAAGGGGTGGAACGCCCGGATTCCGCCAGAATCGGCCACCGGCGCAGCACAACAGCATCTCAGCGAAGGTGTGGGCAGCTCAGGGCCAACGGGCCCGAAGTGCAAGGCATGCAGCGGGGTGCAAAGAGGCCCAGCAGGCGCCGGTGGATACCGGCGCCCCTCTCGAGCGAGACCAGGCGACTGGCCGTCAGACGTTGTTGATCGACACCGCGCGGGCGTTCAAATACGCGTCCATGGCCTCCGGTCCGCCTTCGGAGCCATAGCCTGAATCCTTCACGCCGCCGAATGGCATTTCTGCCGACGGCAGTGCGGGCATGTTGATCCACAGCATGCCGACTTCCATGCGGCGGGCCAGCAGGTCCGAATTCTTCAGCGAGCGCGTGAAGGCGTAACCGGCCAGGCCGAAGGGCAGGCGGTTGGCTTCGGCGATCGCGTCTTCAAGCACGTTGAAGCTGCGAATCGCGGCCATCGGACCGAAGGGCTCGTCGTTGAACACCCTGGCCTCCAGCGGGACGTCGGTCAGGATGGTCGGCTGCCAGAAGTTGCCTTCGGTGCCGATGCGTTCGCCGCCGTGGGCGACGGTGGCCCCATGCTTGACGGCATCCTGCGTGAATTCGTGCATGGCCGTCACCCGGCGCGGGTTCGCCAGCGGACCCATGGTGGTGCCCTCGGCTGCGCCGTCGCCCACCTTCAGGCCCTGCGTGTATTTGACGAGCGCGGCAGCGAAATCGTTCTTGATGCTTTCGTGCACCAGAAAACGTGTGGGCGAGATGCAGACCTGGCCCGCATTGCGGAACTTGGCGGCGCCGGCCGACTTGACCGCCAGGGCGACATCGGCGTCTTCAGCAACGATGACGGGCGCGTGGCCACCGAGTTCCATCGTCACCCGCTTCATGTGCTTGCCGGCCAGCGCGGCGAGCTGCTTGCCCACGGGCGTCGAGCCGGTGAAGGTGATCTTTCGGATGATCGGGTGCGGGATGAGGTAGTTGGAGATATCGGCCGGATTGCCGTACACCAGGCCCAGCACGCCGTCGGGGAGGCCCGCATCGGCGAATGCGCGAATGAGTTCTGCGGGCGCGGCCGGCGTTTCTTCGGGCGCCTTCACGATCATCGAGCAGCCGGTGGCAAGCGCCGCAGCCATCTTGCGCACGACCTGGTTGATCGGGAAGTTCCACGGCGTGAACGCGGCCACCGGACCGACCGGGTCCTTGAGCACCATCTGGCGCGTGGTGAGGTTGAAGCGGCCCGGCACGATGCGGCCGTAAACGCGCAGGCCCTCATCTGCAAACCATTCGATGATGTCGGCGGCAGCCATTGCTTCGCCTTTGGCTTCGACAAGCGGCTTGCCCTGCTCCTGCGTGAGCAGGGCCCCGATGGCCCCTGCACGTTCGCGCATGAGAGCGGCGGCCTTGCGCATGATCTTGTTGCGCTCGATCGCCGGCATGTCGCGCCACTTCTCGAAGCCCTTTTGCGCTGCGGCCAGCGCGCGGTCGAGGTCGGCAATTTCGGCATGGGCCACGCGGCCGATTTCAGCGCCGGTGGCCGGGTTGAACACGGCCAGGGACTTGCCGCCCGAGGCGTCCTGCCACTTGCCGTCGATGAAGAGTTGTGTGTTGGGGTAGGTCATGGGAA
>JAZKFD010000289.1:0-11330 GCA_040386635.1 Pseudomonadota bacterium
GATCTTTCCGGGCTGCCGCATCATCGACATCCACGAATACCTGCTGGAAAAGGGCATCACGCTGGACCTGTCCGACCCGGCGCAGGCCGCGGGTTATCTCTTCCACGATCCATGCCACAGCCCGATGAAGCTGCAGGAGCCCATGAAGACGGTGAAGGCGCTGGTGGGCGACAACGTTCGCAAGTCCGAGCGCTGCTGCGGGGAATCGGGCACGTTGGGCGTGACCCGTCCCGACATTTCGACGCAGGTGCGCTTTCGCAAGGAAGAAGAGCTGCGCAAGGACGAGGCGGCGCTGCGCACAGCCATGGCAGGGGTGCCTGGCGGTCCCGGCGAGAAGGGCAACATCAAGATCCTGACGAGTTGCCCCAGCTGTCTTCAAGGGCTGACCCGTTACGGCAACGACCTGCAAAACGGGTTGCTGGAGGCCGACTACGTCGTGGTCGAAATGGCCAACAAGATTCTGGGCGCGGACTGGATGCCCGAGTATGTGAACGCGGCGAACAACGGCGGGATCGAGCGGGTGCTCGTCTGACGATGGAGCCGGGCTGTCCGCTTTGCGATGGCCCGGGCGGCACGCTGGTGTTCACCGGCCCTAGGTTCCGCGTGATCCGTTGTGACGAGCCAGGCATTGCGGCGTTCTACCGGGTCGTGTGGACTGAACACGTGCCGGAGTTCTCGCAACTTTCCGCTGACGACCGACAACTATGCATGGACGCGGTTGTCTGCGTCGAAGCGTGCCTGCGCCAGCATCTCGAACCAGACAAGGTGAACCTTGCAGCCCTGGGGAACATGGTCTCTCACCTGCATTGGCATGTGATTGCCAGGTTCCGGTGGGACGCTTACTTCCCCGCCTCGGTCTGGAGCGAGCGGCAGCGGGACGTTCCCCAGGCCCGGATTGCCGGCGTCCAGACCCGGATTGCCGGTCTTGAAGCCGATCTTTCCACGCGTCTTGCAGCCTGCTCTGCAATTTGACTTGCCAGAAAGATGTATTAGGAGGAAAGTTCGGTATCCGGAGGTGAGGCATGGTCGTTCCCCGATTTTGGCTTGCAGCAGTGGGCATCAGCCTGGTCGCCTGTGCGTCTGGCGCTGCCGCACAGGGGGCCGGCGAAGTTGAATTCTCCCGGGGCGTCGGCTTTGCGCAGACTGCCGGCCAGGTGCCCCGCACCCTGGGCAAGGGCCTCAGCCTCAGGGAGGGTGATCGCCTCACCACCTCCGACGGCGCTTCAGCCATCATCAGGCTGGACGACGGCACGCGCATGACTGTGCGCCCCAATTCCGAGATCGTTCTCCAGCAGTACAGGTACCGCGAAAACGCCCCCGACAACAGCATGTTGATGCAACTGGTGCGCGGCGGGTTTCGCGCCGTGACTGGCCTCATCGCCAAAAGCTCGCCTAACGCGGCCAGGATACAGACCAGCACCGCCACCATCGGCATTCGTGGCACCGACTTCGACGCGCGCATCTGCGCGCGCGACTGCGGCGCCGAGTCTGCCGCGATTTCGCAGGCGTCCAGGCCCATCGCGGTTCAGGCAAGCGCCAGGGTGGTGTCGTCGCAGGGCACGGTCAGCGCCGTCGATCCGGCCGGCCAGCGCAGGCGTCTGGTCAATGGAGGCAGCGTTTATCCCGGCGACTTGGTCGAGACGTCGGGCGCTACACAGGCCGTGCTGGCTTTTCGTGACGACACCCGCGTGACGCTCGGCTCCACCACGCGGTTTCGTGTGGACAACTTCGTCTACGACACCCAGAACGCCAGCGAGGGGCGCTTCCTGGCGTCTGTGCTGCGCGGCTCGATTCGCGCGCTCACGGGTCTGATCGCCAAAGCCAACAACCGCAACGTCGGCTTCAACACGGCGACAGCCACCATCGGTATTCGAGGCACCGGCGTTGACATCCAGTGCACGAGCCGCAACGACAACGACTACTGCGAAGACCTGACCCTGTGGACCTGGCTCGGCTCGATCGCCGTGAATCGCCAGGGCGATACGGCGCTCGAGGTGCTGCAGGAAGGGCAGGGTCTGCAAATGACACCGACCGCCATCCGTCCCATCGCGAGCCAGCCGGCCATCGAAGGTCCGCGACCCGACAGTGTCACCGTGCCGCCGAAGCTGTTTTCTGGCGAGTTTGTGTCGGATAACGAAGAAGGCCTGTTTGTCTTCCTTCGTGACGGCCACATCGAGATTGCGACGGCCGGCGGCACGCTGCACCTGGGCAGGGGCGAGCTTGGGTTTGCGGGGACGGACGGCGACACCAGGCGGCTCGTTTCGGTTCCCAAATTCATCGATTTCGATCCGGTGCCGTTGCCCGGCTCGCGCAATCCGTTGCTGGTGAGTGTGCTGGCCGAAAGCGGCGTGAAGCGGGGAGACCAGTGCCGATAGCGCCTGTGGCCTGTGGACGACGAGCGCAGAGCCAGCAAGAAAAATCAGCTCACCGTTGAGCTAAAAAATGAGGGGCGAGAGGAAATGACCAAAGGGCAAAGCGCGCCCCGTACGCGAAGCGGCGGGCTGAACCGGATGGCCTGGGTGCTGGCGGCTTTACTGGCAGGCATGACTGCGACCCATGCCCAGATACCCGCAGCCCCGTCCATGGCGTCCGCAGCGCCGGCGCCAACGTTCGCCATCCGGGGCTTCAATGTGACCGGCGACAACCCCCTGAGCCAGGCAGAGACCCGTCAGGTGCTCGATCCATACCTGCGCACCGATGCGACGATAGACACCCTGCAAAAAGCCACTGCCGCGCTTGAAGCGGCGCTTCGCGCCAGGGGCTTCGGACTGCACCGGGTGGCACTGCCCCCACAGGAGGTCGGCCAGACCGTCACGCTCAACGTGGTCAGGTTCACCGTCGGAAAGGTCGTCATCGAAGGCGCCTCGATCTATGACGAAACCAATGTGCGGCGCACGCTTCCTGGCCTGCAGGAAGGCGGCTCCCCCAACTTCCAGACGCTTGCGGTGCAAACTGCGATTGCGAACGAAAACCCCAACAAGCTGATCCAGATCGGACTGCGCGAAGGCAGCGAGCCAGACAAGATCGACGTCACCGTCACCGTCCAGGAAAAGCGACCGTGGGTACTGGCGCTCGGCCTGTCCAATGCGGGCACGCGGGCCTCCGGGCGGGATCGATTCACGGTTTCTGGCGGTCACACCAACCTGTTCAATCGCGACCATCACTTCGTCGGCGCCTACACCACCTCACTGCAAAAGCCCGATGACGTGAAACAGCTGGGCCTGTCGTACCGGGTTCCGTTCTATGCGCTCGGCGGCGTGATGGCGGCCACTTACATCCGCTCCGATGTGGTCGGCGACTTCGGCACCTTTACCAGCACGGGCGCGGGCCACACGCTGGGCCTCAGCTATAGCCACTACCTGCCGCCAGATGAGGGGCGTCGCAGCTATTTCACATTCGGCCTTGAAGACAAGGTGTTCGATGCCGCGGTGATCAATGGCGTCGTGATCGGCAGCGATCGCCGCAGCCGTCCGGCGACGGTGAGCTACAGCGCTCACACCGACGCCGACAACGCATCGTGGGGCTACAACATCGACTTGTCGGCCAACCTGTCCAGCGGGCGCAACAACGACCTGGCGTCCTACCAGAGCGAGAGCCTGCGCATCAGTACGGTCAACTGGAAAGCCGTGCGCGCAGGCGGCAACTATTCAGCCCGATTTGCCAAAGACTGGCTGTGGTCCGTGCGCGGACAGTTCCAGTACAGCCCCGATGTGCTCATCATCGGCGAACAGTTCGGGCTGGGTGGACTCGGGTCCGTGCGCGGGACGGATATCGACCGGCCCCTGACTGGCGACAAGGGCTTCATGACGTCGTTCGAAGTCACCACGCCCGAACTGGCCACCGGCTTGCGGCTGCTCGGGTTCCTCGAAGGCGGATGGCTCGGCAACAACAATCCCAACGGTGCAGACAAGCCCTCGTCAGACCGCCTGGCCAGTGCGGGTGTGGGGTTTCGATTCGCCAGGGAGCCTTTGGCGCTCTCACTGGACTACGGCCACATCATTTCTGGCAGCAAGGTGCCGCTGGCCTTCAATTCGGCGGCGCCCAGGCGCGGCGATGGTCGCTTCTACGTGAACCTCTCCCTGCGTTTCTGAGCGTCCCTGCTCATCGCACGGTCGTCCCCCGGGGCCGGGCCATGCGACCAGGTGCCGCCTAGAATGGCCGCATGGCAGGTCTCTCATCCACAACGCCCGTTCCCGAAGCAATCACCGCCCATGCGCAGTCGCGCGTGCTCGAAGTGGCCTTTGCGGATGGCGCGACGTTTCGCATTCCCTTCGAATTGATGCGCGTGTATTCGCCGTCTGCCGAGGTTCAGGGGCACGGTCCGGGGCAGGAAGTTCTGCAGACCGGCAAGCGCGACGTGCAGCTCGAAGCGCTCGATCCCATCGGCAACTATGCGGTGCAGCCGCGCTTTTCCGACGGACACGACACCGGCATTTTTTCCTGGGACTTTCTCTACTTTCTGGGCTCCCAGCAGGATCAGCTCTGGGCCGACTACAACCGGCGGTTGCAACAGGCCGGCGTTGATCGGGACGCGCCCATGCCGGAAAAGCCCGGCCAGGCCTGTGGGCATTGACGCTCGCATTGATATCTCAATATCCGGCATCAACTAGGGGTTGTGCCACTCGCCAGGCGCGATTGCGTCTAGCATTCATGCATGTCAGGTTTTCCATATAGATGAGCAACACCCACTTCGGTTTCGAATCGGTTGACGAGCGCGAAAAGGCGCGTCGCGTACGCGGCGTGTTCGATTCGGTCGCGCCGAAGTACGACGTCATGAACGACCTCATGTCGTTGGGATTGCATCGTGCCTGGAAGGCGTACACGATGCTCGTTGCCAATGTGAAGCCTGGCCAGAAGGTGCTCGATATAGCTGGCGGCACGGGCGACCTTGCGCTGGGGTTTGCGCGCAAGGCCGGACCCGGCGGTCAGGTGGTGCACACCGATATCAACGAGGCCATGCTGCGTACCGGACGCGATCGCCTGCTCGATGCCGGCGTTGCACTGCCAACGATGGTCTGCGATGCAGAAAAGCTGCCGTTCGCAAGCGGCAGCTTCGATCTGGTCAGTGTGGCGTTCGGCCTGCGCAACATGACCCACAAGGAAGTGGCGCTCGCCGAGATGCAGCGCGTCCTCAAGCCGGGCGGAAAACTGCTGGTGCTTGAGTTTTCGAAAGTCGCTAAACCGCTGGTGAAGGCATACGACTGGTATTCGTTCAAGGTGCTGCCGCAGTTGGGGCGCCTGGTTGCCGGTGACAGCGCCAGCTACCAGTATCTGGCCGAATCGATCAAGGTGCATCCTGCGCAGCAGGAACTCAAGGACCTCATGAAGAAAGCCGGATTCGGCCATGTGGACTATCACAACATGACGGGCGGCGTGGTTGCCCTTCATGTGGGTATCAAGTGTTGAAGAGTCGGAAGTGAAGCAGTCAGATAAAACCGGGCGCAAGCCCTGCAGGAGACAACGATGAAACTATGGGCATGGGCTTTGGTAACCGTCATGGCATTTTCCAGCTTTGACGCCGATGCGGCACGTCGGCTGGGCGGTGGCGGATCGATGGGCAAGCAATCGAACAATGTGACGCAGCGCGACGCCGGCAAGCCAGCCGCACCCGCGCAGCAGAATCAGGCGACGCCGAACTCGCCGGCCGCCAACCCCGGCGCTGCCGCTGCGGCCGCCGCACCCAAGCGTCCGTGGGGCGCGATGCTCGGCGGCCTGGCCGCCGGCCTGGGCCTGGCCTGGCTTGCATCCTCGCTGGGTCTGGGCGAGGCGTTTGGCCAGATCCTGATGTTCGGGCTGCTGGCCCTGGTCATCATGGTCGTCGTCGGCATGATCATGCGTGCCCGCCGGGGCGGCGCGGCGCAGCACAAGCCCCAGCAGTCTGCGTATGCCTATCAGGGCGCCGGTGCGTCGCCAGCCACGCCGGAGGCGGCTCGCCAGTACAGCCCGGACAAGGTCGGCAATGACGCTTCCGCTCGCCCCTGGGAGCGCGGCAGCATGGCTTTCGAGGCCGGCAAGTTTGGCCAGCCGGCGGGCGCCAACGGCGCTGGCGCAGGCAGCGGCGTGCAGATCGGTTCCGGCCTGTCCGGTTCGCAGAACTGGGGCGTGCCTGCCGGGTTCGACACCCCGGGTTTCATTACCGCGGCCAAGCGCAACTTCGTGACCCTGCAGGATGCATGGGACCGCTCCGACATCGAGGCGCTTCGCGTCATGATGACCGACGGCATGCTGGGCGAGATCCGGTCGCAGCTGGCAGAGCGCGAATCCCACCTGGACGGTGCGCCGAACAAGACCGACGTGGTGATGCTCGAGGCGCAACTGCTGGGCATCGAAGACCTGGGCGATGACTACATGGCCAGCGTCGAGTTCTCCGGAATGATCCGGGAAGACGCATCGGCAGGCCCCAGCCCGTTCCGCGAGGTCTGGAACATGACCAAGCCCAAGAGCGGCTCGTCGGGCTGGCTGGTCGCCGGGGTGCAGGCGCTCCAGTAAGTTCATCGAACGTCATGAATAATGGGGGACTATGGCAACACAGTCCCCCTTTCCTTTTCTGGACGACATCCTTGCGAGGGTGACGAACAGCCTGAAACCGCCCGAGTGGCTTGTCGATGAGGTGCAGCGGCGCATCGTCCTCATGGCCAATCACGTGCTGATGCAGGAGAGCGAGGCCCAGGCGCGGCTCGTACGACAGTCGGGCCGTGTGGTCGAAGCGAAATGGCGTGTGTTTGTGATGCGGCTTGCCGTGACACCGGCGGGGTTGCTGGACATTGCGCCGCCGACTGCTGCCCCTGACCTCACCCTGACGCTGACGGAAGAGTCGCCGTTCGGGCTCGCGCAATCGGCATTCAGGGGCGACAAGCCCCATGTGCGAATCGTGGGCGACGTGCAGTTCGCCGCCGAGATCAACTGGTTGGTCGAGAACGTGCGCTGGGATCTCGAAGAGGACCTCTCCCGGGTGATTGGCGATGCGCCCGCGCATGCGCTGGGTGAAGCCGGTCGGCGGATGATGCAGGGGCTGCGTCAGTTCGCGGCAAAGGCGCCCGGAGCGTCCACCGCGACGACGCCCGCGCCTTCGCCAGTCGCTCCTGCTGCCTTCACTGCCACGCCCCATATGTCGCCCACTCCTGCGCCTTCGGCACCCCCAGCTGGCTCGGGGCCGGCTGCATGACGCGGTACCTGCGCGGCCTCTATATCTTCTGGGTTGCCTGGCGGTTCGGGCTGGATGAGCTGTTCCTGGCGAGCTTTCGAAGGCCGGGACTGCATTCGCTGATGCGCGTCGTCACGTTCGGCCGCGACCTGAGCGCCCCGCGCGGACAGCGGCTGCGGCTCGCGCTCGAATCGCTTGGGCCGATCTTCGTCAAGTTCGGACAGGTGATGTCCACCCGCCGCGACCTGTTGCCGGCCGAGATCGCGGACGAGCTCGCGCTGCTGCAGGACCGGGTGCCGCCATTCGATTCGGCGATTGCCATTGCAACAATCGAGCGCGCGTTCAAGCGTCCGGTGGACTCGGTTTTCGTGAGCTTCGATCGCGAGCCGGTGGCCAGCGCCTCGATCGCGCAGGTTCACTTCGCCGTCGTCAAGGATCGGGCGGGCAATCTGCGCGATGTGGCCGTCAAGGTGCTGCGACCGGGCATGCTGCCGGTCATCGAGAAAGACCTGGACCTCATGAGAATGATGGCCGGCTGGGTCGAGGGTCTGTCGGAAGATGGCCGACGCCTCAAGCCGCGCGAGGTGGTGGGCGAATTCGACAAATATCTGCACGACGAGCTCGACCTCGTTCGCGAGGCAGCCAATGCAGCGCAACTGCGGCGCAACATGGCCGGGCTCGATCTCGTGCTCATTCCGGAAATGCTGTGGGACTTCTGCCACCCGGAAGTCATCGTGATGGAGCGCATGACCGGGGTGCCTATCAGCCAGATCGAACGGCTGCGACAGGCGGGGGTGGATTTTCCCCAGCTGGCGCGCGATGGCGTCACGATTTTCTTCACCCAGGTGTTTCGCGATGGCTTCTTTCACGCCGACATGCATCCGGGCAACATCCAGGTGAGCCTGGATCCTGTGACCTTCGGGCGTTACATCTCGCTGGATTTCGGAATCATCGGCACCCTCACCGAGCATGACAAGGAATACCTGGCGCAGAATTTCACTGCGTTCTTCCGGCGCGACTACAAGCGGGTCGCCGAATTGCATATCGAGTCGGGCTGGGTGCCGCCGCAGACGCGCGTCGATGAGCTGGAAGCCGCCGTCCGCACGGTGTGCGAGCCGTACTTCGACCGTCCCCTGAAAGAGATTTCGCTGGGCATGGTGCTGATGCGCCTGTTCCAGACCTCGCGCCGGTTCCATGTCGAAATCCAGCCGCAGCTCGTGCTGCTGCAAAAAACGCTGCTGAACATCGAGGGCCTGGGTCGCCAGCTTGACCCCGAGCTCGATCTCTGGGCCACCGCGAAGCCATTCCTGGAGAAGTGGATGATCGGGCAGATCGGTCCGCAAAAGATGTTCGAGGAACTGCGGGACCAGGCGCCGCGCTACGCCAAGCTGATCCCGGAACTGCCACGTCTGGTTCACCAGTACCTGCAGCAGGGCCCGCAAGGCGAGCGTCGCGAACTGCAGGAGCTGCTCGCCGAACAGAAGCGCACCAACCGCCTGCTGCAGACCATCATTTATGGTGGCGTCGGATTTGCGCTGGGGCTGCTGGCCATGCAGATCGTCATGCGGGTCGTGATTTTCTGATTTGCCGGTGTTGGCGCTGCGGCATAATTTCGCAGCCCAACGGATGGGCTTCAAAAAAGAGGGCTGGGGCTGTCGATGAACTACACGCTGATCACGTTTGTCGTCTTGTATCTCCTGGGTACGCTTGCTGTCGGCGTCTGGGCCGGCACCCGCATCAGGAACACGACCGATTTCGCCATTGCAGGCAGGCGGCTGCCATTGATCATGGTGGTCACGACCACCTTTGCAACATGGTTCGGCGCAGAAACGGTCATGGGCATTCCGGCGAAATTCGTGCAGGGCGGCCTGAACGCTGTCGTTGAGGATCCGTTTGGCGCAGGCACCTGCCTGATCCTGGTGGGATTGTTCTTCGCGGCCAAGCTGTACAAGAAGAACCTGCTCACGATTGGCGACTTCTACCGGCAGCGCTACGGGCGCGGCATTGAGGTGTTCTGTTCACTTGCCATCATCCTGAGCTACCTGGGCTGGGTGGCGGCGCAGATCACCGCGCTGGGGCTGGTGTTTTCCGTGCTGACCAATGGCGCGATGTCCGAGACCACCGGAATGATCGTGGGCACGATGGCCGTTCTGGTTTACGTGGTGATCGGTGGCTTCCTGGCCGTGGCCTGGACCGATTTCATCCAGATGATCGTGCTGGTGGTCGGTATGTCCATCATTGCCGTCTTCGCGAGCGACCTGGCCGGAGGGACCGGCGCAGTGATGAACCTGGTGACTTCGCAGAACCTGACCAATTTCTTCCCCGCCCCGACCTTCACCGAGATCGCGTTCTTCATTGCAGCGGGCCTCACGATGATGCTGGGAAGCATTCCACAGCAGGATGTGTTCCAGCGCGTGATGTCCGCCAAGGACGCTGACACCGCGCGCAGCGGCGCCGTCATCGGTGGCATCAGCTACATCCTGTTTGCGTTTGTGCCGATGTTCATCGTGGCGAGCGCTGTCGTGGTGATGGGCAACACGGCAATGGAACTGGCCAAGGACGACTACCAGCGCCTGCTGCCGACCTTCGTGCTCACGAAGATGCCGCTCATCATGCAGATCCTGTTTTTCGGCGCGCTGCTCTCGGCCATCAAGAGCACGTCGTCGGCAACGCTCCTGGCGCCATCGACCAGCTTCGTGGAGAACATCCTGAAGAACCTGCGACCCGGCATGACCGATAAACAGCAGCTTTTCGCGATGCGGGCCTCCATCGTGGCTTTCACCGGCATCGTGCTGGCTTATGCCATCGCCATGAAGGGCACGCCCATTTACGACCTGGTGTCCGGGGCCTACCAGGTCACGCTGGTCGGCGCCTTCATTCCGCTGGTCATGGGTATCTACTGGAAGCGCGCCACCACCCAGGGAGCCATCCTGTCGGTGGCAGCTGGCATTGCGGTCTGGGTGATTTTCATGCCCCAGGTGGGCGGTGAAGCCTTGAGCGCGATGTTCCCTGGCCAGCTTGCCGGGCTGATTGCCGCGCTGGCCGGGATGATCGCGGGCTCCCTCCTGCCGCAAATCCTGCAGGACCGCAAGGAAGCGAGCGAGCCGGTTGCGGGACTGCCGGCCGCCTGATCGGCCGGCCGGTTCGCGAGCCGGCCTTCTCAAGTCGGAGTCGCGCGGGGATCCCGGGGGCGCCGCCTATAATTGAAGGCTTTGCAACGCCCCGGCCTGCCATCAGGCCAACACCCCAACCCCAAGAGCGACATGCCCATCTACGCATACAAATGCGCCTCCTGTGGCCATGCCAAGGACGTTCTGCAGAAAATGAGCGACGCGCCGCTGACCCAGTGTCCGGCCTGCGGAGCCCAGGCATTTTCGAAACAGGTGACTGCTGCCGGCTTCCAGCTCAAGGGCTCGGGCTGGTATGCCACTGATTTCAAGGGTGGCGGCACTTCTGCGCCTGCCACCGACAAGGCAGCTGAGGCGGCGCCTTCCGGTGACGCAAAGGCAGGCGACGCGAAACCCGCAGACAGCGGCTCCAAGCCCGCGGAGGCCAAGCCGGCGGTGACCTCATCTGCACCTGCCGACAGCGGCAGCTCCGGTAGCAAGTGATGTCCAAACTGCGCAAATGGCTGCTGTCAGGTCTGCTGGTCATCGTACCGGTGGCCATCACCGTGGCCGTGCTGCAGTGGATCATCGGCACGCTGGACGGCACGCTGAAGATTCTTCCGGACGCGTGGCATCCCGACAGGATCATTGGCGTCCATATTCCCGGCTTTGGCGTCCTGCTGACCCTTGGCATTCTGCTGCTGGTCGGCGCGGTCGTCAGCAACTTTGTCGGCAAGAAGCTCGTGACCTGGGGCGACAGCGTTGTCAGCCGCATCCCGGTCGTGCGGTCCATTTATTCCAGCGTCAAGCAGGTATCGGACACGCTGTTTTCCGAGAGCGGCAATGCGTTTCGCACTGCTGTGCTGGTGCAGTGGCCCCGCCCCGATGTCTGGACGATCGCCTTTGTCACGGGTGCGCCCGGCGGCGAAGTCACCGACCACCTGGTGGGCGAGTACCTCAGTGTTTATGTCCCGACGACGCCCAATCCGACTGGCGGCTATTTCGTGATGCTTCGCCGCAGCGACTGCATCGAATTGAAGATGAGCGTCGATGAGGCGCTCAAATATGTGATCTCGATG
>JAZKFD010000290.1:0-1672 GCA_040386635.1 Pseudomonadota bacterium
GTAACCGGGGTCGTAGTGCTTGACCAGCAACTCGCGCACCACGCCTTCGATGCGGCCTGCCTCGATTTCATCCTGCCATCCCTGCACGACAGCTTTGCCACGCAGCTCCGTCAGCGCAGAAAGGCGATCGCAAAACAGCGCCTTGTCTTTGGCGAAGAACTCGTAATCTTCCATCAGCAGCGCCACGCGCTCGTCTTCCGGAAGGTCAAGTCGCAGGCAGGGACTGGCCCGCATCCGCTCGATCAGCGCGTCGTTGACTGCGACATCACCGACCTTGCGACTCTCTGATTCGACAAATACTGGCTGCGCGGGGTCGAATCGGCGCAGCGTTCCCCACACCAGTGTGTCGAAGCGCTTCTGGGACGGTTGCTCCTGTCCGGGGATCCGGCCAAGCACAGAACTGCGGTGGCTGGCGAGCGCCTCCAGGTCGAGCACCTGCGCGCCTTGCGCTGCCAGCGCTTGCAGCAGTCGTGTCTTGCCGGAACCGGTAGGACCGCACACGACGCGAAAGTCGTATTTCTGAACGAGGACCGGCAGGTCGGCCAGCACCGCTGCGCGAAACGCCTTGTAGCCGCCCTGGATCACATGGACCTTGAAGCCGATCTGGCCAAGCACGAGGGCCAGCGATCCACTTCGCTTGCCCCCGCGCCAGCAGTAAACCAGCGGCTGCCAGTTCCTGGGCTTGTCGATCACATCGCGCTCGATGTGCCGGGCAATGTTGGCTGCCACCAGGGCCGCGCCCCGCTTGCTCGCCTCGAATGGTCCCTGCTGGACATACATCGTGCCCACCACGATGCGCTCGTCGTTGTTGAGCGACGGCCAGTTCACGGCATCCGGAAGATGGTCCAGTGCGAACTCGCCTTCACTGCGCGCATCGATGATGGTGCTGAACTCATCCAGCCTTGCGATGGCATCAGTTGCCGACAGGGTATGGAGCATTACTTGAGCAGCTTTTTAAGCTCTGGCCAGACGTTGTCCAGCATTCGCGGATGGGCCAGTGCGTTGGGGTGTATGCGGTCGGACTGGAAGAGCCGGGTCGGGTCGGCGGTGTCAGCCACACCTTTCAGAAGGAAGGGGACCACGGGTACTTTGCGGGTCTTGGCCACTTTCGGGAAAATCCCCGCAAACCGGTTCGAATAATCCATGCCGTAGTTGGGTGGCACCTGCATGCCCAGCAGCAGTACCTTGGCTCCGCTTTTCTGCGCGGCTTCTGTCATCTGGCTGAGGTTGTCTTCGCTCATCTGCAAGGGCAGGCCGCGAAGGGCGTCGTTGCCGCCGAGTTCGAGCACGACGACACTCGGCTTGTGCTGCGTGAGCAGGGCGGGCAGCCGTGAACGCCCACCTGAAGTGGTATCGCCGCTGATGCTGGCGTTGACAATCCGGGCCGGAATCTTTTCGGCAGCCAGACGCTTTTCGAGCAGCGCCACCCAGCCCTCGCCGCGCTTCAAGCCGTATTCGGCGCTCAGCGAGTCGCCCACGACAAGCACGACAGGCGCACCGGAGGCCGGGGCGGCTTGTGCCACCATCAGATAACCTCCAGCTAATGCCGCCGCGATAAAGTTGCGGCGCTTCAAAAGAAAAAACATGCCTGATCCCATCATCGCCGTCGAGCACGTCCACAAATCGGTCACGGACTCCACCGGCACGCTTGCCATTTTGCGCGATATCGATT
>JAZKFD010000291.1:0-13550 GCA_040386635.1 Pseudomonadota bacterium
ACGCCCGATGCGCGCATCGAGGTCGATCGCAAGGCGCACGGCCAGCAGCAGCAACAGGTCACCATCCTTCTGAACAAGCCCATGGGTTACGTCAGCGGGCAAGCCGAAGACGGCCACGAGCCCGCAGTGGTGCTGGTGCAGGATCGCAATCGCTGGCGCGGCGATGCATCGACCCACCGCTTTGCTTCCTCCCAGCTCAGGGGGCTCGCGCCAGCCGGCCGACTGGACATCGACTCGATCGGGCTGCTGGTGCTGACCCAGGATGGCCGGGTTGCGCGGCAGCTCATCGGCGAAGACAGCGAAGTCGAAAAGGAATACCTGGTACGCGTGAGCTACGGTGATGTGGCGCTCGACGTGCAGGCGGCCTTCCCGCGGGCGCAACTGGCCCGGTTGCGCCATGGCCTCAGCCTGGACGGCCAGCCCCTGAAGCCGGCGCAGGTCGATTGGCAAAATCCCGAGCAGCTGCGCTTCGTGTTGCAGGAAGGCAAGAAGCGGCAGATCCGCCGGATGTGCGAGCAGGTCGGCCTGAAGGTCGTGGGCCTCAAACGCGTGCGCATCGGCCGCGTCCTGCTGGGGCAGCTGCCGGTGGGGCAATGGCGGTATCTGGGAGCCGACGAGCGGTTTTGACCGGATGCCGGGGGACGCGGCCGGCGAGCGCATGGCGGCTGCCGCTAATTCGCCGCTAAATATCCGGGCCTACAGTGCGGGCATTCCTTTTCCGGAAAGACACATCATGTTTGGCTGCCCCGCGACCCGAATCCTCATGGCCCTGCTGCTGACGGCAGTGGTCGCCGGCGCCGTCATGCTGGCCGGCGTTGCCGCCTGGGGCGTGGCCCTGTCGCCCCTGCTGGCGATCGCCGCGCTGGCCGCTTCGGGCCTGGTCGTGGAAGGCGGCTACTGGCTTCGAGATGAGGTGCGGGCCATGCGCTGGAATGCAGGCGGGCGCCTGCGGTAGGACAATCCATCCATGCGAGTGCTCCTGGTTGAAGACGACGAGATGATTGGCCACAGCCTGAAACAGGCGCTGGCGGCCAACGGCTTTTCGGTTGACTGGGTCAAGGAGGGCCTGCTCGCCCAGAGTGCCATGGCCGACGGGGGCTACGCCTGCGTCCTGCTTGACCTGGGCCTGCCCCGGCGTGACGGCATCGAGGTGCTGCGCAGGGCCCGCACCGCCGGCGATCACACGCCGGTGCTCGTGCTGACGGCGCGCGATGGCATCGACGATCGCATCACCGGCCTGGACATCGGCGCTGACGATTACCTGGTCAAGCCCTACGATTTTCGCGAGTTGCTCGCCCGCATGCGTGCCGTGATTCGCCGGCGCGACGGTGCTGCGCATTCGGTGATCGGCGGCAACGATGTGCAGCTGGACCTCACCACGCGCGAGGTGCTTGTGCAGGGCGAGCGCTCGCAGCTTTCGGCGCGTGAGTTCGCGCTGCTGCATGCCTTGCTGGAGCGCCCCGGCGCCATCCTGTCGCGCGACCAGCTCGAAAGCCGCATCTATGGGTGGGGCGAAGAAGTCAGCAGTAACGCGGTTGATGTGCTCATTCATGGCATGCGCAGAAAGCTCGGAGCCGAAACCATTCGCAATGTGCGTGGCCTTGGCTGGCGAATCGCCCCCGAAAGCGCCGCCGCGGTCCACACGGCACCCGCGGCGAGCGGACAAGAGGGGCGCTGATGCACTTCTTTCCCAAGGGCCCGATGTGCTCGCTGCGGCGGGCCATGATGCTTTGGCTGATTCCGCTTTTCCTGCTGGTGGGCGGCGTGTCCGCTGCGTTTTCCTATTGGACCTACAACCGGATGGTGGGTGGGTTCATGGACGACCAGATGGTGCAGCTGGGTAACTCCATCGCCGCGCAGGAAGCGTACGCGCTCCCATCTGCCGTCACCCCCGAGCGCATTCACCGCCAGGGCGCGTATGTCATCCAGGTCTATGAAGCGGACGGGCGGCAGCGGATGAATTCGTGGCCCCAGCTCACGGCGGGTTTGCAGCCTGAGCCGGGTTTCCACGACGTGCAGGCCGGCGACTCGGCCTGGCGGGTTTACACCACGGCTGCCGACAGCAGCGCAGGCAGGCGCGTGCAGGTTTTCCAGAGCGGTGTTTTTCGCAAGCACGTGGCGTTTGAACGGGCCGGCACGGCGATTGCGCCCGTGCTGATCCTTTTGCCCCTTGCCATCCTGATGCTGTGGGCCATGGCGCGCATGATGTCCCGCGCGGTGGAGGACATCGGGCGGCAGGCCGCGCAACAGGACGAAAACACCATCTCGGAGCTGCCGCTCAATCGCGTTCCCGAAGAAATCCAGCCGCTGGTGATTTCGTTCAACAGCCTGCTGACCCGGCTTCGAACCGCGTTCGCGACGCAGCGCCGGTTCGTGCAGGATGCCGCGCACGAATTGCGAACGCCGATCACCGCCGTTGCATTGCAGCTGGAGAACGTGCGGCGCGACTTGCCGCACGGCGCCTGTGCGCAAAGTTTTTCGCAACTCGAAGCAGGCGTGAGCCGCGCACAGAGGCTGGTGGACCAGCTGCTCAAGCTGTCGCGCCAGGAAGCGCCCGTGATGGAGAACCTGGGCACGGTCGATCTGCATGCGCAGTTGCACGAGAGCATCAATGCGCTCATCACACTGGCTGACCAGCGAAGGATCGACCTGGGCCTGGTGTGTCCACATGAGGGGCCCGCCACGCTCAGGTGTTCACCGGGCGATCTGCGCAGCGTGCTGGACAATCTGATCGAGAACGCGCTTCGCTATACGCCCGAAGGCGGCGTCGTCGATGTGCGCCTGGTGCAGGACGGCGCGAAATCGGCGGTGGAAGTCATCGACACGGGTCCTGGCATTCCGCCTGACCTGCTGTCGCGTGTTTTCGATCGCTTCTTTCGCGTGCCCGGCAGCCAGGTGCGTGGCAGCGGGCTGGGTCTTGCCATCGCACAGGCTGCGGCCCAGCGCTGCGGCCTGCGTATCAGGCTGAGAAATCGCGATGACCGCAGCGGCCTGGTCGCGCGCGTCGAATTAGCATGAATATTCATGTATTGCGGATCAGCGCCGCATGCTAATTCAAGGCTAACGAAACACTAAGGATCACCTAACGAGCCAAAACTACAGTGAGATCACGGTTGATGCTTCGAAACGATCAAGAAACAAAGCGGCAACCGAAACGTCTTCTCCCAGTTTTGTTTACTCACTGAAAGGTCCATCATGAACTCCAAAGCCATCATCGCCATTGCTGCACTCGCCGCCATCGCATCGGGCGCAGCCCGCGCTGACGAAGCCGACGCTTCGCAATACGGTCACAAGTTTGAATCCAGCCGCGCGCGCGCCGAAGTGCAAGCCGAAGCCGCCACCGTCGCTCGCACCCGCAGCACCGAGCCTGCTGGCTCCCGCGTCGCGGCTCAGGTGCAGTCCACCGTCGAACCCCGGGTGATTCGCGCCGAAGCCGCTGAAGCGGTGCGCCTGGGCAAGATTGCACACGGCGAAGTCGGCGGCGTCTGAGCCTGCCTTGCTCCTGTCAAACGAAAAGCGCCTTCGGGCGCTTTTTTTTATGGCCGCTTCCAGCGCGAGATCGCTTGCTGATAAAGAGATTTGCGTTTGCGTGCCATTGAGTTGGCGGTCAGGTGAAGCCCCACAGCCGCAGCCACCTCGGCAGCAACGCGCGCGGCCGCAATGACCAGGGCCACGCGCGTCACTGTCTTGACCACAGCCAGCTCCGGCGGACTCGCAAGTTGCGGCGCGGGCATCGAGGCCCGATCTGACTCCAGGCTCTTCACCGCCGCTCCAGCCAGAACCGCACCGGAGCCGACCGCCTCGATCGGCACGCCGGCCTCGGCCGACGCCTGGGTGCCTTCGGTCGCCCGGGCGGCTGCAGCCGAGCCGTGCTCATCCGCGTAGACCTTGGTGAATTCGGCGCCCAGCAGAAAAATCTGGGCCGCGTAATAGACCCAGGCCAGCAACACCACCAGTGAGCCCGCTGCCTGGAACGACTCCGTGATGCCGCTCCTGCCGATGTAGAGCCCGATGAACAGCTTGCCCACTTCGAACAACACCGCAGTGACGGCTGCGCCGATCCACACATCGCGCCAGGCGACCGGCACCGTTGGCATGAGCTTGAAGATCATTGCGAACAGGACCGTGGAAAACGCCAGCGAGATCACCAGGTTCAGGATGTAGAGCAAGACCGCCGAACCCGGCATCATCGCGCCCACCCAGGTTCCCAGTGCCGCCGTCGCGGCCCCGACGGCCAGGGACACCATCAGCATGAACGCCAGACCCAGGATCAACCCGAAGGAAAGCACCCGCGCCCGCACGATGGCCCACAGGCCGTGCGGCTTCTCGCGTTCCGGCACATGCCAGATCCGGTCGAGGGCGCTTTGCAGCTCCGCGAAAACCGTGGTCGCACCTATCAGGAGCACGATGCTGCTGATGGCGCCTGCAACAAGCCCGCGGTCGGTGTCGCTGGCGCTGGCCACCAGGCCCTGGACCAGCTTGGCACCCTCGGCGCCGATGAGCCCCGCCAGTTGGCCGGTGATCTGGCCGGTGACAGCCTCCCGGCCGAAGATGGCGCCGGCCAGTGCGATGACGATCACCAGCAGCGGCGCCAGCGAAAACACGGTGTAGTACGAAATCGCCGCGCCCATGCTGGGCGCAAAGTCATCTATCCAGGCGACAACGGCCTTTTTGACCAGCCCCCACGCTTGCTTGTAGTTCATTTGAATTGCCTGGCACCGCGGCGCCTGCCGGGCGCAGCCGCGGCTAGATCTGGAAGGTGATGGTCAGGGCGCCGCCATAGGCAGGCACGATCGCGGCTCGCAAGGGCCCCTGTGACGTGGCTGCGGAGACAGACGCCGTTCCTGTCATCGGGTCACGCAAACCCGGCAACGCGCCCAGTGACAGCTGCAGGGTGAGGGTATTGGACGCGCCGCCCGCCACGGAGGGCGCGAGCGACTCCAGTGAATACGCATCAAACGGAATCAGGTTGGGATCCATCGAAGCTAATGTAACCACAGACTCGGGCTGGCGGGTGCCCAAACGCGCTGGCCGCCCCGTAAACGCCCGGGCGTCCAGTTTGTCACGGCTATCCTTGAAAATGTGACAAGCGGCCCTAAATGCCGCTGCGCACATTTATCCCATGGGCCTACAGCCCGCTTGAATGCCATGACCCAAAAACAGACTCTTTCGTTTCAGGCCGAAGTGGCGCAATTGCTCCACCTGGTCACCCATTCGCTTTACTCCAACAAGGAAATCTTTCTACGCGAACTGATTTCCAACGCATCGGATGCCTGCGACAAGCTCCGGTTCGAGGCGCTCAACAACAATGCGCTGTTTGAAGACCAGCCGGGGCTCGAGGTTCGCGTGAGCTTCGACAAGGACGCGAAGACGCTCACCATTGCGGACAACGGCATCGGCCTGTCGCAGCAGGAAGCCATCGACAACCTGGGCACCATCGCCAAAAGCGGCACGCGCGAATTCATGGGACGCCTGTCGGGGGACCAGAAGGCCGACGCGCAGCTGATCGGCCAGTTCGGCGTCGGTTTCTATTCCGGCTTCATCGTGGCGGACAGGATTTCGGTCGAGTCCCGCCGCGCCGGACTGCCGGTCGATGAGGGCGTGCGCTGGGTCAGCGGCGGCGCCGGCGACTTCGAAGTCGAGACCATCACCCGCGAGCAGCGCGGCACCAGCGTGACGCTCCACCTGCGCGACGACGCGATGGACTACCTGTCGACCTGGAAGCTCAAGTCGATCATTTCCAAGTACTCCGACCACATCTCCCTGCCCATCCTCATGCGAACGGAGGAATGGAAGGAAGGTGAAGACAACAAGGGCGGCGAGATGGTGACCACCGACCAGTGGGAAACCGTCAATCAGGCCAGCGCCCTGTGGAGCCGCAGCAAGAAGGACATCACGGCCGAGCAGTACGCCGAGTTCTACAAGCAGATCAGCCATGACCAGCAGGCGCCGCTCGCCTGGGCGCACAACCGGGTCGAGGGATCGACCGAATACATCCAGCTGCTGTACGTGCCGGCGCACGCGCCGTTCGATTTGTGGAATCGCGACAAGGCAGCCGGCGTCAAGCTGTACGTCAAGCGCGTGTTCATCATGGACGAGGCCGAAGCCCTGCTGCCGACTTACCTTCGTTTCGTGAAAGGCGTCATCGACTCGTCGGACCTGCCACTCAATGTCAGCCGCGAACTGCTGCAGGAAAGCCGCGACGTCAAGGCGATCCGCGACGGATCGACCAAGCGCGTGCTGGGCATGCTCGAAGACATGGCGAAGGCCGAGACGGCCGAGGACGCGAGCGAAGAAGACAAGGGCAAGTACGCGAAGTTCTACGCCGAGTTCGGCGCCGTGTTGAAAGAAGGTCTTGGCGAGGATTTTGCGAACCACGAGCGGCTCGCCAAACTGCTGCGCTTTGCCTCGACGACGGCCGATGCGCCCACCGTGTCATTCGCTGACTACAAGTCGCGCATGAAAGAGGGCCAGGAAGCGATCTACTACATCACGGGCGAGACGCTCGCGGCAGCAAAGAACAGTCCGCAACTGGAAGTGTTCCGCAAGAAGGGGATTGAAGTGCTGCTGATGGCCGACCGGGTCGATGAGTGGGCGCTGTCTCATCTTCATGAGTTCGACGGCACGCCGCTGCAGTCCGTGGCCAAGGGAGCGGTCGATCTCGGATCGCTGCAGGATGAAGCCGAGAAAAAGGCCGCCGAGGAAGCAGCCGAAGTCTTCAAGCCCGTCCTGGAAAAGCTGAAGGAAGCGCTCAAGGACAAGGCGCAGGACGTGCGCGTCACTTCGCGCCTGGTCGATTCACCGGCGTGCCTGGTCGCCAGCGATGGCGGCATGAGCACGCAGCTTGCGCGGATGCTCAAGCAGGCCGGCCAGAAGGTGCCCGATATCTTGCCGGTGCTCGAAGTCAATGCCGATCATGCCCTGGTCAAAAAGCTGGAAGGCTCGGATCACTTCGACGACCTGGCCCACATCCTGTTCGACCAGGCGCTGCTGGCCGAAGGCGGGTTGCCCGCCGATCCGGCCGCTTACGTGAAGCGGGTGAACGCGCTGCTCGTCTGAGCTACTCGACCTTGCCCATCTTCTTGACGACATCGGCCATTCGCCGCACGTCGGCCTGGACATACTTCTCGAAGTCCGGCGTGTCCTGGTAGAGCACCGGGCTGCCGGCGTTGAGGATCACCTCCTTGACCTTCGCGTCGTTCGCCGCCGCGCGGGCTGCTGCCCGCAGGCGTTGCGCAACGGGCTCCGGCGTTCCGGCAGGGATGAAAAGGCCCGACCACTGTGCGTACTCGGCGTTGTAGCCGGCTTCTTTCAACGTGGGAACGTCAGGCAGTGCGTCCAGTCTTGCGGCGCCCCAGTGGCCCAGCACGCGCAGCTTGCCGGCCTTGACGTGTTGGAGCACCGTCGCCGGGCCAGACGACACCGCCTCGATCTGCCCCCCGAGCAGGGCAACCACCGCAGGGCCGGCGCCCGTGAACGGCACGTGCGTCAGCTTGACGCCTGCGTTCTGCGCCAGGATTTCCATCGGCACGTGCATCGTTCCGTAGTTGCCCGAGGAGCCATAGTTGATGGCGCCGGGCCGCTTCTTCGCGTCTTCGACGAAGTCTTTGACGGTCTTCCAGGGCGCATCGGCGCGCACCGCCAGCACCGTGGGGTCGGCGGTGAATCGGGCGATCGGACGCAAGGCGTTGAACGCATACATCGGTGACCGACCCAGGATGGCGTCGGCTTCGGGCAGCACGCTGTACGACGACAGCGCCATCAGGATCGTGTAGCCGTCAGCTGGGGCCTTGGCGGCCAGGCCCATCCCGATGCCACCCCCCGCGCCGCCCTTGTTTTCGATCACCACCGGCTGGCCCAGTTCGCGCGACATCGCTTCGGCGACCGGGCGGGCGACCAGGTCGGCCAGGCCGCCCGGCGGGAAAGGCACGATCATCGTGATGGGCTTGGTGGGAAAGCTGGCCTGGGCCAGTACAGGCGCAGCAAAGGCAGCGCAGGCTGTGGCAAGGAGGGCGGAAAGGAGGGTGTGGCGGCGTTGCATGATGAGTCGGTCCGAAAGGGGTTTCAGGCACAAAAAAAGCGGCTGTGCTCGTTAGCATGCTAAATTTGAAGTCCCATCGCGAGAGAGTTTTCCCCATGAGGATTGCAGCCTTTACCTACCAGGGCCAGCCCGGCGCCGGCATCGTTTCATCTGACGGGCTTTCCATCCAGCCGGTTGAGCTGGCAAGCCATGAGAAGCCTCTCGGGGCGCAGGCGCTCATCGAGCGTCTGGCTCGCGGCGAGCCCCTCCCGCCCCTGTCGGCAGCCGTTTCCCTGGATCAGGTGAAGCTCACTGCACCCTTGCCCCGGCCGCGCCGCAATATCTTTTGCGTCGGAAAAAACTACTACGCGCATGCCCGGGAATTTGCGGGAAGCGGCTTCGATTCGAGCGCCAAGTCGGGCGGCGACATTCCAGCCCATCCGATCATCTTTACCAAGGTTCCCGAGTGCGTCGTGGGCCCGTCTGATGCCATCGTGATCCCCAAGGGTGTCTCCGATGCGATCGACTATGAGGTCGAGCTGGCGGTGGTGATTGGCAAGGGCGGCAAGGGCATCGCCGCAGCCGATGCCATGGACCATGTCTGGGGCTACACCATCATCAATGACGTCACTGCGCGCGACTGGCAGGCCCGGCACCAGCAGTGGGACATGGGCAAGTCCTTCGACACCTTCTGCCCGATGGGGCCATGGCTGGTGAGCAAGGACGAGTGCGACGGCAACAAGGTGCAGGTGCGGTGCTGGGTCAACGGCGAAATCCGTCAGGACGCGAACACGGCAGACCTGATTTTCAACATTCCTTTCCTGATCGAAACCCTGTCGGCTGGCATCACGCTGTATCCGGGCGACATCATCGCCACCGGCACGCCGGTTGGGGTGGGCATCGGCTTCAAGCCGCCGAAGTACCTGGTCGCCGGGGACGTGGTGAAAATGGAAATCGAAGGCATTGGCGTCATCGAAAACCGGCTTGCCTGAGGCTGCGTCAACCCGTAACAGTCATTGGCGAAGCGCCAACGGTTGGGCAGAATGCGCCGGCATGGTCAGGTGTTCAACCGTTTTCGTGGGGTCGCTGCTTGCGGTGGTGCTCGCCGGTTGTGGTGGCGCGGACGCCCCTGAACTAACCGGCCCGCACGGCGCTCCTTCGCCCGCCGTCAGGACGGCTCCACACGTGGGACCCACACCGCCGGCGTGGGCCGCGCCGCAAGAGGTGTTGCCTGGTGCCCGCCGCGGCCCGCTGGCCCAGGGTGATGGCCAGGGCGTGGGTGAAGGCGGCTTTACGGTTGATACCACCAGCCGCGAACAGGTGCGGCTCTTCTATCAGACGGTTCATGCGTCCACCCAGGGCCTTGCTTCAGGCTGGACCGGCGACATCGCAAGCTGCGCCGCCGGCGACACCAGCGCGCAGCACAAGGCCGCCGTCTTGCGCAGGCTCAACTGGTATCGGGCGATGGCCGGCGTGCCGGCATCGATCACGTTCGACCCGGCACTCAACGCCAGGGCCCAGGAGGCTGCGCTATGGATGGCGCGCAACGAGAAGATCACTCACTTCCCGGCCGCGGGTACGCCCTGCTACAGCGAAACGGCGGCGCTGGCGGCGGCGAAATCCAATCTTGCTTTCGGCACGTTCGGCATTGCGAGCATCCAGGCCTACATGGAGGATTCCGGCGGCTCCAACGCGGTCGTGGGACATCGCCGCTGGCTGCTGTATCCGCATACGCAGATCATGGGCTTGGGCGATGTCGAACATGGCCGCAACTACAACGCGATCTGGGTGCAGGACGCCAACCTCTGGGCAGCGCGCCCTGCTACCCGCGACGGCTTCGTCGCATGGCCGCCCAGGGGTTACGTGCCGTTCACCGAGGTGTATCCGCGTTGGTCGGTCTCGTATCCCAACGCCAATTTCTCGGCGGCAACCATCACCATGCTGGAGAACGGAATGCCGATCGCCACGGTGAAGGAGCCGGTGGCCAACGGGTATGGAGAAAACACGCTGGTCTGGCGACCGGCAGCCTATGCAGACGGTGCGCGCTGGGCAAGGCCCGCGAGCGACACAAGCTACACGATCACCATCGCCAATGTCACGGGCCCGGGTGTGCCGGCGAATTTCAGCTACACGACCACCGTGTTCGACCCTGATCAGCCGGGCGCGGGGGAGGGGCCGGTCACGCTGGCAGGCTCGGGTTCCGCGCACGTCGGTGAGCCCTCAGCCATCAGTTTCAGCGCCGTCCCCGGTGCCACTTCCTACGAATGGCGCGCGATGACCGGTTCTGCGTTCACGCTTGCCGATGGCGCCGAGTCGGGGCGGGGCAATTTCACCTTCACGACCAGTCAAGGCTATGACCCGATCGCCACGGGCATCGGGGCCAGCGGAGCGAATTCATTCCACCTTGCGCATGTGCAGCCGGTCGATCAGGTCATGGTGCTCAACCAGCAACTGGTAGCGGGGCCCGGCGCGCAATTGCTGTTTGACAGCCGGCTGGGGTTTTCCACGTCATTTCAGCATGCGCTTGTCGAGGTCTCTGTTGATGACGGGTTGTCATGGACGGCCGTTTATGACCAGGCGGGCTCGGCCGGTGGCGGCGGCGAAACCGCATTCAACGCAAGGAGCATGTCGCTCGCCGCCTACGCCAATCGCGTGATCAAGCTGCGATTCCGGTACGCCATGACCAGTGGTTCCTACTATCCGCAATCGAGCACAGGCGTGGGCTGGTACATAGACAACCTGCGGGGAACGGGGCTGAGCGCAGTGACACCTGGTGCATCCACGGCAAGCGCATCAGCGGGTTTTGACTTCACGCCGTCCACCCCAGGAGCCGTGATGCTCCAGGCGCGAGCGGGCATGTACGGGCATTTTGGCGCCTGGGGTCTGGTCAAGACCGTCACGGCGCAGGTCAATCCGATGAACTGCTTTTTCGACTGGGTCGAATCCCAGTATCCCGTGCTCGGGGCGGCAGCAGGCGCTGGCCGTGCCGATCCGTATGACTACCGCTACTACCCGGTCATGGGTGGGATCTACGTGGCGCACTATCTCATCGACGACCACGTGTATTACTCGGACGGCGCTGGCATTCACCTGATCGGCACGCGTGCGCAGGCGCTGGCCATGTCGGGCTGTCCGCTTTAGGCGTCAGACCACCAGCGGCGCTTCGGCCATCGCCTCGATCTGTTCTTCCAGCATCTGGACCTGTCCCTGCCAGTAGTCGCTGGAGCCGAACCACGGAAAGTTGATCGGAAAAATCGGATCGTCCCAGCGCCGCGCGAGCCATGCGCTGTAGTGAATGAGGCGCAGCGTACGCAGTGGCTCGATGAGCGCCAGCTCTTCGCGGTCGAACTCGCGAAACATCTCGTAGCCATCCACCAACGGGCCCAGCTGCTTTTGCCGCTGCGACCGATCGCCTGACAGCAGCATCCAGAAATCCTGCACAGCCGGCCCCGTGCGAGCGTCGTCAAGATCGACGAAGTGGGGCCCCTGACCGGGTGTCCACAAAATATTGCCCGGGTGGCAATCGCCGTGCAAACGCAGGCGCCGCATGCCCCCTGCGTTGGCATCGCCCAGCGGCGTGTCCGCGATCATGCGAAGGGCTTCGTCGCATTGCTTTTCCCACGCCGACTGTACGTCCAGCGGAATCATGTGGTGCGCGGGCAGCCACGTTCGCGGTTCGCGCCCGAAGACGTCGATGTCGAGCGCGGGCCGGTGTTCGAACGGCTTCTTGGCCCCGACGACGTGGATGCGGGCGAGGAAGCGGCCGATCCACTCGAGCACTTCCGCGTCGTCCAGCTCGGGTGCGCGACCCCCGCGCCGGGGACTCACGCTGAATGCGAAGTCACTGAAGTGATGCAGCGTTTTGCCGTCGAGCACGAGCGGGCCCACGGCCGGAATTTCCGCGGCCATCAGCTCGGCGGCAAACGCGTGTTCTTCCAGGATCTGGGCCTCGCTCCAGCGCCCGGGGCGGTAGAACTTGGCCACGACATCGTCGAGTCCCTCCCAGGGATCGGCCAGACGAACCTGGTACACACGGTTCTCGTAGGAGCTGAGCGACATGAGCCGCCCGTCACCGTGCAGACCCACACTGGCAAGCGCATCGAGCACGACGTCAGGGGTGAGCACCTCGTAGGGATGTGAAGACATCCCCCGATTGTGGGTCACTGCGGCCGGCAACCGCGCTAGAGCGACAGGATGTGGCCCTCGCGCGGGTCGCCCTTGCCTGCAAGTACGGCCGCGTAGGCCTGGTGCACAGCTGGCGCGCCTGCGTGGGTCCGCACTTTCAGCCAGGGTGTTGCCCCCGAGGTGGCCTTGTCGCTGAAGGCGCGCCACGCCTGCACCAAACGCTTGCCCAGCTCGGCCGGTCCCCAATCCGCCTGGCGCTTCTTGACCTGGGCGGGCGCGAAAAAGAGCGTGGCGCGCGGGCCGGGCAGGTCTTTCGCTCCGCCGAGTTTGTCCACATGCGTGCCGCCAATGGAGCAGCTGTATTTCAGGTTGGCAAAGCGTGAGTGGATCTGCATTCGCAGCGCGGCATTGCCTGCGAAGTCGGTGTAAACGCAAGCGGTGTCCGCTGGTATTTGATCGAGCTCGTCATAGGCAAGGACGCGCGAATAGCAGCCCAGGCTTTCGCAAAACGCCCGGTTGGCAGACGAGGTCAGCCCCACCACTTCCAGGCCGGCTCTCTGTTTGAGCATGAAAGCAGTGCCGTAGGCCGTCTTGCTCGATGCGCTCGACAGCAGCACCGTTGTGGCACCGAAGAAGTCGTTGTCGGCAAGAAAGTCGTCAATGAGCCACGAGGTGATGAACAGGGGGCGCAGCAGCGACTGTGTGTGTTCGGTACCGGCGATGTGAAACGGGTCCCTGTTGCTGCGCAGGTACTGGTTGTAGAGCGGATGCAGCTGCGCGCGATGGGGCGCAGCGTCCTGGAAGCCGCTGCCCGAGACGCGGGCGGGTTGCAGCACGGCCATGTTCGACATCGGCCAGTACCCGTACAGCTTCTCCCCCACGGCGACCCCCGGGTGCAGCGACTGCACGACGGTGCCAAAGCCCCACACTGGAATGACGCCCCACCCCGCCTCGCCGGTGCGGAAAAACGCCCAGTAGTTCATCGCATCACCGAAGGCGGCGTAGGTGATGTTGTTGGCAGTGAGCGCAAACGAATCGATGTGAACGCGAACCTGCCCGTCGGCCAGAGGGGCGTCCTCGCGGGAGTCGATGCGGGTGTTGGCCAGCTCGTTTTGTTGAACCAGGAGTGTGGTGGTCGTCATGTCGGCCACGGTAGCGCAAACAGCCCGCCTGTTCAACACGTTAGACTCGGCCCCGCTGACGCCAGTCCAATGAGGTCTCACCATGAATCTGTTTCCCCAGGAAGCATTGAACCCCGGCGTCCGCAGGCGCGAGGTGTTCGGCTGGGCGATGTACGACTTCGCCAATTCGGGCTACACCACGGTGGTGATCACCGCCGTTTTCTCGGCGTACTTCGTGGGCGGGGTTGCGCAGAATGCGCCCTGGGCCACTTTTGCGTGGACCC
>JAZKFD010000292.1:0-2172 GCA_040386635.1 Pseudomonadota bacterium
CATGGAAGAACGCCTGCTGATGATCGAGGACGACACCCGCCTGGCGCAGATGGTGTCGCAGTACCTGCAGCAATCGGGCTTCGCGGTCACGCATGCCGCGGACGGTCGCAGTGGCCTGGAACAACTGCGGGGCAACGGCCCGGATCCCGTACCCAGCCTGGTCATCCTGGACCTGATGCTGCCCGACATGGACGGCCTGGAAGTCTGCCGCGCGATTCGCGCCTTGCCCGGGGCTGCGGCCCAGACGCCGGTGTTGATGCTCACAGCCAAGGGCGACCCCATGGACCGCATCATCGGCCTGGAAATTGGCGCCGACGATTACCTGCCCAAACCCTTCGAGCCCCGCGAGTTGCTGGCCCGGGTGCGGGCGATCCTGCGACGGCATGGCGCCGGTGCCGCTGCCAGCAGCAAGATGCTGCGCTTCGGCTCGCTGGAGATCGACCGGGATGCGCGAGTGGTCACCGTCGGCGGCAAGCCCTGCGAACTGACCTCCTACCAGTTCGACCTGCTGATCGCACTGGCCGAACGGGCCGGCCGCGTGCTCACGCGCGACCAGATCATGGAGGCTGTGCGGGGCCGCGAGCTCGACGCATTCGACCGCTCCATCGACGTGCACATGGGCCGCATCCGCGCGGTCATCGAGGCCGATGCCAAAAACCCCAAGCGCATCCTGACCGTGCGCGGCGTCGGTTACGTCTTCGCCCGCCAGCAGGACTGAGCGCGGTCGCGCAGGGCCGGCATGAAGATCCCCTTCCACCAGCGGCTGTACCTGCGTATCTGGCTGGCGGTGATCGCCACCGTGGCCATCCTGGCGCTGGTCGCGGCCTGGTTGTCCAAGCTGGAAGTGGAGAACGACCGCGCACAACGCGCCGACCGCGAGATCATCGTGCGCAACGGTGCCGGTGAAATCATCGGCCAGGCGCCGATCCGCCTGCTGCGCGTGCCGGGCCAGGGGCCGGAGTTCCAGGTCGCGATGAAGGACGGCAGCACGCTGCTGATCCAGCTGCCCCGCCCGCCCGAGCGGCCGGGTGGCCGGCCCTCTGGTGGGGGCCCGCGCAACCGGATGCCCTTCAGCTTCAACTGGCTGCTGGCGCTGGTGGCCTGCACCGTCGCGCTCGGCACCTACCCGATCATCCGGCGATTGACGAAGCGCCTGGAAGGCGTGGAACGCGGCGTCAAGCAATGGGGCGAAGGGGATCTGTCGCTGCGCCTTCCCACGCAGGGCCGCGACGAGGTGACGGCACTGGCCAAGGGCTTCAACGATGCGGCCGGCCGTGTGCAGGCCCTGCTGCTGTCGCACAAGGCGCTGCTGGCGAATGCCTCGCATGAATTGCGCTCGCCGCTGACACGCATCCGCATGGGCATCGAGCTCATGGGCTCCAGCCCTTCGCCCGCCTTCAAGGACGAAATCAGCCGCAATATCCAGGAACTGGACCAGTTGATCGACGAGATCCTCCTGGCGAGCCGCCTGGACGCCAGCGAGACCGACATCGGCACGCTGGAGGCCGTGGACATGGCCGGGCTGCTGGCAGAAGAATGCGCCCGGGTGCACGCCGACCTGGATCCTGGCGACGACGCTTCGGCATTGGTAGTGCAAGGTGTGAGCCGCTTGCTGCGCCGCATGGTGCGCAACCTGCTGGAGAACGCGCGACGCCACGGTGCGGGCACTGTCACTGCCACCCTGCGCCTGGTCGGCAATACGGTGGAGTTGCGTGTGTGCGACAACGGTCCAGGGGTGCCCGCCGCCCTGCGCGAACGCATCTTCGAGCCCTTCTACCGCCTGCCAGGGGCCACGGAGCGCGACGGTGGGGTGGGGCTGGGCCTGGCGCTGGTGCGCTCGATTGCGCAGCGGCATGCGGGCAGCGTCCACTGCGAGGATGCGCCGGGTGGGGGGGCTTGTTTCGTGGCGTCGCTACCCCAAGCGCACGAGAGGGGCAATGCCGCCACGTGGTGAGTGTGCGAAATATTCCCGCTTCCGCACGTTCATTCAAGGCGCTCCATCAAACGATGTATGGCGCACTGCAGCAGCAAAAGTTACAGTCATTCCCAACTGCTGTCACAGTTCAAGGGACCCGCAATGGCAAGCCGACAAACAGGCCTCCCAGGAATGCAAGATCTCCAACGACGTCCTAACCAGGACTTTTCAAAGCCACCTCCGGGTGGCTTTTTTTT
>JAZKFD010000293.1:0-7243 GCA_040386635.1 Pseudomonadota bacterium
CAGCTCAGCCTGAAGACCCGCAACAAGATGGACGTCAACAAGGACGGCCAGCCGGTGCACCAGGTCATCATCCAGGAGGGCGTGCTCACCAACGAACGGGTCAACGATGCCGTGGCCGAGCCGGTGGTCTACATGATGGACCGGTACGTGGTGGGCGGCTTCTACCGGGTTCACGCCGATCGAGGTGTCGATGAAAACCTCAATGCGCCGGGATCCAGCTTCGCACCGCTTGCCTTTGCCGAGAGTACGCGCTTACCTCAGCCCGGGGAAACGCCGGGTGCGAGCGCGCCGAACCGGTTCTATATGTATGGCGTGATCGGGCGCCTCGCCATGCTGGCCGCGAGCTACGAACTCGAGGCAACCGATCCGGACGCCGAGAGCTACGACTAGGGTCCTGCGCTCTGGAGCAATCGCTCCAAGCGCGTTGCTGCACTGCAACATAGGCGGTTTTGTTGCAGGGCCGGGCGCACAATAGCGATCCCAAATCGAACGGAACCCGCCGTCCCCTCGTGGATTGAAGACGGGCTACTGCGTGCAAAGCAAATCCTCGCTCGCCACATTAACGCTCGGTGCCATCGGCATTGTTTATGGCGACATCGGTACCAGCGTGCTTTACGCGCTGAAGGTGGTCTTCAACTCGGGCTACGTTCCACTGACGACGGATAACGTGTACGGCATCCTGTCGATGGTGTTCTGGATCGTGACCATCATCGTCTCCCTGAAGTACGTCACCCTGATCCTTCGGGCAGACAACAACGGCGAGGGTGGCCTGGTGGCTATGCTGGCCCTGGCCTCCAATGCCGTCAACGACCGGCCGCGCCTGCGCAAGTGGCTGCTGGGCGTGGGCATTTTCGGGACGGCCATCTTCTACGGCGACGGCGTCATCACGCCCGCGATCTCGGTCCTGTCTGCGGTGGAAGGGCTGGAGCTGCTGTCCCCTGTCTTCACGCCGTACATCATGCCGATCGCGCTCGTGATCATCTTCATGCTGTTTTACGTGCAGAAGAATGGCACGAGCGGCATTGGCAAGCTGTTCGGTCCGGTGTGCGTGGTGTGGTTCATCGTGCTGGCCCTTCTGGGTATTCCGCACATCGTGGCGCACCCCGAAGTGCTGGCCGCGGTGAGCCCGCATCACGCCTTGCGCTTCACCCTGCAGCACCCGGGCATCACCTTCATCCTGCTGGGCGCGCTGGTGCTGTGTGTCACCGGAACCGAGGCGCTCTATGCGGACATGGGGCACTTCGGAAAAAAGCCGATTCGCCTGGCGTGGTTTGGCATGGTGATGCCCTGCCTGCTGATCAACTATTTCGGCCAGGGCGCGATGCTGATCCATTCACCGGCCTCGGTTGCCAATCCGTTCTACAGCATGGCCCCATCGTGGGCGCTGGTGCCTCTGGTGTTCCTGGCGACCGCAGCCACGGTGATCGCCTCGCAGGCCTTGCTCTCGGCGGCCTTCTCGGTGACGAAACAGGTCATCCAGCTGGGCTACCTGCCACGCATGGAAATCCGCCATACCTCGGTTCGCGAAACCGGCCAGGTCTATATCGCCACCGTGAACTGGTCGCTCTTTGTCGCGATCCTGGTGGCAGTTGCGCTGTTTCGCAACTCGACGAACCTCGCCTCCGCCTACGGCATAGCAGTGACCACTGACATGCTCATCACCACCGTGCTCACGTTCTTCGTGATCCGCTATGCGTGGAAGATGCCGCTGGCCCTGTGCGTCGCCGCCACCGGGATCTTCTTCATCGTCGACCTGATGTTCTTCTCGTCCAATGCGCTCAAGTTCCTGGATGGCGGATGGTTTCCGGTCCTCATCGGCCTGGGAATGTTCACCATCATGATGACCTGGAAGCAGGGTCGCGCGCTACTCAACGCCAAGATCAAGTCCGACGCGATCGACCTGCCGAGTTTCCTGGAAGCGGTGTTCGTGAGTCCGCCCACGCGCGTGGAGGGCACCGCCGTTTTCCTGACGGCAGAGCCGGGCACCGTGCCCAATGCCCTGCTGCACAACCTCAAGCACAACAAGGTGCTGCACGAGAACAACCTGTTCGTCAGCGTCAAGAGCCACGAGGTCCCCTGGATTGGCATCGGCAAGCGCGTGGAGATCGAACCGCTCGGACACAGCTGCTGGCAGGTGGTGCTCCATTACGGTTTCAAGAACGACCCGGATGTGCCGCGCGCGCTGGAGCAGATCCGTGGGCGCGGCTGCGAAATCGAGGCAATGAAGACCAGCTACTTCCTCTCGCGCGATACGGTGATTCCGACCATTGGCGGCGGCATGGCGCCCTGGCGCGAAAAGCTTTTTGCGCAGATGCACCACAACGCCAGCGGTGCCGCTGATTTCCTGCGGCTCCCGAACAATTCGGTGGTCGAGCTTGGGTCCAAGATCGAGATCTGACTTAAGCTCGGGCCGATGAAACGGCGAATGTTTTTGCAACTGGGCACGGTCGCAGCCGGCGCTGTGCAAACAGTGCGCGCGCCCGCATCGCTGCACGCGCAGGCAAGCCAGGGCGCCGCGTCGCGGACGGGGCCATTGCTGAAAACCATTCCTTCCTCCGGGGAGCGGATTCCTGCCGTGGGACTGGGTACATGGATCACCTTCAATGTCGGCAACGACACGGCGGCACGGGCGCAGTGCGCACAGGTGCTTCGTGCGTTCTTTGCCGACGGTGGCCGTCTGGTGGACTCTTCGCCGATGTACGGATCGTCCCAGGGCGTCATCGGCGAGGGGCTGCGCAAGCTGGGCATGCCAGCGGCCCTGATCTCCGCCGAAAAAGTCTGGACTTCATCTGACGGTCCCGCGCAAATCAGGCAATCACAGGCCCTGTGGCAAGTGCCACGTTTCGATCTGATGCAGGTGCATAACCTGCTCGCCTGGCAGGAACATCTGCCCCTGCTGCACGCGATGAAAGCCGCGGGCCAGTTGCGCTATGTCGGCATCACCACTTCTGAAGGGCGCCGTCACGGTGACTTCGAGACCATCATGCGCGGCCAAACGCTCGATTTCATCCAGCTCAGCTACAACCCGCTGGACCGCGAGGCTGAGCAGAAGTTGCTGCCGCTGGCCCAGGAGCGGCGAATCGCGGTGCTGGCCAACCGGCCCTTCCGTGAAGGTCAGCTGCTGCGCAAGCTGCAGGCGCACCCGCTGCCCGCCTGGGCTGCCGAGATCGGCTGCAGAAGCTGGGCGCAACTGGTCATCAAGTTCATCGTCTCGCACCCGGCCATCACTTGCGTGATACCGGCGACGCGGCAGGTTGGCCATGTGCGCGAAAACCTGGCGGCGGCAGCCGGTGTCATGCCCGACGAGGCGTTTCGCAAGCGGATTGCCGATCACATCGGCAAGCTCTGAAAGCCGCGCGTGACCGACTGGTCAAGCTACGAGCTGTCGGATTTCCTCATGTTCTCGGCCGCAACCTATTGGCGGCTGGTCGAGCGGCTCAACGCGCAGGCGTGGCCCTGGCAGCTCCTGTCCGTGGCGGCGGGGCTGCTGCTGGTGTGGATGGCCGCTGCACGCCGGGCCCTCGGCGTGCCGGTGATCGCAGGTGTGCTGGCCCTGGCCTGGATGCATGTGGGCTGGGCGTTTTTCTGGCAGGCCTTCGCACCGATCAACTGGGGCGCGCGGTATCTTTCCTGGGCCTTCGGGGTGCAGGCTGTGCTGCTGCTGGCCCTGTCGCTGTTATCGCTTCCGGGTGTCACGCAGCGGTCGGCGGTTCCCCGTGAACCTTCGGCCCGCATGCGCGGGGCGGGCTTGCTCGTGGCGCTGGCTGGGGTCGTGGCTTATCCCTTGTTGACCGCGATGATCGGCGGTTCGCTCGCCAGGGCCGAGGTCGCGGGGTGGATGCCGGAGCCCACCGCGCTCGCGACCATGGGGCTGCTGATCGCCACGCGAGCCACCGCTGGCGGATGGCTGCTGGTGATTCCCGCGCTGTCCCTGGTCATCGGCTGGACGATGCTCAGATTGCTTCAGCTGCAATAGCCTGACCCACGCGGGGACGCCGATTTTGTGCAACAGTAGAACGCATGAAAATTCTCTTTGTCGCTGACCCGCTGGAAGTATTCCAGACCTACAAGGACACCACCTATTCCATGATGCGCGAGGCGCAGCACCGCGGTCACTCGGTGGCTGCATGCGAGCCGCGCCACATCAGCTGGCGCTCGGGCGGTGTCGTGACTGCGCAGGTTCGCGACATCCGGCTCACGGGTGTCGATGACGACTGGTTCGCGGTCACGCACGAAGGCGTGAAGGCCCTGAAGGATTTCGACGCCGTGATCATGCGCAAGGATCCGCCTTTCGACAGCGAATATTTCTACGCGACGCATCTGCTGGAGCAGGCCGAGCGCGAGGGAGTCGCCGTTTTCAACAAGCCGGCCGCTTTGCGCGATCACCCCGAAAAACTCGCGATCATGGAGTTCGCGCAGTTCTGCAGCCCGACCCTCGTCACGCGCGATGCCCAGGAGGTGCGGCGTTTCCACGCGGAGCATCGCGACATCATCCTCAAGCCGCTGGACGGCATGGGTGGCATGGGTATCTACCGCGTGAAGGAAGACGGCCTGAACCTGGGCTCCATCACGGAGACACTCAACCGCGACGGCGCGACCAGCCTCATGGTGCAACGCTTCGTGCCCGAGATCACACAGGGCGACAAGCGCGTGCTGGTGATCGGTGGCAAGCCGGTGCCCTTCAGCCTGGCGCGCATTCCGCAGGGTACCGAAGTGCGAGGCAATCTGGCAGCCGGTGGCAAGGGCGTCGCCCAGCCGCTCTCGGCGCGCGATCTTGAAATAGCCCATGCGATCGGCCCCGTGCTCGCCGCGCGCGGCTTGCTGCTGGTCGGTATCGATGTGATCGGTGATGCGCTGACCGAGATCAACGTCACGAGCCCGACCTGCTTTCAGGAAATCACCCAGCAGACCGGCTTTGATGTGCCGGCGATGTTCATGGATGCGCTGGAAGCCGCGAAGCAGGCAATGCGCGGCTAGCGCCGGCAGCCGTGATCAGGCCGCTGCCGCGCCATCCACGAACACCCTCAACTCCCCTGGCGCAAATTGCGTCCAGGTTTCATTGGTCGTGAGCGGCGCAGTCACCACCACGGCCACCTTGTCCTGGGGTGTCGTTTTGCTTGCGAAATCGATGCTGATGTCTTCATCGGCCAGGTGGGCATGCGCGAACGGATGCTTGCGCTCGACGAAAAACAGGTTGGTCGAGCAATGCGCCCACAGGGCCTGCCCATTGGACAAAAGAAAGTTGAATGTGCCGTGCCTGGCGATTTGCGGGGTGAGTTCTCGCAAAGTGAGCGTGAGTTCGTGGATATCCGGCACACCCGCGTGTGATTTGGCCAGCTCCTGCATCAGCCAGCAGAAGGCGCGCTCGCTGTCCGTTGCGCCCACCGGCCTGAAACTGGCGTGCAGGCGCGGATGAAAATTCTCCAGGTTGCCGTTGTGCGCGAACACCCAGTAGCGTCCCCACAACTCGCGAACGAACGGGTGGCAGTTCTCCAGGGAAACAGCACCCTGCGTCGCCTTGCGAATATGCGAGATCACGTTGCGGCTCTTGATCGGATAGCGGCGGATCAATTCGGCCACGGGTGAGTCGCAGGCCGGCTGGTGATCGACAAAGTGCCGCAGCCCCGCCCCTTCAAAAAAAGCGATCCCCCACCCGTCGGCATGATGGTCGGTGCGGCCGCCGCGTTGCGCAAAGCCGCTGAAGCTGAACGTGACGTCGGTGGGCGTGTTGCAGTTCATCCCGAGTAGCTGGCACATGTCGTTCGGGCTTCAGATGACTGACGCGGCGCGCGCGCAGGTTTCGCAGACACAGCAATTGTTTTTTGCAGCCGCCGGCACCCGGGCCAGCAACTCCGCGCTGAAATCGACCTGCATGCACCAGCAGTTGGGCTGCGCGACGCCGGTCTGGCGAGCGGCCTCCATCGCACAGCGGTTGAGCCCGCCACAAAGAGGGCACTGCGCGGCTTCGGTGGAATTCATCGTGCCAGTGTAGGCCACTCGCATGGCGCCGTGGGGGCTGGCGGCGGCTGGCGGCGGCTGGCGGCGCGATACTAGCGGTATGCCCGAGTACGAGATCCGACCTGCAAGCCACATCGAGCCCGCCATCCTGCATGGCGCGTTCCGCGAAGCGTTTTCCGACTACCTCATCGGCCCGTTCACGCTGGGCCTTGACCAATGGCCGCAATTCCTGGAGCGCCACACCATCGAGCTGACCCAAAGCCGCGTTGCCATGCGTCGCGGCGATGTTGTTGCGTTTGCGCTGGTCGCACCCCGACCGCGCATTGCAGCCTGGCGACTCGCGACGATGGGCGCGATCCGCTCCGCGCGAGGCAGCGGTGCGGCGCCGGCCTTGCTTGATGACTTCATCGGGCGCGCGCGTGCAGCGCAGGTGGAATGGGTCGAGCTGGAGTGTTTCGCGCAAAACGAGCGTGCCCTGCGTCTGTATGCCAGCCGCGGTTTCGAGGCCATCTCGCCCCTTTACGGATACGTGCGCGAGGGCCGTACGATGATGGACGCGACTGTGGACGCCCCAGTGTCAACAGCTGAGGTGGATGTGATTGATCTGGGCGACGCGTTCGGTTTTATCGACTCGGTGGACTTCCGGCTGCGCAACCTGCCTTTGCAGGTGACGCCTGCTTCGCTTCGCGCCATTGAGGGCACCCTGCATGCGATGCGATGTGGCGATGCAGTGATCGTCTATGTGGAAACCGGCCCCGAAGCCCTCACGGTCCATAGCCTGGTCGATGCCCACGCGGCCCAGACCGATGCACAGTCGCTCATCGCCGCGCTGATCGAAGACCACCCGCGCCACCGCATCGTGGTGCCGCAATTGCAGCGGCCCGACGTGGGCGGCGATGCGATGGAACGAATGGGCTTCGTACGCCAGCCTTTGCATCAGGTGCTGATGCGCAAGGCCCTTGCGCCGAGTACACCGCTTACACCGCTTACACCGCTGCCGCCTGCGCCTTGACCTTCAACCGCCATGCGTGCAGCAGCGGCTCGGTATAGCCGCTCGGCTGCTCCAGGCCCTTGAAGACCAAGTCGCAAGCAGCCTTGTATGCAGCGGAGGTCTCGAAGTTGCCAGCCATGTTCTTGTAGAGCGGATCACCCGCGTTCTGCTTGTCCACGACAGCCGCCATGCGCTCGAACGTTGCCTTGACCTGCTCGGCGGTCACCACGCCGTGCTTGAGCCAGTTGGCGATGTGCTGGCTGCTGATGCGCAGCGTCGCGCGGTCTTCCATCA
>JAZKFD010000294.1:0-266 GCA_040386635.1 Pseudomonadota bacterium
CGGCCGTGAGCACGCGGTAGGTGTCTTCCGAAAAGTCCTTGTGGCCGGGCGTGTCTAGCAGGTTGATCACGTGGTCGCGGTACAGCATCTGCATCACCGATGACGCCACTGAAATGCCGCGCTGCTTTTCGATTTCCATCCAGTCGGAGGTCGCGTGGCGTGAAGCCTTGCGGGCCTTCACCGAACCGGCGATCTGGATCGCGCCCGAAAACAGCAGGAGCTTTTCGGTGAGCGTGGTCTTACCCGCGTCCGGGTGGGAAATGATG
>JAZKFD010000294.1:276-3229 GCA_040386635.1 Pseudomonadota bacterium
GAACGTGCGGCGGCGCCGGGTTTCGGCGGCGTAGGGCGAGGCAGACAAGGAAGGCTCCGGAAAACGTTGGCGCCGGGCCGCATGAGGCGGCGGGCGCAAGAAGACCATATTGTGCCGGTGTCACGCCGCCTAGGGTCTGGCCGCCCCTGCGAACACCTGGCTCAGCTCGAAAGGCGTTGTCACTTCAAGCTGGTCGTAGCGGCAGTCCTGGGGCGCCTTGTCGCCGCGCCAGCGCACAAAGGTGGTCGCGTGGCGAAAGCGGTCGCCCTGCAAGTGGTCGTATTTCACTTCGCAGACGCGCTCCGGGCGAAGCGGCTCCCATCGCAGATCCTTGCTGCCGCTCCAGCGGCTCTGCGCGCCCGGGAGCCGGTTGACTTCGTGGGCCTGCGGGTTGCCCCAGTCCTTCCAGGGGTGGTCAGCGAGCGCGTCCTTGCGCAAGGGCTCCAGCTCAAGGGCCAGCTGCACGCGCATGTCCATCGTGAATGCGGATGTGACGCCTGCGTGCTGCAAGACACCCGCTTCGTTGTAGAGGCCCAGCAGCAAGGAGCCGACGGCGTCCTCGCGGTCCTTGTACCAGCGGAAACCGGCGACGACGCAGTCAGCGGTACGCGAATGCTTGATCTTGAACATCACGCGTTTGGCGGGCAGGTAGGCGGAGGCTTCGGGTTTGGCCATCACGCCGTCGAGGCCGGCGCCTTCGAATTGCGCCAGCCATTGCTCGGCGACCCCACGATCGCGTGTCACGGGGGTGAGATACAGAGGGGGTTTTGCACTTGCGATCAGGCGCTCCAGGCGCGTGCGTCGTTCCGATTGCGGCAGCGCCATCACGCTTTTGCCACCGGCAGCGAGCAGGTCGAAGGCGATGAATGCCGAGGGTGTTTCCTTGGCGAGCCTTGCAATCCGCGAAGGCGCCGGATGCACGCGTTGTTGCAGCGCGTCGAAGTCCAGGCCGTGCCTGGCCATGATGACGATCTCGCCGTCGAGCACGCAGCCTTTGGGCAGCATCTCGGACAAGGCGCGCTCGAGTTCCGGGAAATAGCGGTTCAGCGGCTTGCCATCACGGCTTTGCAGATAAATGCCATCGGCACCCGAGAAAACGAGGGCACGGAAGCCATCCCATTTGGGTTCGAACAGGAATGCCCCCTCGGGTGGCAGCTCTTGGGCGACCTTGGCGAGCATGGGCTCGATCGGGGGTTTGGGAAAGGAGGCGGAAGAAGAAGTCATGGCTGATGCTAGCGCCATTGCGGCCCCGTGCCTGCCTCGGGTGCCCGTCCGCCGCTCAGAGTCCGTCGAAAACTCTTGATTTGTCAATGAGCCCGGACTTGACCAGCTCGATGTTGTTTTCGAGCGTGGTGACTTGATGCTCGATACTGCCGAGTACCGAGCGTGCGGTGTGGAGATCCCGCGCAGCGTGACTCCAGTCGCTAAAAGGCGTGTCGTGGATGGTGGGAGGGCGTGCCGTTTCCCCGAGCCGGGCCAGTATCTGGCTTGAGGCGATTTCAAACTGTGCCTTACTGTGAGCAGCGTCACGCAAGCTCAACTCCTGCGCGGCTGTCTTGCCACCGGGCTTGACAGGAATCGCGGCGAGCAGGGTGCAAAGGGTCTGCTGGGCGAAAAGGCGTTCGCGCAGAATTTGCAGACGCTGTTGGGGATCGTCCTGAGCCACGTGGGGTGTCTTTGCTGCTGGAGCCTGTGGGTTCTGGGTCGCGACAGCCTGTCGGAGTGAGGGGTGGGTCTTCAAGAAAACCTCGTCGTTGGTTGTGGTGCGCCGATTCTTGCGACCTGAACGCCAACTTGATCTATCCAGAAGTCTTTGATCCGGCGTTGAGCCAGGTTCAGCCGCCGCAAATCTGGCCGGCGAGCCGTCCTTTTTCTACCAGGTCGTGGCACCCCTTCACGACATTGGTTGGTCGGCAACGCCCCATCACGTCCGCCCCTGCCTCGACCTTGGGGCCCTGATAGACGCATCCATATGAGCAATCCCGCTGGCTGTCACAGAGTTTGTTCGCGTCGGGCGCCTTGCGCACCGGAACGGACCTGGGCGCACGGGCCGTGCCGGGCTGGCAGTAGGGCATTCTGGAGCCCGGTGGTCCCCAGGTGCCGCCAGATTGCGCGCACTGCGCCGACACAGCGGATTCGGAGACCTGCGCGAGGCAAACCCCGCCAAGTGGAGCAGCTTCCATTGCCGACCACTGCCCGCCCAGCCGCAGGCATTCGCTGCGACCCCATGACGTCTGGCACGCTTGCTGCCAGCCGCTGCGCTCGACCCATGCGCCCTGCACGGCCGCGCACTCGGCCTGCGAATCGATGGACATGGGCCGCGGGCTGAGGTTCTGGGCAAGCGCGGCTGCGCCCAGCGCAAAGCTCAGCAATAAACCCCAGATGACCTTCATGACCCCAGTCTAGCGCCGACAAGGCATCGCTTGATAGAATCTCGCCATCCGAGGAGCGTTGCAGCACCCCAGCGGTGTGAGGCTCGGATCTTACGCAACGACGCTCACCCACGGCTCTGTGAGGTGAGACCCCTTTGCAGGCCGTGGCTGAACTCTTTCAACTGGAGCCACCCATGAACGCCGTCCTCAAACCCGCCGCGCAAGACTGCGCCATCGCCGATCCGTCCCTGGCTGCCTGGGGCAAAAAAGAAATCCGCATCGCCGAAACCGAGATGCCCGGCCTGATGGCTATCCGCGAAGAATTCGCGAAGGCGCAGCCGCTCAAGGGCGCACGCATCACCGGTTCGCTGCACATGACCATCCAGACCGCCGTGCTGATCGAGACGCTGCAGGCGCTCGGCGCCAACGTGCGCTGGGCCTCGTGCAACATTTTCTCAACGCAAGACCATGCCGCCGCAGCCATCGCTGACCGTGGCACGCCGGTCTTCGCGATCAAGGGCGAAACACTCGCCGACTACTGGGATTACACCCACCGCATCTTCGACTTCGGCGCCAAGGGC
>JAZKFD010000295.1:0-15471 GCA_040386635.1 Pseudomonadota bacterium
AGTGGCTGCGCCGCATCGAGCTGGGGGACAAGCCCTGGGGCACCAAGGACGAGACGATTCACTATGTCGATCTCATGCCCGACGGCACGCATCGCCAATACACCAGCCTGCAGGAATGCAAGAGTGTGGTGACTTCGCCTTCGGGTGGCCAGGTATTGATGGACAAGGGCTTTCACACGATCACCGGTCTAGCCTGGTCGGGGCGTGGCAAGATCAAGCGCGTCGATGTATCCACAGATGGCGGGCGCAATTGGCGCATGGCGAAACTCGAGTCGCCTGTGATGTCGAAGTGCCTGACGCGCTTCAACCTGCCCTGGACCTGGGACGGCAAACCGGCTGTCATCCAGAGCCGTGCCGTTGATGAAACCGGCTATGTGCAGCCGACCTATGCACAGTTGCGCGCGGTACGCGGCACGCGATCGATCTATCACAACAATTCGATCCAGTCGTGGCTGGTGCAAGCAAGCGGCGAGGTGATGAATGTCCAGCATGTTTGACCTCAGCCTGTTTTCGCGGACGCAGGTATTCGCGCCGCTGCTGGCGGCAGTTGCGTTGGCTCTGCCGGCGGCAGATGCGCTGGCTCAGGCTCAGGACAGCACACGCTTTCCCGGCATCGGCCGCGCAGCGACCCCGGCCGAAGTTGCCGCGTGGGACATCGATGTGCGCCCCGACCTCAAGGGCTTGCCGGCCGGCTCCGGTTCGGTGGCGAAAGGCCAGCAGGTCTGGGAGACCAAATGTGCGAGCTGCCACGGCGTATTTGGCGAATCGAACCAGGTATTCAATCCGCTCATCGGTGGCACGACCGCGCAGGACATCACAACCGGCAAGGTGGCGACACTCCAGCGCACCGATTATCCCGGCCGCACGACCTTGATGAAGCTGCAACACGTCTCGACGCTGTGGGACTACATCCGCCGCGCCATGCCGTGGAATGAGCCGAAGTCGCTGAGCACCGAAGAAGTCTATGCAGTGACGGCCTACATGTTGAACCTCGCCGATATCGTGCCGCCGGACTTCACGCTCTCGAACACGAACATGGCTGAGGTTCAGCAACGAATACCCAATCGCAACGGCTTCACGACCCGGCACGGCCTGTGGCCTGGCCCCGAATTCGGCGGCACCGGCAAGCCGGATGTGAACGCACGGCCGTGCATGAAAGACTGCCCCGATCCGGGCAAGCTTGCGCTCGCGCCTGACTTCGCACGGGGTTCGCACGGCGACCTGTCCCAGCAGACCCGGCTGATCGGCCCCCAGCGCAGCACGGCGGCAAAAAGCCCCGAGTCGCAGGCGGCCGTTACCCCTGCAGCGGCCACGGCATCACAGATGCCCCAGGCACCGGCATCGGCTCCGCGAACCGACGTACCGGTCGCGCTTCTGCAAAAACACAGCTGCACCGCCTGCCACGCCGCATCCACCAAACTGATCGGTCCGAGCTGGGCCGACATCGCGAACAGGCACAAGGGCAAAGCCAGCTATCTTGAAGGCAAAATCCGAAGCGGCGGTGCTGGCGTCTGGGGTGCTGTCCCGATGCCGCCGCAATCGCTCAGCACGGATGAGGCGAGCCAGATCGCCGCATGGCTCGCGCAGGGAATGTCCCGATAACAGCTTCACCGATATTCATTAGCATTGGCTTATTCAAGGAGAGTCCTTATGTCCACCCGTCGTGATGCCATGAAGCGAAGCGCCGCGCTTGCAGCGCTGCTCGCTTCCACCGGCCTCTTTACAACGCAGGCACGCGCGTTCACCAAAGCGGCATTCGATGCCAAGAACGTCGGCGATGCCGTCAAGGCCTATGGCGCAGGCGCGCCAGCCGAAAGCAACCAGGTGACGATCACCGGTCCCGATATCGCGGAAAACGGCGCCGTGGTGCCGCTTGCTGTCTCGACTTCGCTGGCCGGCGTGAAGCACTTGCTCATCCTGGTCGAAAAGAACCCCTCGGCGCTGGTCGCCAAATTCGATGTGACCGACGCGGTCGAGGCCAACTTCTCGACCCGCGCGAAGATGGGCCAGTCATCAGACGTGTACGCGGTTGCGATCATGAATGACGGCAAGGCGCTTTTCGCCAAGAAGGAAGTGAAAGTGACACTCGGCGGCTGCGGCGGCTAAGGAGAAAAAACATGGCAGATCCGATGCGTATTCGCGCCCAGGCGCAAGGCAGCAATGCAATCGTTCGTGTGCTCATGAGCCACGAGATGGAAACCGGACAGCGCAAGGACGCGTCTGGAAAAGTCATTCCGGCCTGGCACATCAGCGACGTGACAGCGTCGCTCAATGGCAAGCCCGTGTTTGCAGCCGAATGGGGTCCGGCGGTTGCCAAGAACCCGTTCCTGCAGTTCACGGTCAAGAACGCCAAGGCAGGCGACAAGGTCAGCGTGACCTGGAAAGACAACCGGGGTGACACCCGAACCGACGAAGCCGTGGTGTCCTGATGGCGATCCGTCCCCTTGTCATCCTGGGCGCCGTCGCCAGCCTGTCGGCCGTGGTGGCGTTGAGCACGTCATCGGCGTGGGCGCAAAAGAGTGCGACGCAGGCCATCGAGGAATACCGCCAGATGCTTGCCGACGGCAACCCTGCGGATCTTTTCGAAGCCAAGGGCGAATCCTTGTGGAAGACAAAACGCGGGCCGCTCAATGCATCGCTTGAGCGCTGCGACCTGGGCAAGGGGCCGGGAGTTGTCAAAGGTGCATTCGTCGAACTGCCGCGGTGGTTCAGCGACACGCAGCGTGTGCAGGACCTCGAATCGCGCCTGGTCACCTGCATGGAAGTGCTGCAGGGCCTGAGCGGTCCGGCGATCGCACGCACGCCTTTTGGCCAGGGCGAACAAAACAACGTGACGGCGCTTGCGACCTACGTGGCCGCAGCATCGAAGGGGATGGCCTTCAACCTGCCGCAATCGCATCCGCAGGAAAAGCAGATGTACGAGGTGGGCAAGCGCATGTTCTTCCTGCGCGGCGGCACACATGACTTCGCCTGCGCCTCGTGCCACGGCGAAGACGGCAAGCGCATCCGCCTGCAGGATCTGCCGAACCTCACCAAGAATCCGGGCGCGGGCCAGGGTTTTGGTGCATGGCCCGCGTACCGCGTGTCCAACGGCCAGATGTGGGGCATGCAGCTTCGCCTGAACGACTGTTTCCGCCAGCAGCGGTTTCCCTATCCGGGATTCGGAAGCGACGCCACCATCGCGCTGGGTGTGTATCTGGGTGTCAACGGGCTGGGCGGTGTTTCCACTGCGCCCACCATCAAGCGTTAAAGGACTGCACGCATGAAGCTTTCGTTCAAGTCGCGCACAAGCACGCGTCCGACACGCCTTGCCGCGCTTGCCGCCGCGTGCTGCGTCACCGCCGTGCTCGGGTGCGCGTCGTCACCGAACTCCGCCGCACTCGACCAGATCACCGACGGCGTGGTGAAGACCTCATTTCGCGACCAGGGCATGGTCAAGGTGGACCGCCTGGTGCAGGACGATTCCAATCGTGAATGCAGCATCGCCGACGCGACGGGCAAGCCCGTTTCGTCCGAGCGTGCCAAGCAGATCGAGGAAGCGAACCTGCGGACGGTCAAGTGGCCGAGCGACGGCAAGTTCCTGGGTGATTGGCGCGAAGGCGAGAAGATCGCGCAGAGCGGCCGGGGGCTGACCTGGACCGACGATGCCAAGATGGCCAATGGCGGCAACTGCTACAACTGCCACCAGATCACCAAAGAAGAAATCTCCTTCGGAACGATTGGCCCCAGTCTCTACAACTACGGCAAGATTCGCGGCGTCTCCGATCCGAACAGCGCTGCGGCAAAACCGATCGTCGAATACACATGGGGCAAGATCTGGAACTCCAAGGCCTACAACGCCTGTTCCAACATGCCACGCGCGGGCCATGCGGGCATCCTGAACGAGGCGCAGGTGCGCCACGTGGTGGGCTTGCTGCTCGATCCGCAGTCGCCAGTCAACAAGTGAAGCATCGCTGATGGACTTGCGCAAGCGTGAACTGCTCCAGGTCCTGGGGGCAGCGGCGGTCGCCGGCATGTCCCTGGGTCGCTGGGAAAACGCCGATGCCGCCGACGCGGCAAACGGTCTTTACGACGTGCCGCGTTTTGGCAATGTGTCGCTGCTTCACATGACCGACTGCCATGCGCAGCTGCTGCCAATTCATTTTCGGGAACCGAACGTCAACCTGGGTGTCGGCACCATGTCGGGCCGGCTGCCGCATCTGGTGGGTGAGGAGTTGCTCAAGGCGGCAGGCGTTCCGCGCGGGACACCGGCTGCGCACGCGCTGACTTACCTCGACTTCGATCAGGCGTCGCGCCGTTACGGCAAGGTAGGTGGGTTCGCGCATCTTTCGACACTCGTGAAGCGCATGAAGGCCAGCCGTCCGGGTGCGCTGCTGCTTGACGGCGGTGACACATGGCAGGGCTCGGCCACTGCACTGTGGACGCGCGGACAGGACATGGTCGATGCGGCGAAGCTGCTCGGCGTCGATGTCATGACGGGCCACTGGGAGTTCACCCTCGGCATGGAGCGCGTCAAGGAAATCATCGCGAAGGATTTCGCTGGCAAAGTCGATTTCATCGCGCAGAACGTCCGCACGACCGACTTCGAGGACCCGGTGTTCCCGCCCTACACGATCCGGCCGATCAACGGCGTGCCCGTCGCCATCATCGGGCAGGCGTTTCCCTATACCCCGATTGCCAATCCCCGCTATTTCGTCGCCGACTGGTCCTTCGGGATCCAGGAGGAGAACATGCAGAAGATGGTGAACGAGGTGCGGGCCAAGGGCGCGAAGCTCGTGGTCGTGCTCAGTCACAACGGAATGGACGTAGACCTCAAGATGGCCAGTCGCGTGACTGGCATCGATGCCATCCTGGGCGGCCACACGCACGACGGCATGCCCGTTCCTTCCATCGTGAGCAATGCGGGTGGCAAGACGATCGTCACCAACGCAGGCTCCAACGGCAAGTTCCTGGGCGTGATCGACTTCGACGTGAAGGACGGCAAACTTGCTGACTTCCGCTATCGGCTGTTACCTATTTTCGCCAACATGCTACCGGCCGATCCTGCGATGCAGGCGCTGATTGCGAAGGTTCGTGCGCCTTACGAAGCGAAGCTGGGCGAAACCCTGGCAGTAACCGAGGGCACGCTATACCGACGCGGTAACTTCAATGGAACGGGCGACCAGCTGCTGCTCGACGCCCTGATGGATGTGCAAGGCGCGCAGATTGCGTTCTCACCAGGATTTCGATGGGGCACATCACTGGTCGCCGGCCAGCCCATCACACGCGAGTGGCTGATGGACATGACGGCCACGACCTATTCCTATTCGACGCTCACCAACATGACGGGTGAAACCATCAAGACCGTGCTCGAGGACGTCTGCGACAACCTCTTCAATCCCGATCCCTATTACCAGCAGGGCGGCGACATGGTTCGCGTCGGTGGGCTTACCTACAGCTGCAATCCTCTGGCGGCGATGGGCAGGCGCATCGACGACATGCGCCTGGACGGCAAGCCCGTCGAAGCGTCGCGCACTTACAAGGTGGCGGGCTGGGCGCCGGTGGCCGAAGAAGCGCGAACTGCCGGTGCGCCGCCTGTCTGGGAACTGGTCGAGCAATGGCTCAAGTCGCGCGGCGGCAAGGTGGGCGCACGCCAGCTGAATGTGCCGCGCCTTACCGGAGGATTACCGAATGCGGGCTATGCGCCGATCTGAAATCGCACTGCTGGTGGTGTTGCTGGGAACGGCGTCGATTTGCGCCGCTCAATCCGCGACCCACACGGTCCGAAGCCTCACGCCTGAAGCCGCGTTGAAGGCAGCCCAGGCTGCGATGCGCAGCTGTGCGCAAAGCGGCTACCAGGTCGCTGTGGGCGTGACCGACCGTGCGGGCACTCCGCTGGTCATGCTGCGTGACCGGTTCGCTGGACCCCACACCGTTGATACGGCCATCAACAAGGCCTACTCGGCGTTGACGTTCAAAACCGATACCCTCGCCTTTGCGCGCGCCACCATGCCTCAGGAGGCGATGTCGGGCATTCGTCAACTTCCGCGCGTGATCGCCGTGGGAGGCGGGCGGGGCATCGAATCCGCAGGGTCGCTGGTGGGTGCAATCGGTGTTTCGGGCGCGCCCGGCGGCGAAGCCGACGACACGTGTGCACGCGCCGGGATAGCTGCGATTGCAGACGACCTGGAGCTCTGAGCGGCAGCCAAAGACGTAGGACACCGCCTACGGCGCGGGTCAGACTAGTCCGTCAAGCGGCCAGGTCATCCGGCGGCTAGCATTAACATCGCATGTTAATCACCAAAGACGACGATGGGACCGCCGGCACCAAGCCGGCTTCACGCACTGGACAGGGCGCTGCCAGCCTGATTCCGCATCTGAACAACGATCCCGCATTCGTGATTGCACCTCTCGATGGCGATGTGGATATTTCCGCGCCAGCGGCACCACCGCCAATGGATGGACCCGAGGAACCGGTCGCCTAGATCTTGCGCACCAGCGGCCAGCCCACGGCCAGCCCCAATCCCAGGCCTGCCAGCAGGCTGAACACAACCGGCAGCAATCGTTCGCCCAGCAGTGCGCGGCTGCGTTGGTTCACCGGCTCTGCCTCCAGCGTGATCTGCGCGGTCCAGCCAGCAGACGCGATCTTGTGGGCGGCGGAATAGGCAGCACCCGTTGCCCCGTTGGGCTGATCGGCGCGGGGGCCCAGGATCGGCTCGCCGTACTCGTCGATGATGTGCACCCGTGCGCCGTCAGGGCGCTCGGCCGCAGCGGCAAGAAACACCCAGGTCGCCTCGGAGATCCGTGCGCCCAGCACGTATCGCACCTGCTTGTCTCCCAGTACCGGTACGGCGAGCATCACCTGGCCCGGCGATGCTGCAATGCCCGGTGAACCGGCGCCGATGGCGCGCGTGACGAGGGGTGCCCTGGTGCCCAGCATCCGGGCGTGCAGTGCTTTCAGGCGGCCCACGTCGGCCGCCGCAACCCGGGCTGGCGCCGTATCCACCACCACGGCACCCGCGCTGTCGATCACGACCAGGCTGTCCCAGTCGCTGCGTGGCCGGCCATGCAGCAGCCGACCGAGGGATCCGACGCGATCCCTCTGGAAGAAGCCCGATTGCGACAGCACCTTGAGCGCCTGCAGCGACGACGTGAGTTCCGAATCGACCGACTGCGCGAGCGCTTGAGCCGAGCGTGACAGGGATGCCTCCAGGGCCGCGCGATTGCGCTCGGCCTCGTCGAACGCCTTCAGGGAAACCAGAAGGGCGACTGGCGCCAACGCACAAAGGATGGCGGCGACCAGCGCCAAGATCGCGCGTGTCCGGCTGCTGCTTCGGGTGGAAAGTTCATTTGAAGTCACCTGCCAAGGGTAACCGCTGGGAATTGCACGAGGCCTGTTGTGCTCTAGACTCGCGGCCTATGAAACCGGACGTCACGCCTGCCCTGGGAACGCCCGCCGAGGCTCGGTGGGTCGAGGCGGAGCTGGTGCGCAGCCTCATGCGCACGGCGCGCAATAACCAGGTTGCCGGTTTGCTGCTGATCCCGATTTTCCTGGGTGTGCTGTGGACCGATGTCTCGCTGGTCCTGCTGCTGCTTTGGGCGTCGGCGGCGCTGGGCGTGGCTGCGGTGCGCTTCGCCATTATTCGCAAGTATGTGCGGCGGGTCATGGCCGGCGGGGTCGATGACCACCTGACATTTTTTGATCGCTACCGGCTCCTGTGGCCCGTCAGTGCAGTGGTGTGGGGTCTGTCCACATTGCTCTTCTTCGACCGGTCTTCGCTTGAAGATCAGTTCATCTGCTGGCTGATGATGGCCGGCCTGGCGATGTTTGCGATCAACAGCCTCTCAACGCACCTGCGCACTCTGCGCCTGTATCTGGACGCCCTCACGCTCACTGCCGTTGCCGTGATGCTCTGGCGCATTGGTGTAGAGCTGCAATTTCGCGGGCCCCCCTATCATTTCTGGATCATCGCGCTGGTGGTCATTTTCTGGCTGGTGCTGCGTCAGGCGGGCCTGCGGCTACACGTGACGCACCGCAAGAATTACCAGCTGCAGTATCGCAACAACCAGCTGATCGAATCGCTCACGCGCCAGACCCAGGCCGCGCTTGACGCCGTCGAGATCAAGAACCGTTTTCTGGCAAGCGCGGCACACGACCTGCGCCAGCCGGTGCACGCCCTGGGCCTTTATGCGGACTGGCTCGGAAGCGAGCCGGAGCTGGTCCACGAGATTGCGCCGAAGATCGTGGAATCAACCAAGGCCGTCAACGCGCTTTTCGATTCGCTTTTCGACCTGGTGCGGTTGGACTCCGGCAAGATCAAGCTCAATATCGAGGCTGTTGACCTCGGCCAGCTCCTGCACGATCTTGAGTTGCAGTATCGGCCGCTGGCGCAGTCCAGGGGCCTGGACTTCCGGGTGCATGTGGCCAATGGATGCGTGGTCTCCGATCCGATCCTGCTGCGGCGCATCGTGGGCAATCTTGTATCGAATGCCGTGAAGTACACCCAGCGCGGTGGCGTGCTGGTCGCATCCCGCATGATGCCCAGCGGACCGCAGATCGAGGTGTGGGATACCGGGGTGGGTATTGCGCCGGTTCACCAGCGCGAAATTTTCCGCGAATTTTTCAAGGTGCCGGGCCATGCGGGCACCGAGGACGGCTTCGGCCTGGGGCTCTACATCGTGTCGCGTCTGTCAGGCATCCTCGGGCATCCGCTGGATCTCGCCTCCAGGCCAGGGAGAGGGACCGTGTTCAGGGTGATGCTGCATCCCACCAATCCACGCGATGCGGCCGATCGCGCGGCCGCGTCGGTGGCTCAGCTCGTCAACATGCCGTGAGTGCGGGCGTAGTGGATGGTCTGCGTGCGGCTCTTGACGCCCAGGCGGCGGAACAGGCGCCACAGGTGGACCTTCACCGTGTGTTCGCTGATGCCCAGTTCGTCGGCAATCTCGCGATTGGAAAGGCCGCGATCCAGCATCACGATGAGTTGTTTCTGACGCTTGGACAGCTTGCTGTCGGTGGGCGAGAGTTCTTCGAAGCCGCCGTCGGCATTGAGCAATGCACGCAGCGCCGCGCCGATTTCCTGGGCGCCTGACGATTTCTCGATGTAGATGTCGGCGCCCGCGTCGATGCAACCTTCTTCGGCGTCAGCAGCAGGCGATGCCGAGAGCACGGCCAGGGGGGTCTCGGGGTAGCGCTTCTTGAGCTCGTGGATGCCCGAGGCGCCAGTGGTGTCTGGCAGCTTCAGGTCCAGGCAGATCAGATCGGGATTGCCATGCTGGCGCACAGCGGATTCCATTCCGCCGAGTCGGTCGAGCTCGATCACGTTGGAACCCGGACGGAGCCGGCGCAGCAGCATCACGACCGCTTCGCGCATCAACGGATGGTCATCTATGACATACAGGTTGATCGGCTTTGCGGCGGGTGGTTTGGTATCAGGCATGGGAGTCAAGGATAACGCCGTTTCACCCCTTGGTGAAACTGGGGTTTGTTTGCATGCCATCCATGTTGTCAGGATGCCGCCAGCGTTGTCAGAGCCGTTTGCACATCGCCCTGGGTCACGCCCTCGGCCAGCTGCAGCTGGCCTTGCGCCGCCAGCGCTTCGTTGCGTCTGAGCTCGCCGATCATGCGCCCCGCCTCTTGCGGTGAGTCGAATCCGGGGCTCTGCGCCAGCAGGCGTCCCGCACCATCGACCAGCTTGAAATAGTGTCGGCCATCCGCTTCGCGGTACTGCTTGAACGAAGGCAGTGAAGCTCTGGCGGCCTTGTCCTTCTTGCCCGATGCCGGACGCGACGCTAGATTGCGCAGCCCCACGGCGTCACGCAGCTCGTGCATGAAGGGCGTGGCACGCGAGCGGGCACGTTCTGCGCCGTCCTTGAGAATCTGCTCCAGTTCGGCGGGGTTGCCGACCAGGGCGTCGTACTTCTCGCGCATCGGCGCGATCTCGTGGTCGATGCGCTCGAAGAGTTGCTGCTTCGCATCGGCCCAGGAAATGCCTGCCGCGAACGCCTTGCGAAAGTCGTCGGTTTCCTGCCTTGAAGCAAAGGCTTCATAAATCTGGAACAGCGCCGACCCCTGCGTTTCCTTGGGCTCGCCCGGTGCGCGCGAATCGGTAACGATGCCCGCGATCTGCTTTCTCATGACCTCGCGCGGGGCAAACAATGCAATCACGTTGTCATAGCTCTTGCTCATCTTGCGGCCATCGGTGCCCGGCAGCAGCGCAACGCTGTCATCAACCGCAGCTTCGGGCAGCACCAGGTGCTCGCCGTACAGGTGATTGAAGCTCGACGCCATGTCGCGCGCCATCTCGATGTGCTGGACCTGGTCGCGGCCCACCGGTATCTTGTGCGCCTTGAACATCAGGATGTCGGCGGCCATCAGCACCGGATACATGAACAGGCCCGCCGTCACATCGGCGTCGGTTTCGGCGCCGGCGGCGTGGTTCTTGTCCACCGAGGCCTTGTATGCGTGGGCGCGATTGAGCACGCCCTTGCCGGTGACGCAGGTCAGCAGCCAGGTGAGCTCCGGAATCTCCGGAATGTCGGACTGGCGGTAGAAAAAAACCTCTTTCGGATCGAGTCCGATCGCCAGCCAGCACGCCGCGATTTCGAGCGTGGAGCGCTGCATGCGCGCCGGCTCATCGCACTTGATGAGCGCGTGGTAGTCGGCCAGGAAATAGAAGTTCTCGGTGCCGGGCCGGCGGCTGGCCTGGACAGCGGGGCGCAAGGCGCCCACGTAGTTGCCCAGGTGCGGGGTGCCGGTGGTGGTGATGCCGGTGAGGAAGCGGGTGATGCTCATCAGGTGTGGGTCAGGTGATCGTGTGATCGAGGTGGTCGGTGAAAGCTCAGCGAATCCGAGAAGGGAGCGGCGTGCCCAGGTTCAGCAGGTCCAGGCCGAAGTAGCCAGCCTGCAAAAGCGGCCAGAGCCAGTAGGTGCCCACGATACCCAGCATCACGAGCGCGAGCACGATGAAAAAGCCGAAGCGCTCCACCTTGCTCACGACCATTGCGGCTTTCCAGGGCAGCAGGCCAACCAGGATGCGGCCCCCGTCGAGCGGCGGCAGGGGAAAGAGGTTGAAGGCCCACATCACGAAGTTGACGAGTACGCCCGCCTTGCACATTTCCAGGAAGAACTGTTCTTCAAAACCCACCAGGCCGAGCACCGCATAGGCGATGGCCCACATGACGGCCTGGATCAGATTGGAAGCAGGACCTGCTAGTGCCACCCAGATCATGTCGCGCTTGGGATGGCGCAGGTTGCGGAAAGTCACGGGCACCGGCTTGGCGTATCCGAACAGGAACATGCCCTTGGTTGCAAAGAAAAGCAGCAGCGGCATGAGGATCGTGCCGATCGGGTCGATGTGCTTGATGGGATTGAGGGTGACGCGGCCCATGGCATAGGCCGTGTTGTCACCGAGGTAGCGTGCAACGTATCCGTGAGCTGCTTCGTGCACGGTGATGGCGAAAAGCACCGGCAGGGCATAGATCAGGACCGTGAGGATCATCGAGGTTGTATTCACCCGGCTGATTGTCTCAGAGCGGTCCAGCCGCGCCCGACCGAGGCTTTATAACCCCAGCGCCGGGACGCTCCCGCGGCCTTCGCGCACCACGACTGCATCGCCGCCCGTGCCCATCGGCGTCAGGTCAACCACGGTGGTGGGCTGCGACGGGCACGCGCCCGCGCCGATCACCCCGGCCAGCTGATGCTGGAAACGCTCGCGGATCTCTTCGGCGTCATTCAGTGCGTCTTCCTCATTGGGCGGAATCAGCGTGGTGGCCAAGAGCGGTGCGCCGTGCAGCGCCAGCAACTCCTGCAGCACCCGGTGGTCAGGCACGCGAAGGCCGATCGTCTTGCGCTGCGGATGGCTCACGCGGCGCGGCACTTCCTTGGTCGCCTCCAGGATGAAGGTGTACGCACCGGGCGTGGCCAGCTTGAGCATGCGGTACTGGCGGTTGTCCACGCGGGCGTAGTTTGAAAGCTCGCTCAGGTCGCGGCACAGCAGCGTGAGGTGATGCTTTTCATCGACGCCCCGGATCTGGCGCAGCTTGTCGGCGGCGACCTTGTCGTCGAGATGGCAGGCGAGGGCGTAGCTGGAATCGGTGGGCACCGCCAGCACGCCGCCTTTCTCGAGCAGGCCAACGGCCTGCCTGAGCAATCGTGCCTGCGGGTTGTCGGGATGAACGTCGAAATACTGGGCCATAGAGTGCGCACCTTATCAGGGCTCGACCGGTTCGATACGCACGCGGCTCTCGCGCACGGTCAGCCAGGCACCGCCGGCGCCGCAAACGGCGATCGTCACCATACCCACCAGCGACCATCGGTCGGGCACGTGTTCAAAGACAATCCAGCCGCCCAGCATCGCGAAACCGATCTGCGCGTAGAGGTAGGGCGTGAGGGTCGCCGCAGGCGCGCGCTGGTAGGCAAGGATCAGCATGAAGTGGCCGACGCTGGCCGCCAGGCCCATGAAACAAAGCGCTGCCCAGAGCCACCAGTGCGGCAGGTTGGTCCACACGAAAGGCAGCGCAATGGTTGCAAGCAAGGTGCCGACCCATCCGGTGTAAAGGTGCATCGTGACGGGGTCTTCGGTGCGCGCCAGCCGGCTGGTGAGCACCTGAAACCAGGCATTGGTTCCGACCAGGCCCAGCGGAAGCAGGCTGGTCCAGTGAAAGGCCTCGCCGCCAGGCCGGATGATGATGAGCGATCCGGCGAAGCCTCCCGCGACCAGGGCCCAGCGCTGGGCAGAAACATGCTCCTTGAGCACGGTTGCGGCCAGCAGCGTGATGGCTAGCGGCGCGATCATGACGATGGCGGTGAACTCGCCCACTGGCATGTATTTGAGACTGGCGAAGGCGAACAGGCTGCTGGTGAGCAGGAGAAAACCGCGCAGCACCTGGAACCGCGGATGCAGCGTACGAAGCACTGAAAGGCCGCGAAGCGGCAGTACGACAACCGTGGTGGCGATGGCCTGGAATGCATAGCGGAACCACAGTGCCATCACCAGCGGGACTGCGGCGCTGATGTACTTGGTGGTCGTGTCCAGGGCGGAAAAGCAGGCGCCCGCCGCAACCACCAGCGCCACGCCCGCCAGGGCCCTGGATGCGGCCGTCACTGGATGCGGTCGGCCAGCAGTTCCCACACAGGCGTGAGTTCGCCCTGCAGATAGGGCAGCTGGCCCAGGTCGGTGCGGCTTTCGGCCGGGCTGTGGAAATCGCTGCCGCGCGATGCGGCCATCCCGAATTCTTTTGCCGTTGCGGCGTAGGTCACGTACTCGGCTGCGGTGTGGCTGCCCGTGACGACTTCGACGCCTTGTCCGCCATGCGCCTTGAACTCGGTGAAGAGGGCGTATTCCTCGTTGGGCGTGAACCGGTAGCGCGCCGGATGCGCAATGACGGCCATGCCGCCGGCGCGCGTGATCCAGGTGACTGCAGCACGCAGCGACGCCCAGCGATGAGAAACGTAGCCGGGCTTGCCTTCGGTCAGGAACCGGCGAAAGACCTCGTAGGTGTCGCTGCAGACACCCGACTCGACCAGGAAACGTGCGAAGTGCGTGCGGGAGACGAGGTCGGGATTGCCGGCGTATCTAATCGCACCTTCGTATGCGCCCTTCACGCCCGCCAGGGCCAGGCTGTCTGACATCTGCCGCGCCCGCTGCTCGCGGCCACCGCGCGTTTCCATGAGGCCGTGCAGCATGTCGGCGTCGTCCGGGTCGAACCCCAGACCGACGATGTGGACGGTCTGATCGGCAAAGGTGACCGAGATTTCAGTGCCGGTGAGGTACTTCATCCCATGCGCCCTGGCGGCAGCGGCTGCACGATGCTGGCCCGAGATCTCGTCGTGATCGGTCAGGGACCACAGCTCGACACCATTGGCCGCCGCGCGCGCAGCAAGCGCTTCGGGCGTCAGCGTGCCGTCGGACACCACGGAATGGCAATGCAGGTCGGCGTTGAGAATGGACACGTGCTGATTTTAGGCCGCGGGCCGCGTGCGTGTGGGCGCCGGGCGCAACACCACTGACAAACGCGGGGTCAGGTGCGGGGTCAGTTGCGGGGTCAGTTGCAAGCGCGTCAGTTCAAGGCGCCGGCTTCCTTGCGGATATCCGTCACCGTCGCCAGCGCGCATGCCGCCGCCGTTCGCAGGCCTTCCACGACCTCATCGAGCCGCATCGACGGCTGACCCTGCGATGGAAGAAGGGGTACATGGATCAGGCCCGCTCGCGTGTGGCGCAACTCGGGATGCGTCGCCACCAGATGCATCAGTCCATAGAACACATGGTTGCAGACAAAGGTGCCGGCGGTCTGCGAGACCTCGGCATTGATCCCCGCATCCAGCAGGCTCTGAAGCATGGCCTTGATCGGCAGGGTCGTGAAATACGCGGCCGGCCCGCCGGCAACCACGGGTGTGTCCACCGGCTTGCTGCCGGCGTTGTCAGGGATGCGCGCGTCGTTGATGTTGATTGCGATTCGTTCCAGTGAAAGCGCTGCGCGTCCTGCAGCCTGGCCGACACACAAAACCAGGTCCGGGCGGTGATGTAGGAGCAGGGCGCGAAGTGATGTCAGCGACTGGTCGAACACCGTGGGCAGTTGCGCGCCGATGATCCGGTGCCCACCGACGATTCTCCCGTGGAGCGCCTGCACCGCCATCCAGCTGGGGTTGATTTCGCTGCCGCCGAAGGGCTCGAATCCGGTTACGAGGACGGTGGGAAAGCGGCCCACGGATGGGTCTGAAGCGGCTACCATGGATCGACTTTATACGACAGGGGCGATTGCCCCCAAGACTCCAAGGAGAGACATCATGCGGTGGGAAGGCAATCGGGAATCGAGCAACGTCGAGGACGCGCGAAGCGGCGGTGGCCGCGGCGGCGGTGGCTTTGGCCTCGGAGGCCGCAGCATCGGCATCGGAACCATCGTGATCGCACTGGTGGGCGGTGCCATCTTCGGCATCAACCCGCTCACCATCCTCAGTGCCCTGACCGGCGGCGGCGCCCCGGTCCAGGTGCAGAACCAGGGTCCGGCCACCGCGCCGCCTGCCGATGACCGCATGGCCAAGTTCGTTTCCACCGTGCTGGCCGATACCGAAGACGTCTGGAAAGCACAGTTCACGCAAGGCGGTGCAACCTATCAAGAGCCCAAGCTGGTTCTTTTCCGCGGTGCTGTCGCAACGGCCTGCGGCACCGGCCAGTCTGCGATGGGCCCCTTCTACTGCCCCGGCGACCAGAAGGTTTACATCGACCTGAATTTCTACGAGACGCTCAAGACCCGCATGGGCGCGCCCGGCGACTTCGCGCAGGCCTATGTGATTGCGCACGAAGTGGGCCACCACGTGCAGAACCTGCTGGGCATCACCGGCAAGATGGACCAGATGCGCGGCTCGTCCAGCAAGGCGCAATACAACGCGCTGAGCGTGCGGCTCGAACTGCAGGCGGATTGTTTCGCCGGCGTCTGGGCGCATCACGCGCAAAATGCACGCCAGATTCTGGAACAGGGCGACGTCGAGGA
>JAZKFD010000296.1:0-4160 GCA_040386635.1 Pseudomonadota bacterium
GCCCATCATGGCCGTCCAGCAAAACAAGAAATCGCCGTCCAAGCGCGGCATGCATCGTTCGCACAATGCCCTGGTGACGCCAGGTATCGCAGTCGAGCCGACAACCGGCGAAATCCATCTTCGCCACCACATCAGCCCCACGGGCTTCTATCGTGGTCGCAAGGTGCTCAAGACAAAACACGACGCCTGAACCTGACAGGCATCGAATAAGGCCCGACTGCCTGGCAGTGCGGGCCTTTTCATTTGTCAGTCGCGATTACATTTAGTGCCATGACTACTCTGGCCGTCGATTGCATGGGGGGTGACCATGGCCCTGTCGTCACGCTCGCTGCCTGCAGGAACTTCCTGGATCGCCATCCCCAGGCGCAGTTGCTTCTTGTGGGAGCAGCTGACAGGCTCACTTCGTTCGAGCATTCCCGGGCCCGTGTGATCCCCGCGACCGAAGTGGTTGCCATGGATGACTCGGTTGAGGTGGCGCTGCGCCGGAAAAAAGACTCGTCGATGCGGGTCGCAATCCAGCAGGTCAAGGATGGGAATGCACATGTTGCGATTTCCGCCGGCAACACAGGTGCACTCATGGCGCTGGCGCGGTACCTGCTCAAGACGGTGGACGGGATTGATCGCCCTGCTATCGCCTCGCCTCTGCCCAATGCAAAGGGGGGTGCGACCACCGTGCTGGACCTCGGGGCCAATGTGGACTGTACAGAGCACCACCTGCTGCAGTTTGCCGTGATGGGATCAGCCCTCGTCTCGGCGCTGAACAATGTGGAGTCGCCGAGCGTCGGCCTGCTCAACATTGGCGAAGAAGTAATCAAAGGCAGCGAAGTAATCAAAAAAGCAGGGGAACTGCTCCGATCTGCGGCTAACAGTGGTGATCTCAACTTTTACGGAAATGTCGAAGGCAACGATATATTCAAAGGCACGACTGAGATCGTCGTGTGTGACGGATTTGTCGGAAATGTGGCGCTCAAGACGAGCGAGGGCCTGGCATCCATGATCGGCGGGTTTCTCAAGGAAGAGTTTTCCCGCAATGCGCTGACGAAGATTGCAGCAATTGCCGCGTATCCCATCCTATCTGCCTTTAAAAATCGCGTTGATTACCGCCGCTACAACGGTGCGGCCCTTCTGGGCCTGCGGGGCCTGGTATTCAAAAGCCATGGCTCAGCCGATGAGTTTGCCTTCGAACAGGCTTTGAACCGGGCGTATGATGCGGCCCGTAACAACCTGCTCGATCGCGTGCAGGCCAGAATTGCCCACGCGAGGCCCTTGCTTGCGGCCAGTGAAGAGATACCTGCGGCGGTCGAAGCCGTCGTCACCTGATTTAAATGAACAGATATTCGCGAATTACCGGCACAGGAAGCTTCCTGCCGCCGCGGCGTGTGACGAATGCCGATCTTGCGGCGGAGCTGGCAGCCAAAGGCGTCGAGACATCCGACCAATGGATTGTCGATCGCACCGGCATTCACGCGCGTCATTTCGCTGCGGCGGATGTCACCAGCAGTGACCTGGGTGCGCAGGCAGCTCGACACGCGCTCGAAGCGGCGGGTGTCGCGGCAAGCGAGATTGACCTCATCATCGTCGCCACCTCGACGCCCGATATGGTGTTTCCATCGGCGGCGTGCATCCTGCAGAACAAGCTGGGCATCGCCGGCTGCGCGGCGTTTGATGTTCAGGCGGTCTGCAGCGGATTCGTTTATGCCTTGACGGTGGCTGATTCGCTGATCAAGACGGGGGCGGCCAGCAAGGCGCTGGTCATCGGCGCCGAAGTGTTTTCGCGGATTCTTGATTTCTCCGACCGAACCACCTGTGTCCTGTTCGGCGACGGGGCGGGCGCCGTGGTCCTGGAGGCGTCGGATACGCCCGGCATCCTGGCCAGCGACCTTCATGCTGACGGCAAACACGTCGGCATTCTTTGTGTCCCGGGCACGGTGTCCGGTGGCAAGGTCATGGGCGACCCGCTGCTCAAAATGGATGGTCAGGCTGTGTTCAAGCTCGCGGTCGGCGTGCTGGAAGAGGCGGCCCGGGCCACGCTCGCCAAGGCGGGCCGGACTGCGGAAGATATTGACTGGTTGATCCCGCATCAGGCCAATATCCGCATCATGCAGGGAACGGCAAAAAAGCTGAAACTACCCATGGACAGGCTGATCGTCACGGTTGATCAGCATGGCAATACATCTGCCGCCTCGATTCCGCTGGCACTCGATGCGGCCGTGCGCAGCGGCAAGATCAATAAGGGTGACACGCTCATGCTCGAAGGCGTCGGCGGTGGGTTCACCTGGGGCGCGGTGCTGGTCGATTTCTAGCCTTGACGCCGACCCCACCTCTTTATTTCAGTCAGTCAGATCGGCAAGGACCATGAAACCGTTCGCATTCGTCTTTCCGGGGCAGGGTTCCCAGTCCGTCGGGATGCTCGACGCATGGGGCGACCATCCGGCCGTTGCCGAAGCTGTCAAGGAAGCTTCCGACGCTCTCGATGAAGACATCGGCCAGCTCATCAAGACCGGTCCCCGGGAGCTGCTCGGCCTCACCACGAATACCCAGCCCGTGATGCTGGTAGCCGGCGTTGCCGCTTACCGCGCCTGGTTGGCAGAGGGCGGCGCAGAGCCGGCGGCCGTGGCCGGGCATTCCCTGGGTGAGTACTCGGCGCTGGTTGCATCGGGCGTATTGACACTTGCGCAGGCTGCGCCCCTGGTCCGGTTTCGCGCCCAGGCGATGCAGGACGCTGTGCCTGTTGGCACCGGGGCGATGGCGGCGATCCTCGGAATGGGCGCCCAGCAGGTGATCGAAGGCTGCGCCGAGACGGTACGCAGCTTTGGTTCCGGCTCACCGGAAGTGGTCGAGGCCGTCAATTTCAACGACCCCGCACAGACGGTTATCGCAGGGAGCAAGGCAGCCGTTGACAAGGCGTGCGAGATTCTCAAGGCGAACGGGGCGAAACGCGCCTTGCCATTGGCAGTGTCGGCGCCGTTTCACTCCAGCCTCATGAAGCCGGCAGCTGAAAAACTGCGCGAAAAGCTCGCAAATACTTCGTTTGCCTCACCCCGGATTCCTGTCATCAACAACATTGAGGTGACGGTGGAAACCGACGCTGACCGCATACGCGCCGCACTCTATGCGCAGGCGTTCGGTCCGGTGCGATGGGTCGAGTGTGTACAGGCCATCAAGGCCCGTGGCATCACCACCATCGTCGAATGTGGACCCGGCAAGGTGCTGGCAGGAATGATGAAGCGCATCGATCCGGAGCTGACGGGCATGCCGATGTTCGATCCCGCGTCTCTTGCGGAAGTTAAAGGCCTGGTTCAATGAGTACTCTGTTCGAAGGTCAGGTTGCACTGGTCACCGGCGCGTCGCGCGGGATTGGCGCCGCCATCGCGATGGAGCTTGCACAGCGCGGGTTGCGGGTGATCGGTACTGCCACCACCGACGAAGGTGCGGCGAAGGTATCGGTTGCCTTGTCCGCGCACCCCGGATGCACGGGTGCAAAGCTTGATGTCAATGACGCGGCAGCTGCCCAGGCGCTGATCGATTCGATTGTCACGGAGAACGGTGCACTGCACGTGCTGGTGAACAATGCCGGCATTACGCGCGACGGGCTGGCCATGCGCCTGAAAGATGACGACTGGGACGCGGTCCTGGACACCAACCTGAAAGCCGTGTTCCGGATGAGTCGCGCGGTGATGCGCACGATGATGAAGCAGCGCTATGGCCGGATCATCAGCATCACGTCGGTTGTCGGAGCCTCGGGCAATGCCGGCCAGGCCAACTACGCCGCAGCCAAGGCAGGCGTTGCGGGCATGACGAGGTCGCTCGCCCGCGAACTCGGCAGCCGCGGTATCACCGTCAATTGCGTGGCCCCGGGCTTCATCGAAACGGACATGACGGCCGGCTTGCCGGCGGACCAGCAGAAGGCCTTGCTGGCCCAGATACCCCTGGGCCACCTGGGCAGGCCCGCCGACATCGCTCACGCGGTGGCCTGGCTGGCCTCGCCCCAGGCCGGTTATGTGACCGGCCAGGAGATCCATGTCAACGGCGGCATGCACATGTAATGCGGCGCTGAATTTCCCCCCGGTTGATCCGCCCGGTGCTCGCCTACAGAAAAGCCATGCGTGGGCAGCTTAAAATCGCGGATTCATTTACAACCCTCTGAGGGAACCATGAGC
>JAZKFD010000297.1:0-15674 GCA_040386635.1 Pseudomonadota bacterium
CCACCAGCTTCGGCGCCGCTGCCATCAAGGCAATCGTCGAAGCAATCTTGACCATCTCCCACACCATGAACCCGACAGCGGCACTGCCGGCGTCGAGCGAGGCAAAACGCCCGGTCAGTCCTCGCGCAAAAATGGCCGCGGGAATCACCACGGCCAACGCGCCATATCCGGCGGACCAACCCACGTTTTGCTTTCCGGTGATGCCCCACGCAGCCAACGCCACAAGAGACCCCACTGCCACCTGCCCCAACACCACCCACCAGGGGGAAACCAGTGGATTTTTTTCACGCAGCCGACGCGCCTCTTCAAAGGTCAGCGGCCTGGCCGGAATCTCTCCGTCGGGGACTTCGTTGAAATTCACGGAAAGCGGTGCCTTTGTAGTCATTGTTTTGTGCGCCGCTTTGTTCCCGGTTTTTTACAAAGCCTCTCATTATAAGTAGAAACCCCTTTGCCCTGACCCGTATCCGAGTCGAGACGCGGGCTTTGCAGGGATTGAGCGTACTTTTGCGTAGGACAGTGTTGTGCGGCTGAACCCTGCCCGGACCTTTCGCCCTGCAACGTGGACAATGCCGCCATGACTATCAGCCACGATCTGCCCGACCTGCCTTGCTACCTCAATGGTGAATTCACCACACTTCCAAACGCCAAGGTCAGCGTGATGGACAGAGGCTTCGTGTTCGGTGATGGGATCTACGAAGTCGTACCCGTCTATGCGGGTCGCCCGTTTCGTTTTTTCGAACACATGGCGCGGCTCGCGCGAAGCCTCGAGGAACTGCGGATTACGAGCCCCTGCAAGGATGGGCAATGGCGCGAGATTGTCGATACGCTCGTCGCGTCGTACGCGAAGCAGCAGAGCCAATCGCCGGCAGAAACCAATCAGCTGGTTTACATCCAGGTCACGCGCGGCGTGGCGCTGCGCGATCACGCGATGATTCCGGGCCTGGCACCCACGGTATTTGCCATGACGAATCGGCTCTACATTTATCCGCCGCACGAGCGGGCCGCAGGCGTCGCATGCGTCACGGCCGATGACTTCCGCTGGAAAAAGGCGCACATCAAGAGCATCAGCCTGGCCGGTGCAGTGATGGCACGCCAGATCAGCGCGGACCAGGGTGCCAATGAGACCATCATGTTCCGCGACGGCTGGCTGAGTGAGGCAGCGGCATCCAACGTCTGGATCGTCAAGGATGGCGAGGTGCTCGGCTCCCCCAAGGACAACCTGGTCCTCGAAGGCATCCGCTACGGGTTGCTTGAAGAACTCTGCCGGGACGCGGGCATTCCCTTCCGGCTTCGCCGCATCTCGCGCGACGAAGTGCTGGGTGCCGACGAAATTCTGATGAGCTCCGCCACGAAGGAGGTGATCGCGGTGACGCAACTGGACGGCCAGCCGGTTGGAAACGGCAAGCCCGGCCCCATCTACGAAAAGCTCTACGCTGGCTATCAACAGGCCAAGCAGGCTTGAACATGACACCTGAACAACGAGAATCCCTGATCGAATTTCCCACCCGCTTCCCCATCAAGGTGATGGGCGAAAACGCGGATGGATTTGTGCATGCGATCACTGCAGTCGCGGCGCAGTTCGATCCCGAGTTCGACGCCGCATCCATCGAGTTGCGCAGCAGCAACGGCGGCAAATACCTGGGTATCACCATCACGGTGAATGTGACGAGCCGCGAGCAGCTCGACGACCTGTACCGCCGGCTGACAAGCCACCCGATGGTCAAGGTCGTTCTGTAAGCCCCCATGCGTGTCAGTGTCCGCGGGCGTGTCGATTACCTGCCCACCTATGCGGCCATGCAGGCTTTCACGGCATCGCGGGCGGAAAGCTCAGAAGATGAGCTGTGGCTTTGCGAACACCCTGCCGTTTTCACCCAGGGGCTCGCGGGCAAATCCGAGCACGTGCGGACGCCGGGCGACATCCCGGTCGTCGCCACCAACCGAGGCGGACAGGTCACCTTCCACGGCCCGGGGCAGGTGGTGGCGTACCCGCTGGTTGATTTGAAGCGGCAGGGTTTCTTCGTCAAGGAATACGTCTATCGCGTCGAAGAGGCGGTGATCCGCACGCTGGCCGAATTCGGGGTGACAGGCCATCGGGTGGCCGGTGCGCCGGGGATCTACGTCCGGCCGGATGATCCGTTTTCGCACGCGAGGCTCTCAGCGGAATCAGGCGGGGGCTTCGAAGGCCTCGCAAAGATCGCCGCCCTGGGCATCAAGGTCAGCCGCCACTGCACCTATCACGGCGTCGCGCTGAATGTGGCAATGGACCTCGAACCCTTTTCGCGAATCGACCCCTGCGGCTACGCCGGACTGAAAACCGTGGACCTTTCTACAATCGGGGTCTCCATCCACTGGGACGAGGCAGCGGCCGTACTTGGCGAGAAACTCTCCGCCCTGCTTCCTTCCTGAAAGCATTCATGAGCTCCAGCGAAATCGTGCGCGAGGCGCAATCGGTCGAAAACTACAACCCTGCTGCCAAGCAGAAGGCTGCGGCCAAGCTGGCACGCATTCCGGTCAAGGTCGAGCAGGGCGAATTGCTCAAGAAGCCCGACTGGATTCGCGTGCGTGCCGGCTCGCCCACCACCCGCTTCTACGAGATCAAGCAGATCCTTCGCGAAAGCAATCTGCACACGGTCTGCGAAGAAGCCTCTTGCCCCAACATCGGCGAATGTTTCGGCAAGGGCACGGCCACTTTCATGATCATGGGCGACAAGTGCACACGGCGGTGCCCGTTCTGCGACGTGGGACACGGCCGCCCCGACCCCCTGGACGTCAACGAGCCCGAGAACCTCGCGCGCACCATCGCCCGGCTCAAGCTCAAGTACGTTGTGATCACGTCAGTGGATCGCGACGACCTGCGCGACGGCGGCGCCGGGCATTTTGTCGAGTGCATACGCCGTACGCGCGAGCTTTCACCCGGCACGACGATCGAAGTGCTGGTGCCCGACTTCCGCGGTCGCGATGACCGAGCCCTGGAGATCCTCAAGGCTGCGCCACCGGATGTGATGAACCACAACCTGGAAACCATCCCACGCCTGTACAGGGAGGCGCGGCCGGGCTCTGACTATGCGTTCAGCCTGAACCTGCTCAAGAAATTCAAGGCGCTGCATCCCGGCGTACCCACCAAGAGCGGCCTGATGGTGGGCCTGGGTGAAACCGACGACGAGATCCTGCAGGTGATGCGCGAAATGCGCGAGCACCAGATCGACATGCTGACCATCGGTCAATACCTGGCACCTTCGACCTCGCACCTGCCCGTGCGCCGCTACGTGCACCCCGACGTCTTCAAGATGTTCGAGGCGAAAGCCTACGAAATGGGGTTCAGCCATGCGGCCGTGGGCGCGATGGTGCGCAGTTCCTACCACGCGGACGAGCAGGCCCACGCTGCAGGGGTGGCATCACCCACCATGGGCGTCGCCAGCACCTGAGCGCGAACCTCTACGCCCTGGGCGCGATCGCCCTGTGGGCCACGCTCGCATCGCTAGGCGTGTCCCTGGGCCACGTGCCGCCTTTTCTCCTGACAGGTCTTGCACTGGTCATCGGCAGCATTCCTGCATGGCCACTCGTGCGGCAGTGGAAGATCGCGCCATCGACGCTTGCGCTCGGTGTTTGCGGGCTCTTTGGCTATCACTTCCTTCTGTTCATCGCACTTCGTCACGCCCCAGCCGTGGAAGCGAACCTCGTCAACTACCTCTGGCCGCTGCTGATCGTCGCACTGGCGCCGGCGCTCGTACCCGGCATCCGCATGCGAGCCGCTCATCTCGCGGCAGCACTGACGGGGCTTGCCGGTGCTGCCGTCGCCATTCTCGGATCGGGTACGGCGGCCGGCGGCGGCTGGGCCTGGGGCTATCTTCCAGCGCTCGGCGCGGCGTTTATCTGGGCGACGTACTCGCTGCTCACACGCCGGGTGAAGGCGTTTCCTACGGCGGCGATCGGCTTGTTCGGCCTGGTATCAGGCACGCTGTCGCTCGCATGCCACTGGGCGCTGGAGCCGCGCGTTGCGCTTTCGGTGACCGATTGGGGATTGATCGCCATCATGGGTCTCGGTCCGCTGGGCGCGGCGTTTTTCCTCTGGGACAAGGCGCTCAAGCTGGGCGACCCGCGCCACATCGGGATCCTCAGCTACATCACGCCGCTGGCTTCAACGCTCCTGCTGATGGTGGTGAGCGGCAGGCCCATGACGTGGAGCATCGGCGCTGCAGCGGTGTTGATCATCGGGGCAGCTGTCGTTGGTACGCGCGTTCGATAGCGCCGGTCATCCGCGCTCACCGGCCGTCACCGGCGCTCACCGGCGCTCAGGCCTCAAGGGCGGCGGCCGGGTTGTCCGATTCAATGATGGCGCGCGCCCAGGGTGCGAGCCGTGATGAATCAGAGCGCAGCACTTCCTGCTTCACCGCCAGGATCTGTGCAGGATGCATCGAGAAGCTGCGCAGTCCCAACCCCAGCAACAGCCGGGTCAAGGCGGTGTCACCGGCCATCTCGCCGCAAACGCTGACCGGTTTGCCTTGCACATTGCACTCGGCAATGGTGTCTGCCACCAGTCGCAGCACAGCCGGGTGCAGGGGATCGTAGAGGTGTGCGACAGATTCGTCCGCCCGGTCGATCGCCAGCGTGTACTGGATCAGGTCGTTGGTGCCGATCGACAGAAAGTCGAAATACTTGAGAAAAATTTTCACCGTGAGCGCAGCCGCAGGAATCTCGATCATTGCGCCCAGCGTGACGGGGCCATAAGCGATGCCGCGGTTGTCGAGCTCCGCACGCGCAAAGTCGATCAGCGACAGCGTGTGACGTATCTCGCTGGCATGCGCCAGCATCGGGATCAGCATGTTGACCTTGCCGTGCGCCGCCGCCCGGAGGATGGCGCGCAACTGCGTAAGGAACATCGCCGGATCTGCGAGGCTCCAGCGGATCGCCCGCAACCCCAGGGCGGGATTCAGGTGGGCCTCATCGCGCCGGGTGTCATCCAGGGGCTTGTCGGCGCCCACATCCACCGTGCGGATCGTGACAGGCAAGCCCTGCATGCCCTCGACTGCGCGCTTGTACGCCTGATACTGCTCTTCTTCGTTGGGCAGGTTTCCACGCCGGCCCATGAACAGGAACTCGCTGCGAAAAAGCCCGACGCCCACGGCTCCTGCTTCCAGCGCGCCCGGCGCATCCTCGGGCAGTTCGATATTGGCGAGCAGCTCGATTTTTTTTCCATCCAGGGTCATCGCGGGCGTATGGCGCAGGCGCGACAGCCGCCCACGTTCAAGCTCGGCCTGGCGCTGCTTGAATCCGTATTCCGCCAGGATGATGGGCGAGGGATCGACGATCATCACGCCCGCATCGCCGTCGATGATGACCCAGTCGTCCTGCCGCACCAGCTGGCTCGCACTGCGTGCGCCGACCACTGCCGGAATGTCCATGCTGCGCGCCACGATCGCCGTGTGCGAATTGCGCCCGCCCACGTCGGTCACGAAACCCGCAAAGATGCTCTGCTTGAACTGCAGCATGTCGGCGGGCGACAGGTCATGGGCAATCATGACGAGCGGCACGTCGATGCTGTCGTCGAGCAACAGGTCCTGCTGGGTCTTGCGGCGGCTCGCAGGCGGAGGAGCCACCGGCAGGGCAACGCCCTTCATGTATCGCAGGATCCGGTCAGCCACCTGCTCGAGGTCGGCCTTGCGCCCACGCAGGTAGTCGTCCTCCATGTCGTCGAACTGCCGCGACAGCACATCCAGCTGCGTGGTCAGCGCCCACTCCGCGTTGTAGAGGCGATCCTCGATCCAGTGCTTGACCCCGCTGATGAGCTCCTCGTCCTGCAGCAGCATCAGATGGACATCCAGGAGCGCGCTGAGCTCGTGCGGTGCTTCCTTGGGACCCATCATCGAAATCGTGTGCTGCAGGCGATGCAGTTCCTCTACGACCGCATCGCGCCCATCGCGCACACGCGCGATTTCAGATTGGATCTTGCCCGGTTCGATGAAATAGTGCGCCACATCGACGCGACTCGACGCCATGAGAACCGCGCGCCCGATGGCGATACCGCGCGCAACCGCCAGGCCGTGAACGCTGAAGGTCATCTGCCCGTCACCCCGTGCACGACCATCGGGGCCATTTACTCACCCTCTCCGAATTTGTCGTCAATGAGGGCCAGGATGGCGTCCATCGCCTCCTGATCGCGTTCACCAATCGTCTCGATCTCCACTTGAGAACCGATACCGGCGGCCAGCATCATCACGCCCATGATGCTCTTGGCATTGACACGTCGCTCGCCCCGCGTGATCCAGACCTCGCACGGATAACTCCCCGCCAGCTTGGTGAGCTTGGCCGAGGCACGGGCATGCAGGCCCAGCTTATTGCTGATGATCGTCGTCGCTCTGGTCATGGCTTCTTCGTGGCTGGTTTTGAGGTGCGGTGATGGCCACCTGCATGACGCCCTGCGTTCCACCGATCACCGCACGCGACACCAGCGCGTCCAGCGACTCGGCGCGATAGCTCACGCTGCGCAGCAGCATCGGCAGGTTGACCCCCGTGATCAGCCGGGACTTCACGCCATCGACTAGTTTCTGGGCCACATTGCTCGGCGTCGCGCCAAAGATGTCCGTGAGCACCAGGATGCCGCGGTCTTCATCGCCCAGCTGCTTCATGGCAATGCGCGCGGTGTGCAGGGTCTCCTCGGGCGGCATGTTGGGTTGCACGTCAATGGCCGCCACATGATCACCGCAGTCCGGAAAGACATGCAGGGCGCATTGCCGCAAGGCGTGGGCCAGCGGCGCGTGGGCGATGATGAGGATCGCATTCATGAGCTGGAATTATCCGTCGCCCGCAGGAAGTAAGCGTACGACAGCGCGCTGCAGGCCAGAAAGACTCCCATGGCGGCGCGAAAAGCAGACACCTCGGCCATTCCGGCGGCTCTGAAGCCGTCTATCAGTAATCCAATGCCCCACTGCACGACAAAGACGCCGCCGAAAATCACCAGGTTGTATGCCGACAGGGCGCGCCCTGCCAGTGCCGCAGGGAACGCCATGCCTACGGACGGCTGCGCAAGCGAAACAAAGGTGGAAGAGACGCAAAACAGAGCCCAGGCCCATGCGCCGGCAGCGGGTCCGGCAACGATGATCGCCAGCAAGATGGCAAAGCTGACCGGAAGCCCGATCGCGATGAGCCGCTGCGTCGAAATGCCGCGTCGCGCCAGGGCCGGCGCGAGCATGCCCCAGCTCCAGAAGGTGCACAGCATGGCCAGGTTGATGATGAAGAGACCGCCCGCGGCTTCCAGCGGCGCGTATCCCGCGACGCGCACCATCCACGGACCGGCCCAGAGCGTCTGAATCGCGATCATCCCGCCGTAGCTGAAGAATCCGATGGGCGACATGCGCCGGAAATACGGGTCCTTCCAGACCTGCGAGTAACTGCCCGGGCGGCTTCCGGGCTCAGCGACTGTCGACTCCCAGCGCGGAACTTTCCACGCGATCACAGCCATGGCCGCGACGACGGCCACGGCCAGCCCCCAGAACAGCGGTCGCCAGCCGAACACTGGCATCAGCCACTGGACGGGGAGCGTTGCGGCAACCATGCCGAATGAGCCCGTCATCAGCATCCAGGAATTGGCTCGCAGCTGGGCGGCAGGGGTAAGCCATCGCCTGAAACCGGTGAGTGGCGCCATCAGGCAGGCACTGACCCCCACCCCGCACAAGACACGCGCTGCAAGCAGGGCCGTGAAGCTGGTCGCCATCGAAAAAGCGATCGCGCCCGCCACTGCCGCCAGCAGAAACCACAATAGCACCGTGCGCGGACCGTGTCGATCGAGCCAGGTCCCCAGCGGCAACTGGGTGATGGCGAAACCGAAGAAGTACCCGCCCGCCAGCAGGCCAAGCTCCTGCGCGCTCAGGTCGAATTCGACGGTGAGCGTCGGCGAGAGCGTGGCGGTGATCGCACGCAGCAGCGCCGAGAAGAAATAGGTGAACGCGAACGCGAGAAAGACTGCAATCGCAGTGCGGCGTGCCAGCACTGTCATTGAAATTTCAGGCTCGAAAAGAACGGGTCTGTCATATCCATTCGCAGCTCATCGGTGTAAATCACAGCCTGAAAGACCTGGCTGCCCCGGGCAAAATACGCCGCGTGGCTCTGGACCTTGCTGCCGTCGGCACGCTGGCCGGTAGCAACCACCTGCGCCGATTGAGGCAAGGCCGTCGCTCCGGCCGGGGTGAATGCGGTGTCGCGTGCGCTGGTGCCGCGCAGGTTGGCAAGCGTTGCGATCCGCCATTGACGTAGCGCGTCGCCGGCCCGGGACGCATCGCCGATATCCGCGTGCAACAAGGCAAAAGTGGCCCCACCGGCTTCGCAACCGAGCACCTCGAGGGCGACCTTGCGCTCGACCATCGTCACTTCCCGCGAGGCTTTCTCGGGTTTGCAGGGCAGCAGGGCCTTCAGGTGGGTCGGCTCCACATGCACGTCGCGCCAATTGAAAGTCGGGCTGCAGGCCGCGAGCACGGATGAGACGAGCAGGACGGCGAAAGCGGGGGCCCGGGCGCGGGTAATACAGGGCATCGGGCGATTATCGGGTTTGCGCCAGGGGCCGTGGTTTGGGCCCAGAATCCGGGTCATGAATTCACTGGATGGCATTCGCGTTCTCGATCTCTCCCGCGTCCTGGCCGGGCCCTGGTGCACGCAGACCCTGGCCGACCTTGGCGCGGACGTCATCAAGGTCGAGCGGCCCGGCACCGGCGACGACACCCGCACATGGGGCCCGCCATTCCTGCAAGACGATTCCGGGCACGACACAGCCGAGGCGGCGTATTACCTCGGCACCAACCGGAACAAGCGTTCGATGACCTGCGATATTGCCAGCGACGAGGGTCAGTCCCTGATACGGGACCTCGTGCGGCAATGCCAGGTGTTTGTCGAGAACTACAAGGTCGGCGACATGGCGCGCTATGGCCTGGACTATGAATCGCTTCGGGAAATCAATCCTGCCCTTGTGTATTGCAGCATCACTGGGTTCGGCCAGACCGGACCCTATCGTGAGCGCGCTGGATACGACTACGCCGTGCAAGGCATGGGCGGGCTCATGAGCGTGACGGGAGAGCGCGACGATCTCGGCGGTGGACCCCAGAAAGTAGGTGTGGCGGTGGCCGATCTCTTCACCGGCATGTATGCGACGGTCGGCATCCTTTCGGCGCTGCGGCATGCCGAGCGCACCGGGCAAGGCCAGCACATCGACATGGCGCTGCTCGATACGCAGGTTGCGATGCTCGCCAACCTGGGCGCGAACTATCTCGTGAGCGGCAAGACACCCGGTCGTGCCGGCAACGCACATCAGAACATCGTTCCCTACCAGGTGTTCGAGGTCGCCCCCGATGCGGACGGCAATCGGGACTACCTGATCCTGGCGGTGGGCAACGACAGCCAGTTTGCCAAGTTCTGTGAGGTGGCCGGAGCGCGCGAACTGGCGCTTGACGAGCGTTTCGCGCGCAACCAGGGACGGGTGCGCGAGCGCGCTGTTCTCGTGCCGATGCTCGAGGCGCTGATGCGCAAGCGCACCAAGCTTCAGTGGCTCACGGCCCTCGAAGCGGCGAAGGTGCCCTGTGGCGCAATCAACAACCTCCAGGAAGTATTTGCCGATCCGCAGGTACTCGAGCGAGGGATGGTTTCCAGATGGGCGCATCCGCTGCGATCAGATCTCGATCTGGTCTCCAGCCCTTTGCACCTGAGCGTCACGCCGGTTCGCAAGGACTTTCCTCCGCCGCTTCTGGGGGAACACACCGCCCAGATCCTGCGCGAGGTGCTGGGCCTGCCCGATGACCGGCTCGAACAGCTGAAAGAAGACAAGGTGATCTGAATGGCCGATTTCATTCTGGTTCATGGCGCATGGCATGGCGGATGGTGCTGGCGCGACGTGGTCGGACGGCTGGCGATGCAGGGCCATCGCGCGCACGCCGTGACCTTGACGGGCGTCGGTGAGCGCGCACACCTCCTGTCCCCGGCTATCACACTGGAAACCCATATCACCGACGTGATGAAGGCGATCGAGACGGAAGAGATGCAATCGGTCGTCCTGGCCGTCCACTCCTACGCAGGCATGATCGGAACTGCCGTGGCAGACCGGATGCCCGAGCGCCTGAGCCATCTCGTCTATGTCGATGCCGTCGTGCCAAAGCCTGGTGAAAGCTGGAGCAGCACGCACGCTGTCGCGACGCGGGAGGCGCGCCTCGCGGCTGCCGCAGCCTCGCCTGATTTCAGCTTCCCTGCGCCGGACCCAGCGGTCTTCGGTCTGACTTCGCACGCTTGCGAATGGGTCAAGCGCCGACAGACCCCGCACCCGGGTCACACATACACCGCGCCGCTGGACTTCGACCCCCGGCGGGTGGCCGCCATTGCCCGCACTTTCATCAACTGCACGCAACCAGCGCTGGCCACCATCGATTCGATTCGGCCCCGCCTGGGCGACAGCCGGTTCTGGGACGGCGCCTGGCTAGGGGGCGGCGGGGTACGGGTTGTGGAAATGAAAACCGGCCACGATCCGATGGTGAGTGAGCCCGAATTACTGACCCGCGTCCTGCTGGAGTGCGCGACAATAAAGGCTTAAGGATGAGGGGGCTCCATGGGGTCAGGCGAATCCGTGCAAACCGGGCCGCAGCGGCGAAACAATGCCAGAACGGCACTCGCGGCATCGTCGGCAGCCGAGCCGGCGAGCGCCGCGACTTCGGTCACGGGCCAAGCGCCAGCCGCTGCGGCGACGTTGCCGGGCATCATCGGGGCTGAGCTCGCCCATCACGTTGCGGTGATGGAAAACGTTCTGCAGGAAGTGCGCAACATGCGCAGCATTTCACGCGGCCAGGTCGCCACACTCGAAGCCGCACTGGAATCGGCGCACCACATTGCGGTGCAGAGCCAACAGATTTCCCGATTGGCCGGTGGCCGGCTGCGGCAGTCTCACGAGCGGCTCGCGCTTCACGCGATCGTGCTTGACGTACTCAACGGCATGGCGCTGCGTTTCAAGCTCGGGGGCTACGAAGTCACCCACCGGCTGCGGCCCGTGGAGGTGATCGTCGATCCCGGACTCCTGCTCGCATTGGTACAGGTGGCAATCGACTGGTGTGCAAGCCAGGGCCAACGCCTGCAGGTGCGGCTTACCGTTAAAAACTGGCCCGAGCATGGGGAACTGGCGATCAAGTCGAGCCATTCGGTGGCCCTGTCGCAAGCTGGCGCCGCTGAAGAAAAAGTCCGTGACGACCTCAACTGGCAATTGCTGCTGCAGACGGCTCAGGCGATGGGCGTCAAGGTCGATCGGATCGTCGCAGACGACCACACCATGCTCTCGATCGAATTTCCCAGAACGGTACGCCAGATCGAGGGACTGATGGCCATCGACATGGAAAGCAATTCCGCCAATGCAAGCGGACACGCCTCCACGTTCCTGACCGAAGCACGGCCGCTTGCAGGTCACCGAATCCTGCTCCTGGCAACGGATGCAGGGGTCATCGGGGAGTTGCATGCGGTTTGCGACAGCATGGGGCTTTCGCTCGATGTGTGCCCCACCAGCGCGGGGGCAGTGCGCCACTGCGAAGCCGACATGCCCCATCTCATCGTGGTCGAAGAGCGCCTGCGGGACCAGGAATTCGAGGAACTGCGTGCCGACATTGTCCGAACGGACGTGAATTTTCCGGTGGTTGAGATCGTGCTCGCGCCCAACGTCCTGGAGATGTCCAACTGGATGGGAGACAGCGTCAGCCGTATCAGCCGCGATTCCTTGCGCTCGCATCTGCCTTCATTCATGGTGATGGAGTTGGCGAAAATCGGTTGAGCGCGCGGAGACAACGCCGGAACTAAAATCGTCGTATCCGTCTCGAAACGAACACATGAAACGCGTTCTTATTGGCGTGGCCCTGGCGGCCGCGATTGCCACCGGCGCTGGGCTGCTGATCTTCGCAAAGGAGGCAGCGCCGGAATCAACATTTGTGCTGCTCGATGGCTCGAAGCAAACCACTTCGGACTTCAAGGGCCGGGTGACCCTGGTGAATTTCTGGGCAACGAGCTGCACGACTTGCGTGGCCGAGATGCCCCAAATCACCGCCACCTACGACAAGTATCGTTCACGCGGCTACGACACGCTGGCCGTTGCCATGAGCTATGACCCACCCAGCTACGTTGTGAACTATGCGCAGACGCGCAAGCTTCCGTTCAAGGTGGCGATCGACAACACAGGTGCGGTTGCGAAGGCCTGGGGCGATGTGCAACTCACGCCCACCACGTTCATCGTCAACAAGCGCGGCGAAGTGGTCAAGCGCTACGTGGGCGAGCCCGACTTCGCCGAGCTGCACGCCCTGATTGAAAAGCTGCTGGCAGAGACGTGACGCGCGACGCGTAGCCGCGTCAGTCGCGGCGGTAGGCGTCGTGGCAAGCCTTGCAGGTGCCTGCAGTCGCACCAAACGCTGTCTTGAGGTTGTCCAGATTATTTGTCCTGGCAGCTGCCACCAGCTTGACGCTTTCGGCGACCAGCTTGTCGCTGTGCTCCCTGAATTTGGCCTGTTCGGTCCAGATCTCGGCCTTCGCGCGGCTCGGGGTTACCTTGTCGTAACCGGGACCGAACCCCGCCCAGGGGAGCTTGGCGAGATCAGCGACGGTCTCCGCATTCTCGATAGCAGCCTTTGCATCGTATGGGACGCGACCGTTAGCCATGGCGCCGATCCGGCCGAAATGCTGGCCCATGACAAAGAGAGCTCCCTGACGGTATTTGACGGCGTCCTCCGGCTTGGCGAACTGGGCGGACGCAGGTGCCGCCATCATGGCAACGGTAGCGGCAATCGCCAGCGATACGGAAATCCTCATGGGCTATTTCTCCGGGTTATGGTTGCATTGAACTGTATGCTGACTCGTCAGATTGTGATTAAGTTCTTGCGAAAATCATCAGCTAGGGAATTCACCAATGCCCGCGGCACACTAACCTGACTTCCTGCGGAGGGATTGACATGCGCACAATCGTCCGGGTCTGGGACCTGCCCACCCGAATATTTCACTGGGCACTCGTGGCCTGCCTCATAGGCCTTGTCATTTCAGGTTACCGCGGAGGGGCTGCGATGGACTGGCATGCGCGCATCGGCTATGCGGTGTTGTCGCTGCTGCTGTTTCGCGTCGTCTGGGGTTTCATAGGCGGGCGCTGGTCTCGGTTTCAATCGTTCATCTATTCTCCCTCTTCGGTTCGAAACTATCTGCGCGGGCAGGCGCACCCGGACCATCTGGTGGGACATAACCCGTTGGGAGCTGGGGCCGTATTCGCAATGATTGTCGTGCTGCTCGCGCAGGTTGCAACCGGACTCGTCGGCGACGACGAGATCTCGTTCACGGGTCCGTTGAACAAATTTGTCCAAAGCAGCACCGGGCTTGCGGCCACCTGGTATCACAAACGCGTCGGGCAGTGGCTGATCCTGGGACTGGTGGCGCTACACATTGCGGCGGTTCTCTACCACCTCTGGAAAAAGCGCGACAACCTCGTCAAGCCGATGCTGAACGGTGACAAGACGCTTGACCGTCTGGTGGTCCCCTCACGAGACGACGCAGGGTCGCGACTTGTTGCGCTCGTGCTGCTCGGTGTGTGCGCCGGAGTGGTCGCCGGGCTGGTGAAGCTCGGCAGTTGAGGCCGCCGGAGGCTTGAATCAAGCGCTAAACTGGTGAGCCGCCAATCGTCGTTCTCCTGCCTTGGTCACGAAGTTACCACTCGTCGAGCTCTTTTCCCCTACGACTCCCCAGGAGCTGGACATCGTGAGGGCCATCTTCCGTGACTACGCAAACGGTCTAGGGGTGGATTTGTGTTTCCAGGATTTCGATCAGGAACTGGCCACGCTACCTGGGGATTATTCCTTGCCCAGGGGCACGATCCTCCTGGCCCGCGTGGACGGCGAAATCGCAGGTTGCTGCGCGCTCAGGCCGCTGGACGCGGCGGACTATCCCAACGCCTGCGAGATGAAGCGCCTGTTCGTGCGCCGGCCTTTCCGCGGAATCGGGCTTGGTCGCCAACTGGTCGAGGCCGTGCTTGATGCGGCGAGGCAAGCCGGCTATTCCAGCGTGCTTCTGGACACGCTTGACGACATGGAGGCAGCGCGCGCCTTGTACGAAGAGCTTGGCTTTGCCGAGATCCCTCCGTACTATCACAATCCAATTGCCGGCGCGCATTACCTCAAGGCCGACATCTAGTCTCCAGATCAGGCCCTGACCTGAGCGAGGATCGTGTCGGCGTCGCTGACTTCGAACTTGCCCGGCGCTTCAACGTTAAGTGCGGCGACCTTGCCGTCCTTGAGAAGCATTGAATACCTGGCACTGCGTACGCCCATGCCGCGGCTGGTGAGGTCGAGCGTAAGGCCCGCAGCCTTCGCAAACTCGGCGCTGCCGTCACCGAGCATGCGAATCTTGCCTTCGGTCTTCTGATCACGGGCCCATGCGCCCATCACAAAGGCATCGTTGACGGACAGACACCAGATTTCGTCCACGCCGGCCGCCTTGAATTCGGCAGCCTTCTCAACAAAACCCGGCACATGCTTGGCTGAACAGGTGGGCGTGAATGCACCGGGAAGTGCGAAGACAGCAATCGTTTTTCCAGCCGCTGCTTCGGTCGTTTTTACCGGGTTAGGTCCAATCGAGCAACCGTTCGCCTCGACCTCCGAGTATTCCTGCAGGGTCACACTGGGAACGGTATCGCCGACTTTGATCATCTGATTCTCCAAAAAGTAATCGGCCCACATTGTGGGCCGATTATCAAGGGGCTGCTTTGACGCCAAAAGGCGCCAGACATTCGCGCGAGGTCTAGACCGCGGCGGCCTTCTCAACGAGGCGGGTCGCAACCCAGTTCTTCGTCTTGGAGATGGGACGGCTCTCAGTGATCTCGATCACGTCGCCCGTGTGGTACTCGCTCTTCTCATCATGAGCGTGGTACTTGCTCGACTTGGCAACAATCTTGCCGTAGAGCTCGTGCTTGACGCGGCGCTCGACCAGGACCGTGACGGTCTTGGTACGCTTGTCGCTCACCACTTTGCCGATCAGGGTGCGTTTGAGGGAAGTTTTGGCTTCAGTCATGGTCATCCTTACTTGGCCGATTTCTTGCCGGCATCTTGCGACGCGGACTCAGCTTGCTTTTGGGCAAGAATCGTCTTGGCGCGCGCAATGTCGCGCCGCGTGATGCGCAGCGTGCCGGTATTGGTGAGCTGTTGCGTCGCTTTCTGCATGCGCAGGCCGAAGTGGGCCTTCTGCAGGTCCTTGACTTCGGTCACGAGGCCGGCAACGTCTTTTTTGCGTAGTTCAGTCGTTTTCATTTTTCATCACTCCTGAATTACGAGCCAATCATGCGGCTGACGAACGTCGTACGCAGCGGCAGCTTGGCAGCAGCCAGGCGGAACGCTTCGCGAGCGAGTTCTTCGGGCACGCCGACGATTTCAAACACGACTTTGCCCGGCTGGATTTCAGCGACGTAATACTCGGGGTTGCCCTTGCCGTTACCCATACGAACTTCAGCAGGCTTGTGGGAGATCGGCTTGTCAGGGAACACACGGATCCAGATGCGACCACCACGCTTGACGTGGCGGGAAATCGCGCGGCGCGCGGCTTCAATCTGACGGGCCGTCAGACGGCCACGGTCCGTGCACTTGAGGCCAAAGTCACCGAATGCGACCGAGTTGCCCCGGGTAGCGACGCCGGTGTTACGGCCT
>JAZKFD010000297.1:15752-16491 GCA_040386635.1 Pseudomonadota bacterium
AGGCTTGTCGCTGCCGTCAACCGGCGCTACGTTACCTGCCCCGGCTGCGGGACGACGGGCAGGCGGACGACGATCGCCAGCCGGGCGGTCGCCCGGTCGGCCATCGCGGCGCGGGCCACGGGGACGGCGCTCTTCTTCAGCGCGAGGTTCGACGATGGCGGGCAGATCATTCCGGCCGAGCGTGTCGCCTTTGTAGACCCAGACCTTGACGCCAATGACGCCATAGGTGGTCTTCGCTTCAGAGAAACCATAGTCGATGTCTGCGCGCAAGGTATGAAGCGGCACGCGGCCTTCGCGGTACCACTCGGTACGTGCGATTTCGATGCCATTCAGGCGACCGGCGGACATGATCTTGATGCCCTGTGCGCCCAGGCGCATCGCGTTCTGCATGGCGCGCTTCATGGCGCGGCGGAACATGATGCGCTTTTCAAGCTGCTGCGTGATCGAGTCGGCGATCAGCTGCGCATCGATTTCAGGCTTGCGCACTTCTTCGATGTTCACAGCGACCGGCACACCCAGACGCTTGCCGAGTTCCTTCTTGAGCGCTTCGATGTCTTCGCCCTTCTTGCCGATCACCACGCCCGGGCGAGCCGAGAAGATGGTGATGCGGGCGCTCTTGGCGGGACGCTCGATGAGTACGCGTGAAACGGCGGCGTTCTTCAGCTTGGCCTTGAGGTATTCGCGAACCTTGATGTCTTCGGCAAGCATGCCGGCGAAATCACGGTTGTTGGCGTACCAG
>JAZKFD010000298.1:0-18311 GCA_040386635.1 Pseudomonadota bacterium
ACGGCGTCCTGCCGCTTCGCATTTTCGAGGTCCGCTACCTCGACATGATCGGCCGGTGCCATCGGGCCGGCGCACCATTTGGCATCGTGTCCCTCACGCAGGGCCATGAAGTCCGCCAGGCTGGGGCCACGGAATCGTTCGCTAGCGTCGGAACGCTCGCGACAATCAGCGACTTCGAAACCCCACGACCAGGCCTGATGATGATCCGCGCACACGGCGCGCAACGGTTCCGGATCACCTCACGCGACCAGCTCAAGCACGGCTTGTGGATCGCCGATGTCGAGGGCCTTCCGGTCGATATGGCGGTGCCGATTCCAGACGACCTGAAGATCACCGCAATTGCGCTTTCAAGGCTGATCGACTCGCTCCAGCAAAAAGCCGGCTCGCCGGGTCAGCTTCCGATCCAGGCACCGTTCAGGCTGGACGATTGCGGCTGGGTCGCCAACCGCTGGTGCGAATTGCTTCCGCTGGGCATGCAACTCAAGCAGCGACTGATGGAACTGGACAATCCGCTCGTTCGACTGGAACTGGTGAGCGATGTGCTGGCGCGAACGGGAATTGCGCAATAGAGGCGGCCACCCTCACCGCGGGGCGTACTCAGGTACCTGCGTGCGAAGCCAATCACGGACTGCCCCGCCGGCCGGAAATGGTCCTGCTTCGTTGATCCACCGGGCGACTGCCGCCACATCAGGAAGCGGTGCGGAATTCTTGGCGATGCGCAGCTTGGGATGCGGCGTCGTCTCGGTCGTTTCGTCATCGGCCAGAAGCTCTTCATACAACTTCTCACCGGGGCGCAAGCCGGTGTAGGCGATCGGCACTTCCTTCTCGGTACGCCCGGACAGACGAATGAGCATGCGGGCCAGCTCGACCACCTTCACCGGCTCGCCCATGTCCAGTACGAAGATCTGGCCCGAGCTCCCCATGAGGCCGGCCTGCAGCACGAGTTGCGCCGCTTCCGGGATCGTCATGAAGTAGCGCACGATGTCCGGATGCGTCACCGTCACGGGGCCTCCGCGCGCGATCTGCGACGTAAAAAGCGGCACGACCGAACCGCTGGACCCCAGCACGTTGCCAAAACGCACCGAAACAAACTGCGTGCGATCGGATTGCGCGGCCACGGCTTGCACCATCAGCTCCGCCAGCCGCTTGGTCGCGCCCATCACGTTCGTGGGATTCACGGCCTTGTCGGTGGAGATCATCACGAAACGCCGCGCACCACATTCACCCGCCACACGAGCCGCATTCAGGGTGCCGATCACGTTGGTGCGAAGCGCCTCGATCTCGTTGAGCTCTTCCATGAGCGGCACATGCTTGTACGCTGCGGCGTGCAGGATCACCGTGGGCTTGTGCCGGTCTGCAATGGCGCGCAGCCGGTCGAGTTCGCGCACATTGGCGGTGTAATACAAGCCTTGCATCTGCGGATGCGAGTCGCGCATCTCCTGCTCGAGGCTGTACACCGCGTATTCCGACACATCGACACATACCAGCCGGCCGACGCCGAAACGCGCGATCTGCCGGCAAAGCTCGGAACCGATGGAGCCACCTGCGCCTGTCACCATCACCGTCTGACCGGAAAACAAATCGGCCAGTTGCGCCGTGTCCAACTGCACCGGCGAACGTCCAAGCAGGTCCTCCAGCTCGATTTTGCGCGGCCCCGGACTGTCGGTCTTGAGCCATTCGTTGGGACGCGGCATCGTCAGCAAGGTCAGTCGCGCACCCGCCGCATTCATCAGCGCGCGCTGTCGCTCGGGTGAACCGGGTGGACTCGCAACCAGCGCCGCGTCGGCCTGCGCGATCTCGCACACCTCGATGAGGGCGTCCGAATGGCCCAGCACCCGCACATCCTGGATGGAGCGCCCGACCTCCCCCGCAACCGGAGAGGCGATGGCAACCGGCTCCCATTGATGCGAACCCTTGAGTGCACGCAGCGCATCGGCAGCGTCTTGCACCGAACCCACAATGACCAGCCGGCGCCCGATGCCCCGACCCAGCGTCCGGCGTTCGATGAAGGTGCGCCAGCCAGCGCGCGCTGCCCCGAGCAGCACGAGTGCAATCAGGGGCTGCAGCAACAGCACGGATCGGGGAAAGTGCGGCATGCGCAGCATCAGGATCACCGCCGCCGTCAGCAGGCCGCCCAGCACGATGCCTGCAGCGAGTTGACGAAGTTCAGGCAGGCCGATGTAGCTCCAGACCTGCCGATACACACGAGCCACCGACAGGCCGACACCGTAGAGTGCAACCGACCATGGAACGCTCTGCCTGGCAAGGCGGTCGAAGTCCGAGGGAATGTCGAAGTTGAACCGCAGCCAGAACGCCGACCAGCCGGCCACCAGCACCAGCGCCAGGTCCACCGCCATCAGTACCAGCGTATTCCTAGACAGCTTCACGCGAACCTGCCTGTTGCAGCGCACGGCGCAGCTGGTCGATGACGCGCCCCTGCTGCTCCGGGGTGAGGTTCGAGCCCGATGGCAGACACACGCCCGACTCGAAGCACGATCTCGAAAAATCGCCGTCCGCATGCGCAAAATACGGCGTACCCGCGAAAAGCGGCTGCATGTGCATCGGCTTCCAGACGGGACGCGCTTCGATCGAATGACGCTCCAGCGCCCTGAGCAGGCGGTCGCGACGCAGTAGGCCGTCGGTACCCGGCAGGGTGAAACAACTCAGCCAGCGGGTCGAGCGATGGCCCTCGGGTTCCGGCATCCACTCGATCGCGCAATCCGCAAGCTCGGCGCGATAGGTGTCGAACACCTGCCGGCGCTGCTGCACACGCTGGTCCAGCACCCGAAGCTGGCCCCTTCCGATCCCGGCGAGCACGTTGCTCATGCGGTAGTTGAATCCGACTTCTACGTGTTCGTAATGCGCCGCCGGCTCCCGCGCCTGGGTCGCCAGCTTGCGGGCCCGCTCGGCCGGCTGCGCATCGTTGGTCATGAGCATTCCACCGCCGGAAGTGGTGATGATCTTGTTGCCGTTGAACGAATAGATGCCGATGGCGCCAAAACTCCCGCTGGCCCTCCCCTTGTACCGGGCACCCAGCGACTCGGCTGCGTCTTCGAGCAGCGGCACGCCGTAGCGCTCGCAAATGGGCAGCAAGGCGTCCATGTCGGCGCTTTGCCCGTAGAGGTTGACCACGATCACGCAGCGCGGCAGGCGGCCTTCACGTTGCGCCCACTCGAAAGCTCGCTCCAGCGCCCGTGGGCACATGTTCCAGGTCTGCGGCTCCGAGTCGATGAAGACGGGTAGTGAATTGCAATAAAGAATGGGATTGCAACTGCCCACGAAGGTGAGCGACGAGCAGAAAACCGTATCCCCCGGCTTTACGCCGAGCAGCAGCAATGCCAGATGAATGGCGGCGGTGCCCGAGCTCACCGCGGCGCCGTGACCCATCCCGGCGTACGCGGCGAGCTCGCGCTCGAAACCATCGACGTGCGGCCCGAGCGGCGCGATCCAGTTGGTCTTGAACGCGTCCTCGACAAAGGCCGTTTCTTCTTCGCCCAGATGCGGCGACGACAGCCAGACGCGCTGCGACAGTTCCCGCCGGAACATGATGTCGATCGCGCGGCCTGCCTCGTCGATGACGGGCAGGTGGTCGATCTGGTGCTGGTCCAGCACTGCCATCGCGGCGGGAAGTCCGGCGTCCAGGCCAACGGTCACCGGGGCCTGTTCCGGAAGGGCCGAGATCATCGAATCGTCGGCCATGTGGTTGAGCGCCGCACGGCGCAGGTCCCCATCGGTGAGCGTGCGTTCCAGCGTGCCGTCAGGGCGCAGGACCAGCAAGATGCCACGTCCGGTTGCGTTCAGGGCCTGCAGCGCCTGATGCAAGCTGGCGGTTGCCGGCAGGCAAAGCGCAGCGAACTGGTCTGCGTTCACTTCATTCTCCTGGCCGGAACGCCTGCATAAACGCCGGCCAGTTCGATGGGATCGGCAACGACAGCGCCGGCTCCGATGGTCACGTCGTCGGCAATGCGGATGCCAGGCAACACGGTCGCCCCCGCGCCAACCAGCACACGGCGCCCCACCTGCACACCGCCGCCCAGCACAGCGCCCGGCGCGATATGTGAAAACTCGCCCACGACCACATCGTGATCGACCACCGCGCCATGATTGATGATGACCGCACGGCCGATCACGGCGCCCGGCGCGATCACCGCCTGCGCAGCGATGAAACAGCCGGCGACGATGGACGCGTGGCTTGAAACCGATGCATGGGGATGCACGACGGTTGCATGCTGACGCTCGGCGGTCGCCGCCGTTTCCTTCTCGCGATGGACCGCGTCACCTATGGAGACATGAAGCATGCAGGAACCCACCCCTGGGGCATCGATCGCGACAAGCGGGACCCCGGACAGCAACTCCCCGACAACCCGTGCGGGGTTTCGGTCGCAGGCAGACACACGCGACCAGGCGCCGCTTGCCAATGCCGCGTCAGCCACCACGCGGCCATGGCCGCCCGCACCCAAAATCAGCAACTCCGCCACGCGATTCGCGCCCTCTTCAGAACTTCAGAAACTATTGATCTTTTCTAGGAGATCAGGGCCTGCCGGCAGGCTTGCCAGCAGCGCGGCGATGCGCTCGCCCGCCTTCCCATCGCCCCAGAGATTGTCCCATGGCCACGGCCCGTGCTGCAGTGCCGTGCGCAGCGCGTGTTCAATGGCACGGTCTTCAGGTGGCACGTCCGTGACATTCGCATTGCGTTCGCGCAGGCGCTGCCTGTCGCCGATGTTGACGACTGGCGTGCCGAAGCTTGCGGCTTCGATAATGCCCGCCGAGGAGTTGCCCGCCAGGACGGCGCAGTGTGCGAGCGCGGCAGCAAACCGGGGTCGCGGCAGATGGCGCACCCGGACGGATCCTGGCGGCAGCGGCGTGCTGTCGAGCGTCTGCAGGATCTCCAGTGAGCCGGCGTCCGCATTCGGGTCCAGCCACACGACCGGCAGGCTGATGCGCGCCAGAGCTGCGAGCAGGGCCGCCACCTGCGCGCGCGCCTGGCCTGCCTGCTGCACGACCGGATGGAACATGGCCAGGACGAAGGGCGAGTCATTGGCCAGGCCCAGCGAACGGGTCACCTCTTCGCGCGGCAGACCGCCAAGCTCGGCAAGGCCGTCAAGGCCGGGCGCACCTGTCACGAAGATTCGGGCTGCATCTTCGCCCAGTCCGATCAGCCGCTCGCGCGAGCCCTGCGTGGCAACGAAGTGATAGCTGCTGAGCTTGCTGATCGCATGGCGAATCGGCTCATCGACCGTGCCCGATCGCTCGCCTCCGTGGATGTGCACGCACGCAACCCCGGTGTGCAGCGCAGCCAGGGCGCCGGCAAGCATCTCGCCGCGATCACCGAGCACCACCAGGAAATCGGGTCTTTCGCGATCAAGCAATTCAGTCATCCCGCGCAAACAATCGGCAATGGCGAACGCCATCCCCGCGCCCGTGCGATTGTTCATGTCCAGCGCAATTTCGGCGCAGATCGCAAGCCCGCTGGCTCGCACCTCGTCGATCGTTTCTCCATGCGCCTTGCTCAGGTGCATGCCGGTGACCGCAATGCGCAGGTCGATCCCGAATGTACCGGCGATGCGTTGCAGCGTCGATTGCAACAGGCCGAAATCCGCACGCGTGCCGGTGAGATAGATGATGCGGCGGTCTGCGCCCCGCTCGCTCATTGCGGGCTCCGCGATTGCACGTCCAGATCGCTCCACTGGAGCACCGCACCTGCAGCGATGGCCTGCCTCGCAACGGTACCTACCACCAGAGGCCACTCGCGCGGCGCGATGCCGGTGGCAGGGCGGCGGCAGGCAAGCATCGCTTCTGTCAGCCGCGTCCCTGCTGCGATATCGGTTGCGGCGACGATGCTTCGACGCGCAACGCTTGCCGTGTTCCGTTCTTCAGCGGTTGGCGCCTTGACCCCATCGCCCAGCATCGCCGACACGCGGCGGATGCCTGCCACCATGCGGGTGAATTCATCCGGCTCCAGAGAAGCGCTGTGGTCGGGGCCGGGCAACGAATTGTCGAGTGTGAGGTGCTTCTCGATCACCGTCGCGCCCAGGGCCACGGCGGCAAGATCGGCCTCGATGCCCAGGCTGTGGTCGGAGTAGCCGACGGTCACGCCCAGGTCGCGTGCCATCGACACGATGGCCCTGAGGTTGAGCGCGGTATCGGGTGCGGGATAAGCCGAGGTGCAGTGAAACACCGTGACATCGTCCAGACCGCCGCGCGCCTCGCGAATCCAGCCGAGTGCTTCTCGTATCTCATCCATCGTCGCCATGCCGGTGGAAACCAGCAACGGAAGATTCTGCGCAGCCGCATGCGCAACCAGCGCGCGGTGCGTCAACTCACCCGACGACAGCTTGATGCGTTTGACGCCAAGCCCGGCCAGCATGTCCACGGCATCGATCGAAAATGGCGTGGAAAAAAACTCGATGCCGATCGAATCGCAATGCGACTTGAGCGCTTCATGCTGCTCGCGCGTCAACTCCAGCGCACGCAGCATCTCGAACTGGTCGTGAGCGCCTGTCGCCTTGGCCTGGTAGTCGGCCGTCGGCGCGCCGGGCACCACCAGGTCTTCGGCACGAAAGGTCTGGAACTTCACCGCATCCGCGCCGGCGCTCCTGGCGGCGCCGCACAGCTGCAACGCCATCCGCAGATCGCCGTTGTGGTTGACACCGGCTTCGGCAATCACGAACACATGTTTTGCGCTGTTCATCGCTACCACGCCGTCCATCCGCCATCAACGACCAGGTTATGGCCCGTGACGTATTTGGATGCATCACTGGCCAGGTAACGCATTGCATTGGCCATGTCGTCAGCTTCGGCCATCCGGCCCAGCGGCGCGCGGCTGGCGTAATTGGCCACGAAGGTTTCATTCTGTCCGCTGAAGACGCCGCCGGGCGTGATCGCATTCACGCGGACGCCCCTGCTGCCCCAGTAGCTCGCCAGATACTTGGTCAGGCCCCACAGACCCGCCTTGCTGGCCGCGTAGATCGCCGGTGTGTTGATCGCGCGGCCCAGGTACTCGGAGCCTTCGTAGATGCGCTGGTCGGGGGCGACCACGCCATAGATTGAGATCGTGTTGATGATGCTGCCCTTGCCGCGCGCGGCCATGGGCGAGCCGAACGCCTGCGCGCAGAGCATGGCGCCGGTCAGGTTGACGCCCATCACCTCGTTCCAGTCCGCGAGTGGAAATGTCTCGAAGGGTTCGAAGAAGTTGTCCGATTTGGTGGCGGCATTGTTTAGCAATACATCGGCCTCTCCCCACTTTGCCTGTAGCAGCGTCCGCGCACGTTTGACCTCATCGGGCTTCGAAATATCTGCAACGCAATGCGCGAGCTCACCCGTTGCGCTACCGAGGTTCTGCTCCAGCAGCATTGCATCGCGATCAATCGCGAAGACGCGTGCACCGGCCGCCAGGAAGTTGCGGGTCACTTCGCTTCCGATGATGCCCGCAGCTCCGGTCAGCACGACCACCTTGCCATCGAGTCCGAATGCATCACTCATGTTGTTCCCTTTTTTCGCATCAGCAACTCGACGAATTCGAAGTCCAGCGGATGGTCGATGTCGATCGAGCGCTCACGCGGCATCACGTGCAGTCGAATGCGCGGATGTGTCCACAGTGACGAGGCCAGCGTCCGCCGATGCCACACGTAGATGGAGGCGTTCATGGCATAGACCCGGGGCGCGAGCTGCCGGCCCGCCACTTCGTTGGGCGGCTGACAGACGCGCTCGAAGAAGCCGCCTGGCTTTTGCTCGACCATGTTGAAGTACGGATTCTTGTCGGATTCATAACCCGTGATCACTGCATCGGTGCTGTCGTCCAGCAGCGCGTTGCATGCGAGGATGTCACTGACCTCGCGCAGAGGCGAAGTCGGATCGAGGTCGATGATGCGATCGACCGGCGCCTCATTGGCTTCGACCCAGTCCACGAGGTGCTGGATCACCGGGAGCTTGGCTGCAGTTGATGTTGCCAGCTCGGCAGGGCGGATAAACGGCACCATTGCCCCATGTGCCCGTGCCACTTCTGCGATGCGCTCGTCGTCGGTGGAGACATGGATGCGGCTCGCCAGCCCGCTGCGCCGTGCCTGCTCGATGGTCCATGCGATCAGCGGCTTGCCCAGCAGGGGCCGGATGTTCTTGCCGGGAAGTCCCTGCGATCCGCCCCGCGCACAAATCGTGATGATGGTGTTCATGCTGCAGCCCCGGCGCGTGGCCGCCATGCGCTGGCCTCCAGATCGATCATCCAGCGGGTGACATGCATGGCTTCCTGCAGGTCATAGCGCGTCCCGGAACCCGTCCGCCATGCATTGAGCAGGTCTTGCATGGCAAGTTTGTAGGTGGCGGCCATGTCCCAGTCCGATGCCTGCGTGTCGATGGGGCGCTCGGCATCTGCTCCCAGCAGCGTGAGCTGCCGTGCAACCATGTCCAGGCGAAGCGTTCCCCTGTCGCCGACCACCCGGTACTCGCGCACCGGTTGACGGCTCACGTAGTCAAGCGCCACTTGCACAGGCAAGCCACTTTTCATGGAAAGCACGATCGTGGCAGCATCGTCGCTGTCGATCTCAAGCCCACTGCGACGCGAGGCCGCCGCCTGCCCCCTCGCGATTTCCCCAAAAAGATACGCCGCGCTGTCGATCTCATGCACCAGGTCAAAGATCACGCCGCCTCCCTGGTCGCGGTGCGCGCTGTAACTCTGGCGATAGTCCCGCCCAGCCCGCCAGTCGGGCAGCCACTGCCCGACTTGCAGGCTTGCGCGGGCGATGCGTCCGGCCTCTGCGCTCTCGCACGCCGCCTTGAGCCTGTTGAGCGCGCCGAGATAGCGCAGGTTGCAACCCACGACGGTGGGCAGGTTCCATCCCGTTTCGATGCGCCGACCGATCACGCGAAGGGAAGCGGCATCGATGACCACGGGCTTTTCGATGTAGAGCGCTTCAAGCGCATCGGCCTCCATGAGTGCGCCGAGATCGGACCCATGCTGGGCGGAAACGCTGCAGACCACGGCGATCTGCGGTGCGAGTTCAAGCCCGGCAGCCACCGACTCCACCGGAGTCGCTTCGAACTGGCTGACCCACCGCCTGGTTTCGTCGCGCGTTGCCACCATGAACAGCTCGGCTCCAGGCACCAGTTCTCGAATGTTGTGCGCGTGTCGCCGCCCGATCGACCCGGCGCCGGTCAACAGCACGCGCGGACGGTCGCTTGCGGCTCGGTTTTGCATAATGGCGGTCATTATTTCATTCCCCCGGAACCCCCGGGACAAACGATGCCTGCTCCTGTCTTGCATATCGTCCATTGCATTGACACGGAAGGTCCACTGCAAGAGCCGCTGGGCGCCACGTTCGAGCGCCTCAAAGGCATATTCGGACTCACGCTGGAGCCAACTGCCGAGAACCTCAGGCTGCTGCAGTTGCGCCAGATCGACCTCGCAGGCCTTGAAGCCGAGGTCGCGCAGGTCGTCAAGCCCGAGCTGCTGGCCTACAACAATGACTGGGACGCCGTGCGCCACATGCTGGACGACGCGATGAGCCCGGCATTTCGCAACGAAACCAGCGATGACTTCGGTGGCGGCTGGGTTTACAGCTGGCATGTCATGGACCATGTGAGCTATGCCAGCAATCCGCGCAGCAAGGCGATGGGCTACGGGGCCGTGTTCCGCGTCTACAGCGAAGAGGTGGCCAGGCAGGGACCAGACGACGAGATCAACTGGCACTTCCACCCGCTGTTTCCCGATGGCGATCCGCTCAAGGCGGCGACCTCCTACACCAACAGCTATTCGCAGCTCAACCAGATCCTGGCGCGCCGGCTGATCGATTCGGGCTGGTTTCCGGTAGCGAACCGCCCGGGCTTTCACGCGGAGCGCCCGGACAGCCATGCCTTCCTGGAGCAATGGATTCCGTTCGACTACGCCAACCAGTTCTACGAAGAGGAATCAGGGCAGAAAGACCTGCGCGGCGGCCGCTTCGGCGACTGGCGGCGTGCACCATCCGGATGGACGGGCTACCGACCCTCGCATCGCGATTACCAGCAAGCCGGAAACATGGACCGCCACATCTTTCGCTGCCTGAACGTGGGCACGCGATTCCGGGAATTGGGTGAGCGGCATGTCGAGCAGGCGTTCGAAGACGCCCGACGCGCCGGCAGCGCTATCCTGGCTTTTGCGGATCACGACTATCGCGACATCCGACCCGACGTGCGGCGCGTGCGCGAGATGGTGCAGGCAGCCAGAAAGCGCTTTGGTGATGTGAAGATCCGGTTCGGCGGCGCCGTATCTGCCGCGCGTGCACACCTCGCTGCGGTGGGGCAACTGCCGCCGCACCCCCCGCTTGTCCTGGACATGGGCTTTGAAGACAACATGCTGAGCGTGCGCTGCACGGCCGGGCAGCTCTTCGGTCCGCAACCGTTTCTCGCCTACAAGACCCGCAGCGGCACCTATATCCACGACAACTTCGACTTGCAGGAACCTGAGCGGCACTGGACCTACATCTTCGATTCTCAAACGGTGTCCCTGGAAGAAATTGAATGCGTGGCGGTTGGGAGCGCCGGTGCGGACGGCAGCGTCGCCGTGACAAGGCGCTCATTTTGAAACGGGTCCTGGTCGCAGCCTATGGGGGCGCGCATGTGGCGGCGGCGATGCCGCTGTATCGCCAATTGCTGGATGCAGGCATGCAGCCCATCATGCTGGGGCTGACGACGGCAGCAGACACGCTGCGCCGCCAGGGCATCCCTGTCGTTCACTTCCTCGATCACGTCGATATCCGCGACCCGGCGGTCCAGCGCTGGGGCGAGTTCCTTTGCGGGTCTCATCACCGCGAAGGCATCGCCATCACGCGCGACGAATCGATGGCCTACCTGGGCGCGAGCATGGCGGAACTGGTGGAGGACATCGGTGAGCCCGCAGCGCTTGCGAGTTATGCCGAAAAGGGTCTGGCCGCCATGCTCCCTGTTCGCACGCTCAGGCGCATCATCCAGGCGGAGCGAGTCGACGCCGTCATTGCGACCGACTCGCCTCGTGCGGAACGAGCCGCACTGAATGCGGCCGCGCAATTGAAGCTGCCCTCGGTCTGCGTGCTCACGAGTTTTCCGCACATCGGCCTTCACTACCTCAAACGAAGTGACAACGGTGCAGTGATGTGCGTTCTCAATGACCGGATTCGCCAGCAGCTCATTGCCGCAGGGCGCGAGCCGGCCAGCGTGGTCGTCACCGGCAATCCGGCCTTTGATGCGCTGATCGGGCCCGACGCTGCGGCGCGCCGGTCAACGCTTCGCGCCCAGGCCGCTATCGGGCCAGACACTCGCGCGGTGCTCTGGGCGGAGCAGCCCGAACCCGGCAATCCCGAATTGCCCGGGGCCATGCGCCAGATGCTTGCGCAAGCCTGCTCCCGCAACCAATGGAAGTTCATCGCGCGACTGCATCCGTCCAGCCAGGCGGGCTCCACCGTTTCCCTGCCTGAAGGCGCACTGCTGAGTCCGCGAACGCAAAGCGTGCGAGACGCGCTTCTGATGTCCGACGCGGTGGTGACATTCACGTCCACCATCGGCTTCGAGGCTCTCGTGCTCGACAAGCCCGTTGTCATTGCGGCGATTTCGCAGTACAGCCATTTCGTGGATTACCGCGAGGATGATGGCGTGTGCGTCGTGGATTCGATGGATGCAGTGGAGCCTGCCCTTGCCAGTTTCTTTGCCGATGACGCGCAGGCGCAGCGCCTCGCCGGATTTCGCCGGACCCTTGCGCAAACCGGGCAAGCCGCAAAGGCCATCGTCGGGTGTCTACTGTCGCAGGCTGCTCCTGCCTCTATCACAACTGCATCGCCATGAATTCCCCCGGAACACCGCCGCCTCAGGTTGACCTTCACGCCAAGGGCGACGCCTACCTGGCCACCTCGTACAGCCAGGAAAACCGTCCGCTCAGTCCCTACGTCAAGGTCATGTCCAGCCACCTTCACCAGACCGTGTTTGGCGGACGCAGCGGCACGCTGCTGGATATTGGCTGCGGGCGAGGCGACCAGATGCGTGCATTTGCGGAACTGGGCCTTGGGTGCAGCGGGACCGATATAGCCAACAGCGCTTCGCAGCTGGCCAGTGGCTTCGATGTGCGCGTCGCCAATCTGGAAGTCGATCCGCCACCTTTTGGCGAACGCCAGTTCGACTTTGTCTACAGCAAATCAGTCATCGAGCACATGCGCCAGCCCGATCGCTTTCTGGATACCGCGCTCACCTCACTCAAACCCGGCGGTACGGCCTGCATTCTCACGCCGAGCTGGTTTCACACCTACCGCATCTTCTACATGGAGTACACGCACGTCACGCCGTTCACCATCGAATCGCTCAAGACCGCGATGACCATGGCCGGTTTTGTCGATGTCGAAGTGCGCTACTTCTATCAGCTGCCGTTCGTGTGGAAGAACCCCGCGTGGATGCCCGTCATCAAGGCACTGGGCGCGCTCACCGGCATGCTGGGTCTTCCCTACCGGCCGATTCGCAACATGCCGTGGCCGACGCCCATGAACAACGTCATCCGCTTTTCTCATGACGTGATGCTGATGGGCGTGGGCCGTCGCGCACCATGACCGCGATCGCGCTCGCCGACCTGGATCCGACGGGTCACACGTCATTTTCGTTCTACGACCTCGTGCCAGGCAATGGCGTCAAGGTCCAGGGCGCACCAGCTGCATCGGATGCCCTCGCCCTTGCTGCCCGCCTGCAACAAACCGATCTGCTCGAAGCGAGCGATCAGGAAATCGATCACTTCGCCGCCCTTCTCGTGACACACGGTCACGCCTTGCCGCCACATCCCGAATTCAGGGCACTGGCAGATGCAAGCGCCCACGGATTCGCCGCGCTGATCGGCAACGAGGCCATGCGGCCGCGACGCATGCGCCTCACACGGCTTTCGTTGATGCTGCGGGTCGTGCTGGACCGCACGGAATCCACCGCCGGTGTCCTGTCGGACACGACGCTGCCCTGCAAAAGCCCGTGGGATTTCTTAGCGAATAACGGATCGGGCACCGACGGCTGGGCGGCCACCTGCGACGAAGCCAACCTGCGCCGGTTCGACGCCGGTTTGTGCGTGTGGAGCCGCAGGCTCGGCCTGCCGACGCAGCTTGACCGGCTGGGCGACGGGTTGTGGGTCGGCTCGCACTACAGCAACGGCGGGTTCATGGTGTCGAACATCGAATCTGCAGAACCGCAGGTGCTGGAGATTTCGCACCACTGTCCGCTGGTGCTGGCTTACGATTTTGGCGACGAACGCTATGCGCTGGATTCTCAAGGAACGCTATCCACACTCGTTGCCAATCAGCCGGCGGATGCCTTGCTGCGACTGCCCGGCACGATTCATCGCGCGCGTGTGATCGGCGAAACCCTCTACGCTTTCGACTGGGGACAGGCGTGCACCGGATTTCGCGTCGATTTGCAAACCCTGGAGTTCTTTACCTTCCGCACAGGCGACATCATCGTGTGCAACGACATCTGTGCTGCGGGCGATTCGCTGTACGGAATCTGCAAGCTGCAAGGCCGCGTGTTCAAGATGACGCAGGACTGGACACCCGTCTCAACCCGTCTGGGCGCAGGCACCGGCGCGGGTCAGCTGCTCGATCCGATCATGATTCGCTGCGACGAGAAGGTGCTCAGCGTCGTCAACTGGTTCTCGTCGCGGCTGGTGCAACTGCCGGTGTTCTAGGCTGAAAATTCTCGCGACCAGATCGCCACGGCGGCGAGCGCCCGCAACTCTCGCGTGTAGTTCGCCGTCCCGTCTCGATGCGCATCCAGCATGCGGTCGATCTCCTCGGGCCGGAACAAGGACTGCAGCAAGTCGCTGCCCCCCAATGTCTCGCGCAGCCAGCCATGGCTTTCAAACCGGAACCAGTCACCCACGGGCACGGTGAACATCTGCTTTTTGCGATAGGCAAGGTCATGCCCGATCAGGGGTGTGACGGCCCGCTTGAACCAATGCTTCTTGTCCCCCTGACTCAACTTCGTATGCGCGCGAGAGCGAAACGCAAACTCCATCATCCGCCAGTCCAGAAACGGCGTGCGCGCTTCAATCGAAACCGCCATGCCCATGCGATCGGGCTTGACCAGGTTGTTGCCCGACAGCAGCAACTGCATGTCCAGGTAGAGCGCCTGGTTCAATCGGCTGAAATGAACGGATTCATCGAACCAGGGCTTGGCAGCCTGCGCGAAACTGTCAATGCCTTCAAGTTGCGCCGCCACGCCTGGCCGGTAAAGCGCCAACTTGTCCTCGGGTGAAAAAAGCGAAATCGAGTCGAAATAACTGCGACGGAAAGCGTCGTCGCCCAATTCGTCAACATCGGACCGGCCAAAGTAGTCGGCATACTTTTCGTATCCGGCAAACAGCTCGTCGCCGCCGTCGCCGGTTAGCACCACCTTCACATGCCGCGCAGCCAGCTCGCTCACGCGCAATGTCGGCATGAAAGACGCATCGCCGTGCGGCTGGTCCAGGTGGTGCAGCACCTGCGGCCAGCGATCGAGCATATTGAGCGCTGCAATTTCGCTCGTGTGATCGCAGCCAAATCGCCGCGCGGCCTCGGCTGCGAACGCCGATTCGTCATAGCGCGGATCTGCAAAGCCGATGCAGAACGTCTTGACCGGCCGATCGACATGCCGCGCCATCAAGCCCACGATGGTGCTTGAATCGACACCTCCCGAAAGGAACGCCCCCCACGGCACATCCGCGCGCAGCCGAATGCGCGTCGCGTCATCCAGGATGGCCATGAACTCTTCACTCCACGCTCCGAAATCATGGTCGCGCTCGCTCTGATGCGCCAGGCTCCACCAGCGATGGGTTTCCACACCGCTGCGCGTGAATTTCATCCAGGTACCCGGCATCACATGATGGATGCCCTGCCACACCGTCCATGGCGCGGGTATGTAGTTGAAGCTGAGGTAATGATGAATCGCCTCCAGGTCGATCGCGGCCAGCCCCTCGCGAGCCGAGGTGAAGGGCAGCATCGCCTTCATCTCGGAAGCAAACAGCACACGGCCGCCATCGTCTGCGACGTACAGCGGTTTCACACCGATGCGATCACGCACGAGATACATCGCGTCTTCGCGCGCATCGTCGATCGCAATGGCGAACATTCCGTTCAGTTGCTGGAGCCCACTGATTCCGTGCTTTTCGTACAGGCGCAGGATCACTTCGGTATCAGACTGCGATCTGATCTGCACACCCTGAGCGCGCAACTGGGCGGCCAGCTCGATGTAATTGAAGATCTCGCCGTTTTGCACCACGGCGATCTGGCCGTCATCCGACACAAATGGCTGGTGACCGCCGCCGATATCGATGATGGACAGCCGCCTGTTGCCGATCGCGACGCCGCGCCGCGGCTGGTTCCAGATGCCCTCATCATCCGGACCGCGATGCACGAGCTGGCTCGCCATCTGGCCCAGCGCTTCAACGGGCATTGCACGCCGGGCGCGGTCCCAGTAACCGAAGATGCCACACATGGTCTAGTTTCCGCCCTTTCCCGAGAGCCGGCCGAGCGTCCAGATGGCGATCCGCAGGTCGAGCCGCAGGTTGTGCTCGCGCGCGTAACGCAAGTCCATCTCGAGCCGCTCGGCCTGTGTGCCCTCTGATCGCAGCAAGGCCTGGGCGAGCCCGGTGATACCCGGACGTACGCTGCATCGCTCAGCCCAATCCGCCGGGCTGTACAGCGCACGCTGTGCAGGCACGTCAGGACGCGGACCGATCAGGCTCATGTCGCCTTTGACCACGTTGATCAGTTGCGGCAGTTCGTCGATGCTGGTCCGGCGCAGGACGCGACCCACCCGCGTGATGCGCGAATCGCCCGCCGAGGTTTGCCACGACCCGAGTGCCGCGGCGTTCCTGACCATGCTGCGAAACTTGTACATTCCGAATTCGCGCCCACCCAGTCCCACGCGCACCTGGCGAAACAACACCGGCGCGCCGCTTTCAATCAGGATGGCAAGCGCCGCTGCCGCCAGCAAGGGTGTAAGCAAGAGCAGCGCGACGCATGAAACCGCAAGGTCGATCAAACGCTTCATCGCGCAGGCTCCAGGCCTGCAGCGATCCGGGTGATGATGGCGTGAATGCGCATCCTGTCCTGCTCGACCTGCGACGGCGTGCGAAGCGACAACTGGGCCTCGGCGCTGCGCAGGCGGGCGACTTCCTCTTCGAAACTGCCGCCTTCCCCCGCACGATGAAAAGTGCGAGACAAGATCACGCAATGGGAACCCAGCCGCAAATGCTCAGCCAGCACGTCACGGCCCGCAAGCTGCCCCTCGTCCATGCGGGCAATGCCGCCGAAACCAAACGGAAGCTGCAGCGCGCTGGCAGCGCCGGCAACCCGATCCACCAGGCCCAGGGCCAGCGACTGAAACATGAAGCGGTGGCCCAGCGAAATGTGCAGGTCATTCAGGCCGACGTACACCTGAGCCAGTCCCGGTGTTGCAATCCATTCATCAAGGCAAGCCATGGCTTTGGCGGTTTCCAGCAGCGGCACGACAGGCACGCGCCCCTGGACGATGTCCATGAATGCCATCAGTTCGCCAGGCGTACGGAACATGGGAAGCATCAGCAGATCAGCGCCCTCTCCGATCACCGCATCGACTTCTGCCCTGGTTCCCGCATGCAGGGGGTTGACGCGCACCATGAGTTGCGAATGCCGCAGAACAGATTTGACCCGCCGGACGTCTTCGAGCGCGTGCACGCTAAGGAAGGTGTTGCGGCCGGCCTGCCGCTCGGCCTTACCCATGCGTTCGAGATCGACCCACAGCCGGAATCCGCCCAAGTCGTCGCATCGCCGCGCGAACTCGACGTCGTTGGTGATCTGTATCAGTTCAAGCATCAGGCGCTGATTATCGGGCCAGGGCCGCGCGCAGATCGGCGCTTGACCACCATGTCACGCCGACGACGAGAGTGGCAGCAAGCAAGGCGCCGGCAAGCCCCACCAGCATCGATGGCGCAGCCCCGAGCATGTGTGAGATTGCAGCTACGCCGAGCAGGCAGGCAAGCGCGATGGCCATGGCCTTCCACGGCAATCCGGGGAGAATTTCGCGTCCCATTGCAGCAAGACAAACGAAGGCCACGCCCGCGAGCAGCACATTCATCACCACCATCAACTGCGCGCCACCGACCCAGCCGACCGCTGGCGCGAGCAACAGCCCCGCCACTGCCACCGCATAGGCCCAGACCGCTGCAGACATCGAAGCGCGGGCCGCCAGCACGGTGAGTGCAACTGCAATAACGGCTTGCGGCAGCAGCCCCCATGCGCCAGTCGATCCCCACTGCGCAATACGTTCGAGCGCCTGGGCATCCATGCGGCCCCAGCCGAACAGCAAGGACGCAATCGCAGGCGCGCCAACGACCAGGCCAGCCGCAGCGGCGCACGCCAGCGTCCAGGCCAGGGCGAACGCGTTTCGCACGGCCGTCGCCGCCAGTGCCTCATCGCGCTGGGCGGCGGCGCGCGCAATTGCCGGAAACGCCAGAGTCGCCACCAGCTGGATCGCCAGGATCAAAGGCAACTCCACCAGCTTCCAGGCATAGTTGAAAGTGGCGAGCGCGCCCTCGCCATCGCGCGATGCGATGGACCGGGCCACAAAGGGCAATGCGAGCGGCAGGCCCGCCGACAGCGCAGCCCACAACCACACGGGGGGCGCTGGCAGCGCCGATGCACCGGGGTTCGCCGCCGCCACTCTGAGCGACGCCGGCGTCCGCCAGTGCAGCCAGGCAAGACGCAGCAACATGGCTGCGAGAAGACCGATTCCGAGGAAGGCCACGACCTTGCCGGAATCCGGGGTGGTCGCCAGGTTGGCTGGGGCGTTGACTACGGCGTTCACCGTGGGGTAAGCCGCCAGGGCGATCGCCGCAATCAGGACGGCGTTCACGACAAGATTCGCGCCATACATGCCGGTGAAATCACGCTCGTGCTGCAGCCGGGTCGCCCAAAGCGAAGCAAGCAACGCGGCGGGAAGCGCAATAGCGCTCCAGACCAATGCGCTCGATGCTGCCGGAAGCTGTGCTGCCGGCAAGCCTGCGGCGAGCCAGCCGACCGCTGCATGGCGAAACATCAGCAGGCCGAGTCCCAGCAGCACCCCGCCGCCAACCAACCAAAGGGCCACCCGCCGCTGCGTTGCGGCCACGCTGGCCCGGTCGTGTCCGGCCCAGGCGGGCACCAGGACGTAAGCCAGCGCACCGCTGGCCAAAAAGCCCGCCACCCAGTCCGGCAAGGTCAGCATCAGCACGACCACGTCGGCCAGGCCCGAGGCGCCAAACGCCGCGGCCTGCGCCGATTCGCGCAACAGACCCAGCAACCGGCTGGCCAGCAGCAGGGCCAGGGACAGGGCGCCGGCTTTCA
>JAZKFD010000299.1:0-13234 GCA_040386635.1 Pseudomonadota bacterium
TCCTGGACTCTACCAACTGAGCTACAGCCACCGTAGAGGCCGCAATTATAGCGGTCAATCAGTTAACCATCACCAGCTTTCCTTTTACGCCGCGCGAACCCATGTGCGCATAAGCTGCCTTGAGCTCGGCCATGGGCATCGTACGGTCGATCACGGGTTTAATCTTTCCCTGCGCATACCACTGGGCCAGCTCGTTCATCATGGCCGCGTTGGCCTTGGGTTCCCGCCTGGCAAAGTCACCCCAGAAGACGCCCACAATCGACGCTCCCTTCAGTAAAGCCAGATTCAGCGGCAGGGAAGGAATGGGTCCCGAGGCAAAGCCGACCACCAGGTAGCGGCCGCGCCAGCCGATGGAGCGAAAGGCAGGCTCGGCGAAATCGCCGCCGACCGGGTCGTAGATCACATCCGGGCCTTTGCCATCGGTGGCGGCCTTGATGGCATCGCGCAGGTTTTCGCTGGTGTAGTTGATGGTCGCGTCCGCGCCAATCGACTTGCACAGGTCGCATTTTTCGTCGGTGGAAGCTGCAGCGATGACGCGGGCCCCCATTGCCTTGGCAATCTGGATCGCGGATGTGCCCACGCCGCCGGCTGCGCCCAGCACCAGCACCGTTTCGCCGGCCTTCAATTGCGCGCGATCGACCAGGGCGTGATACGAAGTCGCATAGATCATGATGAAGGCAGCCGCATCGACGTGGGGAAACCCGGGCGGCAACGGCATGCATAAAGCCGCCTTCGCAATGGTGTGCGTTGCGAAACCGCCGGTGCCTGAAAGACAGGCGACGTTCTGGCCTACCTTCAGGTGTGTCACGCCATCTCCAACGGCTGCAATCACGCCCGCGTACTCCGACCCCGGCACGAAGGGCAGCGCGGGCTTCATCTGGTACTTGTTCTGCACGATGAGCAGGTCCGGAAAGTTCAGGCTCGCCGCCTTGATCTCGATCAGGACCTCGCCCGCTCCAGGTGCGGGTGTCGGCATTTCCTTCCACTGCAGCGCATCCACGCCGATGGGGTTCTCGCAAATCCAGGCTTGCATGTTCGTTCCTCGTTTCAGGTTGGCGTGATGATAGGGGGATGACGCCCCGCGGCGATGTCCCTGTTGCGACGGGGGCGCGCGGGGCTGCGGCGCCTACAATCTTTTGCATCTCTCTCCTGGCCAATGAAAATACTCCTTTCCAACGACGACGGCTACCAGGCCCCTGGCATCGTGGCCCTGTACGAGGCGATCAAGGACTTGTGCGATGTCGAAGTCATCGCACCCGAACACAACAACAGCGCCAAGTCAAACGCGCTCACGCTGCACTCACCGCTGTATGTGAAAGAGGCTGCCAATGGCTTCAGGTATGTCAACGGCACGCCTGCCGACTGCGTCCACGTCGCGCTTACGGGTCTGCTGGGTTACCGTCCTGATCTGGTCGTGAGCGGAATCAACAACGGCGCGAACATGGGCGACGACACCATCTACTCCGGCACGGTGGGCGCAGCCATGGAAGGCTACCTGTTCGGCGTACCGGCCATCGCTTTTTCGCAGGTGGAGAAGGGCTGGGGTCATCTCGACGCAGCCGCCCGCAAGGCGCGGGATCTCGTGCAGCGCGTGCTGCAAAAGCACCTGGCCGAAAGCAGCCCCTGGCTGCTGAACGTGAACATTCCCAACCGCGCCTACGACGAAATCAAACCATCTCGCGTGTGCAGGCTGGGTCGCCGCCACGCCGCAGAAAAAGTGATCTCTCAGACCAGTCCCCATGGCGAAACCATGTACTGGATCGGCAGTTCCGGTCCGGCCAAGGATGACGCGGATGGCACGGATTTTCACGCGACCGCCCAGGGCCATGTGGCGATCACGCCCTTGAAGGTTGACCTGACTGATCATGAGCGTCTCTCTGTCTGGGCCGACGCGGTGGTGCGCGAATGACAACGCGCCGCCCGGGCTTTCCTGCGCGCGTGCCGATGGGCTTCACTGTGCCATCGCAGGCCAGCAGGCAGCCGGTGAGTGCCCCGGCGACGGCGCGCGGCATGGGTCTGGATTCGAATGCGGTTCGCGCCCGGATGGTGCAAAAGCTCGCAGCGCAAGGTGTGTCGGATGCCCGCGTGCTGGCGGCAATGGGCATCGTCGAGCGACATCGTTTCGTGGACAGTGCACTGGCCAATCAGGCCTACGAAGACACCAGTATTCCGATCGGCCTGGGCCAGACGATCTCCAAGCCGAACGTTGTCGCCCGCATGATCGAATTGCTGCTGGGCGGTCGCACCGACCCGGCGGGCAAGCTCGGGCGCGTGCTGGAGATCGGCACCGGTTGCGGGTACCAGGCGGCCGTACTTAGCCACGTCGCGACCGAGGTGTACAGCATCGAGCGATTGCGGGGCCTGCATGAGAAGGCGCGCGAAAATCTGCGTGCATTTCGGCTGGCCAATGTTCATCTGCTATTTGGCGACGGCATGGCTGGATACGCGCGGGGTGCGCCCTATGCCGGAATCATCGCCGCCGCGGGCGGCGCTTCGGTGCCGCAAACTTGGGTTGACCAGTTGGCCGTCGGAGGGCGCATCATTGCGCCGACGGTCATGCCGACGGGCCAGCAAGCTCTTGTTGTGCTTGAGAAAACCTCTTCAGAAATGAAACAAACTGTTCTTGAGGCTGTTCACTTTGTCCCCCTAAAATCAGGCATCGCTTGAAGGAAGAAAAGAAGATGCGTTTGCTGCGTGGTTTGGGTGGAAGAGCTTGGTCGCATGGGGTGGCAATCGTGGCGCTGGGTGTGCTTGCCGGTTGTGCGTCGAACTCCCGCGGGCCTGCACCTGTAGAGGACCGCTCGGCGATGCGGCCAGGGTCGGCCCCTGCGATCACCGAAGTCAGGCCAGGTCTTGTGGGCAACGAAAACGCGGGCAAGCCCGGCTACTACACCGTGCGGGGTGGCGACACGCTGATTCGCATCGCGCTGGAGACAGGGCAGAACTGGCGAGACATCGCGCGATGGAACAACATCGAGAACGCGAACCTCATTGAAGTGGGTCAGGTGCTTCGCGTGGTTCCACCTGTAGCCCCTGTCATCGGCACCGCCGACAACCCGGTTGCCGTCACGCGCCCGGTCGTGTCGGGCTCGGCCGTGCCGATCGCACCTGGAAGTGCAGCGAGCGCTCCGCGTGCCGCGGCCTCCGCAGCAGCCCTAGCAGTCGCACCCACGCCCGCGGCCCCTGCCCCTTCTGCACCCCCGGCAAGCGCAGGAGAAGACGATGTGGCCTGGGGCTGGCCTACGACCGGTGTGGTGGTTGCCGGCTTCGACGAGCAGCGCAACAAGGGACTGGACATTGCAGGTCGACCCGGCGACCCCGTTCTCGCGACTGCCGATGGCCGCGTGGTCTACGCTGGCGCCGGCTTGCGGGGCTACGGCAACCTGATCATCCTCAAGCACAACAACACCTTCCTGTCGGCCTACGCGCACAACCAGACTCTGTTGGTCAAGGAAGATCAGGCTGTTCGCAAGGGCCAGAAGATCGCCGAGATGGGCAGCAGCGATGCGGACCGCGTGAAGCTGCATTTCGAGATCCGTCGTCAGGGCAAGCCTGTCGATCCAGCCAAGTACCTGCCGCCCAGGTGAAAAATGAAAAAGCGCAACGGGCACGCAACCCTGCAGACGTCGGCTTCGGCTGACGGCGCGGTCGGCGAGGCGCCCTTGCAACCCGCGGACAACGAACCCAATCCGCGGGACATTCCTGCGCGTATTTCAGGCGAGGCCAGCGATACGCTGACGCTGTACCTGCGTGAGGTTCGCCGAACGGAACTCTTTTCGCCTCAGGAAGAATTCGAGACGGCAACGCGCGCACGGGCCGGTGACTTTGCTGCACGCCAGTCGATGATCGAGCACAACCTGCGGCTGGTCGTCAGCATCGCCAAGGGCTACCTGGGCCGTGGCGTTCCCTTGTCGGACCTGATTGAAGAGGGCAACCTGGGCCTGATGCACGCGATTGGAAAGTTCGAGCCGGAGCGCGGGTTTCGATTTTCGACCTATGCAACCTGGTGGATCAGGCAGTCGGTCGAACGTGCCCTCATGAACCAGGGCCGGGTGATCCGGCTTCCGGTGCATATCGTGCGCGAACTGCAGCAGGTCCTGCGTGCCAGGCGCACGCTGGAAAACGATCCCGCTTTTGCAGCCGCGAGAAACGGCTTTGAAGGCGAGGGCGTGCGTGTCGAGGATGTCGCGGCGCTGCTGGGTCGAGATGTGCATGAAGTCGCTCAGTTGCTGGCCCTGGCCGAAGCACCGAGATCGCTGGACGCCAAATTTGGCCGTGACGAAGACGGCCAGACGCTTGGCGACTCGATGCCCGATGAACTCACCGTCGATCCAACCGGCGTGACGCAGGGACATGAAGTCGAGAAGCTTCTGGAGACCTGGCTTGGCGCGCTTTCCAATCGGGAAAAAGAAGTGCTAGAAGGCCGTTTTGGCCTGCATGACCGCGAACCCGAGACACTCGAGGTGCTGAGCGACCGGCTGGGTCTCACGCGCGAGCGGGTGCGGCAGATCCAGAACGAGGCCCTGGTCAAACTCAGGCGCCAGATGTCGCGAAACGGCGTCTCGAAACAGGCGCTGCTTTAGCGGCTGACCGCGTCGCGACTGCTAAAGTCGCGCGATGACCTGGCCCGTACTTGCTTTCGACATCGAATCCATTCCCTGCATCGCGGGCTTGCGGCAACTTCGAGGCGAGCCCGGCGATTCCAGCGATTCGGAGGTGTATGCGCGGTGGCTGGCCGAACGCAAGGAGCGCGGCCAGAGCGACTTCACACCGCTTCACCTGCAACGCGTGCTGGTGATCAGCTGCGTGTTTCGCAATGCCGACGGACTGAAGGTTCACTCGTTCGTCGATCGTGATGACGCGAGCGAAGGCAAGGTGATCCAGACGTTTTTCAACACGCTTGAAAAGCACGTCCCGCAACTGGTCAGCTGGAACGGCGGCGGTTTCGATCTGCCGGTCTTGCATTACCGGGGCCTGCGCCACGGCGTGGTTGCCGACAAATATTGGGACATGGGCGAGGACGACCGCGACTACAAATGGAACAACTACATCAGCCGCTATCACATGCGCCATCTGGATCTGATGGACCTGCTGGCCCTGTACCAGCCAAAGAACAATGCGCCGCTCGATGCGATGGCCAAGTTGTGCGGATTTCCAGGCAAGCTCGGCATGGATGGTTCGCAGGTCTATCCGGCCTACCTGGAAGGCAAGCTCGATGAGATCCGCCGGTACTGTGAAACCGACGTGATGAACACCTATCTGCTGTATTGCCGTTTCCAGAAAATGCGGGGCGGCCTCACGGAGACGGAATACGAGCAGGAGATTTCACTCGTCAAACAGGCGCTGGGCAATCTGGCGGTTGCCGAACCGCACTGGCAGGAATACCTCGCCGCATGGGGATGAGCGCTGCCGCAGCCTGAGACAATCACGGGCATGACGAAAGAAGTTCAGGATTTGAAAGTGGTGGAGGGCGAGGCCATGTTGCCCGAAGGCTGGCTGAAGGTGGATGCGCTCGACCTTGAAGCACAGGGCGTTGCCCGCCGCCCCGACGGAAAAGTCGTTTTCATCGAGGGGGCGTTGCCCTTCGAGTTCGTTTCGGCCAAGGTGAACCGGCGCAAGAATAACTGGGAGCAGGCCACGGTGACGCAGATTCATCATGAGTCGTCGCAACGTGTGCGGCCGCGCTGTCCGCACTTCGGCCTTCACGAAGGCGCTTGCGGCGGCTGCAAGATGCAGCACCTCGATGTGGGCGCGCAGGTCGCGAGCAAGCAGCGGGTGCTCGAGGACAACCTCTGGCATCTGGGCAAGGTCAAACCGGACATGGTGTTGCGCCCGATCGAGGGCCCCGCCTGGGGTTACCGCTGGCGGGCACGATTTTCGGTGCGCCACGTGCACAAGAAGGGTACGGTGCTGGTCGGCTTTCACGAGCGCAAGAGTCGCTATGTCGCTGACATGCGCGAGTGCCACGTGATACCGCCCCATGTAAATGCGTTGTTGATGCCGCTGCGGGCGCTGATCGGATCAATGGATGCGGTGCAGACCTGCCCTCAGATTGAACTGGCTTGCGGCGATGAGGTGACTGCGCTCGTGCTCAGGCACCTGGAGCCTCTCAGCGAGCATGACTTGACCCGGCTGCGTGAGTTTGCCGCAGCTCACCCGGGCGTTCAGTGGTGGCTGCAATCCAAAGGCCCCGAGACTGTCAAGTTACTGGACGAGGGCGCTGGCGCAGGCCTGTCGTATGCCTTGCCCGACTTCGGCATCGTGATGCCCTTCAGGCCGACCGATTTCACTCAGGTCAATCCGCACATCAACCGGGTGCTGGTGGCGCGTGCGCTGCGCCTGCTTGATCCGCAGCGATCCGAACGTGTCATCGACTGGTTTTGCGGGCTGGGCAATTTCACCTTGCCGCTTGCAACACTTGCTGCGGAAGTGACCGGAATCGAAGGTAGCGAATCGCTGGTGGAGCGCTCGCGCGAAAACTACCGCTACAACCAGGCCCTGCATCGGGTGGGACCGCCGCTCGCGCCGGTGACGTTCCAGGCCCGCAACCTGTTCGAGATGACCCCTGCGCAACTTGTGGAAGATGGCTATGCCGACCGCTGGCTGGTGGACCCTCCGCGCGAAGGTGCGTTTGCGATGGCGAAGGCTGTGGCCGACTTGCACCAGCAGCCCGAATTGCGCCAAGGCTGGTTGCCTCCCAGGCGAATCGTCTATGTCAGCTGCAACCCCGCCACGCTGGCGCGCGACGCGGGGCTGCTAGTGCATCAGGGCGGGTATCGCTGCTCAGCTGCGGGGGTTGTGAACATGTTTCCGCACACCGCCCACGTCGAATCGATGGCGGTGTTCGATCTGGCGTGAGGTCGGAAAGTGCAATGAAAAAGGGGGCCAGTGGCCCCCTTTTTGGATGATGCAATGACGGTGGGTCAGTCGCGTTCACCACCAAAGATGCCCAGTAGCGCCAGCAAGCTCTGGAACACATTGAAGATGCTCAGGTACAAAGCAAGAGTCGCGCTGATGTAGTTGGTCTCGCCGCCGTCGATGATGCGCTTGAGGTCATACAGGATGAACGCGCTGAAGATACCGATGGCCATCACGCTGATCACCGCCATGCCGACCGTGGAGCCCACAAACACATTGATGATGCCGCCGACCAGGATGGCGAGTGCGCCGACGAACAGCCACTTGCCCATTCCCGACAGATCACGTTTGATGACGGTGGACAGTGTTGCCATCACGAAGAAAATCCCGGCGGTGCCACCGAAAGCCGTCATGACCAGGCTGGGACCATTCTTGAAGCCCAGGACGCCGGCGATCAAGCGCGAAAGCATCAGGCCCATGAAGAAGGTGAATGCCAGCAGGATAGGCACGCCCGCTGCCGAGTTCTTGGTTTTCTCGATGGCAAACATGAAGGCGAATGCGCCGCCCAGGAACACGACAAGCCCCATCCAGCCGGTCAGGCCGTTGACGATACCGGTCGCCACGCCGAGCCAGGCGCCGAGCACGGTGGGAATCATGCTCAATGCGAGGAGCCAGTAAGTGTTGCGAAGTACGCGGTTGCGTTCGCCTACTGCGCCCGCGTAGCCGTAATCGATGGTCCGGGTGTTCTCGTTCATAGCCTGAATCTCCTTTGCCTTGGTGGCAGTTAGATGGGCGCATTCTAGGTTGGTTCAACCCGGGTCCGGCAAAAACCCCGGTGTTTCAAAGGTACGCGAGACGCAAGGATCTTTGCCCTATGCTGGCGCATTTCGACAACAGCACAAGAGTCCCATGAAAACCAGGCCATTCCTCGAAGCAGAAGATATCAAGAAGGTCGCGGCCGCGGCCGAAGCCGAAGCACTCAAGAACAACTGGGCAGTCACCATCGCGATCGTCGATGACGGCGGCCATCTGCTGTGGCTGCAGCGCCTGGACGGGGCACCGCCCATTTCTGCCCACATCGCGCCCGCCAAAGCCAACACGGCTGCATTGGGGCGCCGCGAGAGTCGCGTATATGAAGAGGTCATCAACGGAGGCCGGATGTCCTTTCTGAGTGCGCCTGACCTGAAAGGCATGCTCGAGGGTGGCGTGCCCATCCTGAAAGACGGCCAGTGCCTGGGCGCCGTGGGCGTGAGCGGTGTCAAATCGACCGAAGATGCGCAGGTTGCGCGCGCAGGTATTGCTGCAATCGGACTCTGACTCGGGGGTCGCGCGTGCGATGGTCCGGGCTACTTCGTCAGGATCAACTTGCCCAGGCGGGTTGCCTGCAGGCGATAGACGCTGCCGTTGTGCAAGATGTTCACCGACTTGCCGCCTTGCAGCAGCGCAGCGCTTGCCAGCGCATGTGCGGCGGCAGGGTCCGGCCCGCTCGATGCGGCGGCCGCCGGACCCTGCCCAGCAGATGGAGATGAATTACTGCCTGGCGGCATCGGATGGGTTCCAGGCAGGGCTTTCCTGGATCCGGGTCGCGATCTGAATAGCAGCCACAGGCGAGGTCGCGCTGCACTGGGCCACCACATCCCTTGCGCAGCCTTCGCACTGCCCGCATTGGGTTGCGACGCCCAGCTCGAACTGGATGTCGTCAAAGCTCATCCCGGCTCGCGCATGGCGGGCAATTTCACGGTCGGATACACGCTTGCAGACACAGACAATCATGGGGATGTGGGCTGACGGATGGATGGACGCACCAGTATAAATGCGAATCGATCGCATTTGCAATGCCTTTTATCGAGCAGGTTAATTGGACCGAGATGAGGGGTGCGGGATTCGGTCGATCAGGTCGGTACGCAGCCGCAGCAGGTGGGGCTCGCCGCATAGCACCATGGCGATTTCTAGCTCATCAATCAGCAGCCGTAACACGTGCGCCACACCGGCAGCGCCAGCGTTGGCAAGTCCCCAGATGATCGGACGCCCCACCAGCACGGCACGTGCGCCCAGTGCAATGGCCTTCAGCACGTCGGTGCCACGCCGTATTCCGCCATCGACCAGCAAGGGAAGCGAATCGCCGACCGCATCGGCGATACGTGGAAGCGCGGTTGCGGTGGCGATCGACGTATCCAGCGTCCGCCCGCCGTGGTTCGACACGATGACCGCGCTCACCCCCAGTGAAAGCGCCAGCTTCGCATCCAGCGGATGCAGCAGCCCCTTGAGGATGACCGGCAGGCGGCAGTTGGAAATGAGCCACTCGACGTCTGCCCAGGTTGCCGCGCGCTCAGCCAGACCCCCTGCAAGGCCGCCTGAAGAGCCTTTGCCGTCCCGAGCCGCCCGGCCGGACGGGAGGTTGACGGCGGTGATGTCTGGCGGCAGGCGAAACGAGGCCCGGCGTTCGCCATCCCGCACACCGCTCACAGGCGCATCGACTGTCAGCACCAGCGCGTTGAATCCGGCGGCCTGCGCACGGGCCACCAACGATAAGGTGACTTCGCGGTCAGGCTGCAGATAGAGCTGGAACCACAGCGGGCTGGTCGCAGGACCCGCCACGAAGGCGCGAGCGATATCTTCCAGCAGAGCACTGGCCTGCGTACTCACCACCAGGCCCGAGCCCTGCGCAGCGGCTGCGAGCGCCGTTGCGATTTCGCCATCAGGATGGGCCATTCGCTGGTAGGCCATGGGTGCGACCATGACCGGATGGGGAAGTGTCTGCCCCAGCAATTCGACGCCTGTGTGACCCCCTGTCATGGTGCGCAGCACGCGCGGCAGCAGTGCGATGTCATCCCATGCCGTCCTGTTCGCACGAAGCGCCAAACCGTCGGCTGCCGCCCCATTGAAGTAGGCCCAGGCGTTGTCGTCGAGCCGGCCGCGCGCATGCGCTTCGTGATCGGCGAGGTTGACCAGGTTGCCGGGAAGTGGCTGTAACCGGGGAGCGTTCATGTGTCAGCCCACATCCGCAGAAGGTTGTGATACGTGCCCGTGAGCGCGATGGTGCCAGCGCTGTCGCCGTGCCTTTGGCGCAGGCCCATGAGGGCGACGTCGAGATCGTGCAGGAGGCGCCGCTGCTCATCGCTTCGCACCATGCTCTCGATCCAGAAGAATGCGGCGAGCCGCTGGCCGCGGGTGACGGGCGTCACCTCGTGCACGCTGGTGCCGGCATACAGCACCGCGTCGCCGGCAGCGAACTTCACGCTGCGCGCATGGCTGCCGTCGTGAATGACAAGTTCTCCGCCGTCGTAGTCGCGCGGGTCCGAAAGAAAGAGCGTGCACGACAGGTCGGTGCGCACGCGCAAACCGCTTTCAGTAAATCGAACCGCGTTGTCCACGTGCGCCCCGTACTGGTTGCGCGCGCCGGCGTAGCGGTTGAAACGCGGTGGAACGAGTTTTTTGGGAAGGGCAGCTGTCAGGAATTGCGTCGACTTCTCAAGCGCTTGCAGCACGATGGCCTGCGCCGGGCGCGCTGCTTCGCTTTCAGGCGCAAGCTGCTCGTTGTTCTTGGCCAGCGCCGCCTGTTCGCCGGCGCTGCCGCGTCCGTCAATCCAGTTCGCTGCCGCGAGCAGGCCGCGAAGTTGGCGAAGTTCTGCCGCGTCGATAAGTGCGGGGAGATGAAGCATCCTGCGCCCTGGTTAGAACCTGCCTGTCAGCGCCACCTGGAGTTGCCGTCCAGCGCCTGGAATGTAATGGCCGCGATACAGCGATTCGCCGTACAGCTTGTTGCCCACGTTGCTCAGGTTGGCCTTGAGCTTCCAGATGTCATTGAAGCTGTACTCCGTCATCAACTCGCCGGTCATGAAGCCCGGTGCCTCCCACGCGGGGGCCGTGACATCGGCCGCTGCCTGGCTGCTGCGGAAGTTGATGCCGCCACCGACGCGCCACTTCGGGGTGACCTGGTAGGTCGTCCAAACCGTACCGCTGTGGCGGGGGCTCAGGCCCGGGCGGTCACCAACGCGATTGCCGACCGTGGTCGCGGTCGATGCAGCTTCGTCCACACGTGCGACCGGCATCCACTGGTACGAGCCATAAACCTCCCACTGCGGCGTCAGGCGACCGGTGCTGTCGATTTCGATGCCGGCTGAGTGACGCTTGCCCGACAGAAGCAGCCGGGTTGCGGCGGTGTCGGGGTCCACGTTTCGTTCGTGCAGCTTCGTGGCGTGGAAGACGGCAAAGCGCGTGGTGAAGCGCTTGTCCGCACTGTCGATACTGCCGCCGAGTTCTATGTTCCGGCTTTCTTCCGGCGGCGTGTTGGCACTGTTCGCGTTGTAGGAGTAAGTGTCAGCGGACGTATTGAACGAAGTCCCGTAGGAGAGGTGGAACGAATGGCGGTCTGTCGGCTGGTACAGCACCGCGAATCGCCTGCTGACCTTGGAGATCTTTTGCTGGTATGACGTCCTGGTTGCGGGGCCGCCTGCATTGGTCGGAATGGCATGGCTGGTGAACGCGCCGTCGAGGCTGTCGTAGCGCAGGCCACCGAGCAGCTTCCAGTGCGCAGCGACCTGCACCAGGTCCTGGCCGTAAATGCCCCAGGATTTGGCGGCGAATTCGCTCCCGATTCGCAGAATGCGCGAATCCTCGTCGATCCACGCGCCGTCATCGGGTGTGCCGAAGTTAGAGCTGGGCTTGGTGAGGTTGACGCCGCCCTGGGCTGCGGAACGTGCCGCGTACACCGTTTTTTGCTCGCGCGCGAAGTCGATGCCCGTCTGTACGGCATGCCGCAAGCCCAGCGCATCGAACTTGAGCGTGACATCGCTTTGCGCGTGCGTCGTATCGAGGTCCTGGATCTTGAGCTGGGTGCCACGGTTGACCACCGTGCCGGGATCGAAGTTCGTGAGATCGGTGCCAGCAGGAAAGCGCACGGTTCCTGCGCGCTGGTCGCGCTCGAACCTGCCTTTGCGAATGATGGTGCGAACCTCGTTCGCAGCACCGAAGCGATGCAGGTGACTCAGCGTGAACATGTTCGCCGAACCGTTGTTCCGGTCGCTGGCCATGCCGTAGTAGGCCGTCGGATCGAGGCTCCCGATGAGTGTATTGGCAGCTGAAGAATCGCTCGCTTTCGGTTTGATCCACGGCATGCCGTAATTCATGCCATTGCGGTTGTCCAGCACATAAAGGCTGGCCATGAATTCATTGGCAGTGCCGATCCCGAAACGGTAGGCGCCGGCAAAGCCTTTCTTTGAAACGCTGCTGCCGGAGCCGTTGTCGTCGGCGCTGGTGGTCATGGCGTTGATCCGCAGTGCGGCGTTCTCGCCGGTGTGGAAGTTGAAGTCGCCGGTGAACCGACGGTAGCTGTGGCTGCCGATGGTGGTGCTGACCTCGTGCTCGTCGATGAGGCGCGGCACCTTGCTCACCTGGTTGACGGCGCCGCCGGTCGATCCGCGGCCGAACAGCATCGACGCCGAACCGCGTAGCAGTTCAATGCGATCATTGTTAAAGGTGTCCCGGTCGTAGAAAGCCGGGTCGCGCATGCTGTCCAGGAAGATGTCGCCCGTCCCGGCCAGCGAGAACCCGCGCAGGCGGATGTCTTCCTCCCCACCTTCGGCGGCCATGAAGGTAATGCCGGCGGTGTTGCGCAGCACGTCTTTCATCGTGTCAAGGTTGCGGTCGTCCATCAGCTTTTCGGTAACGATCGTGACCGACTGCGGGATGTCGCGCAGCTCCTGCGTTCCCTTGCCGATGGTGGTGGTGGTCGCGCGCAGTGTGTCCTTGTCCGGCGCTTTTTCCCGGATGAACACCAGGGGCAATGTTCCCCGCACCGGTGGGGGAGACTGTGACCAGCTGGCGGTCGAGGCGGCCAGCATCATTGCGCCCAATGGGAGCAGGACATGTTCGGAACGTGGACGTAGGGGTTTTTGCGCCAAGATGGCCTCCATGAGTGCGTCCGCCTGGGCGGGCGCAATTGGTGAGAGGCTGGCTGGAGCGCAGTGAATTGCGCCCGATTGGCTTGCCGTTTCATTGTGAACGGCGATTTTATATCTAAATGAGAATCTATCTCATTTAGATGGCGGGTTTATTCGAATCGACTCACTCGGAGTCCATCTGCGACTGCAGGTAGTTCTGCAGGCCGACCTTGGCCAGCACATCGATTTGAGTTTCCAGGAAGTCGATGTGCTCCTCGGTGTCCTTGAGAATCTCGCCCAGGAGGTCGCGCGAAACGTAGTCGCGCACCGTTTCGCAATGGGCCATGCCTTCCTTGACGGTTGCCTGTGCGCCGCGCTCGCTCTTGAGGTCGCATTCAAGGATCTCGGGCACGTCTTCACCGATCATGAGCTTGCCTAGATCCTGCAGGTTGGGCAGGCCGTCAAGCGTCAGGATGCGCTCCATCAGCTTGTCG
>JAZKFD010000300.1:0-3222 GCA_040386635.1 Pseudomonadota bacterium
AAAAGCGGATGGCGCAGACGCCGCAGGTCGTGGCCTGCTACATCGTGAGCGGCCGGTACGACTACCTGGTGCGCATTGCGTGTCCCCACCTGGAGCAGTACCACCGGCTCATCAATGACTGGCTTGACGATGCATCGCTGGGCATCGAGAAGATCGTGACCAACATCGAGCTGCAGACGATCAAGGAGTTCACCGGGTTTCCGGTTCCGAAAGCGTTAGCCGCTCCTGCAAGCGCCTGATACCGCGTCCTACGTCGCTTCCGAAACGGAAGTCAGATGGGAAGTCCGCGACGGATTACGGCGCCGGCACGCCGCCGATCGACCTTGCCCGAACCGCACCCCGTCCTAGACTGGTTCATCTGATGGAGCAAGAGTCATGGACAACGCCAAGCACAACGCAAGCAACCACATAACCCAGAAATTCATTGGCAAGGAGGCGCGTTTCGGCGCGCGCAACTACGCGCCCATCGGCGTCGTGGTCGATCATGCGAGGGATTGCCTGATCTACGATGCCGAGGGCCGCGAATACATCGACATGATGAGTGCGTATTCGGCAGTCAGCCATGGCCACCTCCATCCGCGAATCGTCGCCGCAGCACACAGGCAGCTTGAAAAAGTCGCCATCACTTCTCGCGCGTATCACGGCGCGGCCCTGGGCCCCTTCCTCGAAAAACTTTGCACCCTGTCCGGGTTCGAACGGGCGCTGCCCATGACCACCGGCGCCGAGGGCGTCGAAACGGCCATCAAGTGCGCGCGCCGCTGGGGCTACCGCGTCAAGGGCATTGCCGACGGCCAGGCCGAGATTCTGGTCGCGCGCGGCAACTTCCACGGCCGCACCACCACCATCGTGGGTTTTTCGTCTGAAGATGACTACCGCGACGGTTTCGGGCCCTTCAGTCCCGGGTTCAGGCACTTCGATTTCGGTGACATGGCGGGCGTGCGTTCGGCCACGACTGCCAACACCTGCGCCGTCCTGATCGAGCCCGTGCAGGGAGAAGCTGGCGTGGTGGTTCCGCCGCCCGGCTTCTTCAGGCAGCTGCGCGAGTGGTGCGACGACAACCGCATCCTGCTGATTGCCGATGAAATCCAGTCCGGACTGGGGCGCACCGGCAAGCTCTTTGCGTTTGAGCACGAGGGCATTCGTCCGGATGCGCTGATCCTGGGAAAGGCTTTGGGCGGCGGTGTGATGCCCGTCAGTGCATTCCTGGCCGATGCCAGGGTGATGGACGTGTTCAGTCCGGGAAGCCACGGCTCGACGTTCGGCGGCAACGCGCTGGCCGCTGCGGTCGGGCTGGAAGCACTCAAGGTGCTGGAAGATGAGAAGCTGGTCGAGCGCAGTGCGCGTCTGGGGGAGCAGTTGAAGTCGGGCCTGATGGATGTGATGCAAGACAGCTGCGGCCTGATCCGCGAGGTGCGCGGACGCGGTCTCTGGGTGGGCGTGGACCTGAACCCGGATTTGGCGGGCGGCCGCGAAATGATCGAGCGGCTCGCAGCATGCGGGGTGCTTTCCAAGGACACCCACGAAACCGTGATCCGCTTTGCGCCGCCGCTGACCATCTCTGAAGGTCTGATCGAAGTCGCGATCAGTATCTTCCGCCAGGTCGTGATGCAAAAGTGCGCGGAGCTGGGCCTGGTCTGCGGCGCATCCGCGCAAGTGGTTCGCAAGATGGACCGGATGCCGCAAGCTGAGCAAGAGGCCGACCGGGTCTCGGCCTGAGGTGGCAGGCAGGCCCGTCTCAAACCTTTAAACTGCCGGGCATGCAGCTCGCAGCCGCGCAACTCAACAATCACCTGCAAAAGGGCCTGCGGTCGCTCTACACGCTGCACGGCGACGAGCCCTTGCTGCAGCAGGAGGCCGCTGATGCCATTCGCGCAGCAGCGCGCGCGCAGGGCTATACCGAGCGCACGGTGCACACGGTGGCTGGCGCCCATTTCAACTGGGGCGAGGTACTGGCAGCCGGTGCATCGCTCAGCCTCTTCGCAGACCGGCAGATCGTTGAAGTGCGTATTCCCTCGGGCAAGCCCGGCAAGGAGGGTAGCCCGGCCCTGCAGCGGCTTGCCGAAAGCGCCGCCGGCAACGACAGCACCCTCACCCTGGTCATGCTGCCGAAGCTCGACGGCATGACAAAGAAGGGCGCGTGGTTTGGCGCGCTCGACAGCCACGGGGTCACCATCGAATTGCCCCCGGTCGAGCGTGCCGCATTGCCACAGTGGATTGCGCAGCGCCTTTCTTTGCAGGCACAGCGCGTCGCAGCCGGGGATGAAGGCCAGCGCACGCTTCAGTTTTTTGCCGATCGCGTCGAAGGCAACCTGCTCGCGGCCCACCAGGAGATCCAGAAGCTCGGGCTGCTGTATCCGCAGGGCGAGCTCAGCTTCGAGCAGGTCGAAAGCGCTGTGCTCAACGTCGCGCGCTACGACGTCTTCAAGCTGTCCGAGGCCGTGCTGGGCGGGCAAGCCGGTCGCGTGCAGCGGATGCTCGATGGACTCAAGGCCGAGGGCGAGACGCCTGTCCTTGTTCACTACACCTTGTCCGAAGACATTCGTGCGCTCAAGCGCGTGAAAGACGCGATGGCTGCAGGAAGGCCCTTGCCCATGGCGCTGCGCGAGCAACGGGTATGGGGCATCAAGGAAAGACTGTTTGAACGGGTGCTGCCGCGCCTGACCCCCACTGCGGTCGACAACTTGCTTCATTCCGCCCACCTGGTCGATGGCATCGTGAAGGGCCTGAAGGCGCCGGGCTGGCCGACCGATGGCTGGCAGGCGCTGCACCGGCTTGCCTTTGCGCTCTGCAGGGAGTGTTCTTCTCTTGCGCCCGCCCCCCGGTAGGCAGGGGATAATGCAGTCGCCATGAACGCATTGAATGTTTCCGAATACACCCAGACGCTAGGCCTTCAGGCCCGCCAGGCTTCGGCCGCGATGGCGCGGGCTGATTCGGCGACCAGGAACAAGGCGCTGCTTGCCTTGGCCCGGCTGCTGCGTGCCAACGTCGAGGCGCTCCAGATTGAAAACGCCAGAGACATCGAGCGCGCAACGGCTGCAAGCCTTTCGGCGCCGATGGTCGATCGTTTGCGACTCACGCCAAAAGTGATCGAGACCATCTCGCAGGGCTGCGAACAGCTCGCCGCGATGCCGGATGCCATCGGCGAGATCATCGGCATGAAGCAGCAACCCAGCGGCATCCGCGTCGGCCAGATGCGCGTGCCGATCGGCGTGTTCGGCATGA
>JAZKFD010000301.1:0-5460 GCA_040386635.1 Pseudomonadota bacterium
GCGATAGAATCCAGAAAATGCAATTCCAGATCGGAACCTCCTTCTGATGATGTCACTGACACGCCACGCCCTTGTGCTCCTGGTTGGAGTCGGTTCGCTGCTCGCGCAGATTCCGGCATCCGCGCAGGAGTTCAAGGTCGGATTCGTCAATCTCGACCGCATCTTCCGCGAGGCCAACTCGGCCAAGGCCGCACAGGCCAAGCTGGAGCAGGAGTTCAACAAGCGCGAAAAAGAGCTTACCGATCAGGGCAACGCCTTCAAGAACGCCGTTGACAAGTTCGACCGCGAAGCGCCCACGCTGACCGAAGCCCAGCGCACGCAGCGCCAGAAGGCCTTGATCGACCAGGAGCGCGACCTGACGCGCAAGCGCCGCGAACTGCAGGAAGACGCGAACGCCCGCAAGAACGAAGAACTGCAGCAGCTCCTCGAGCGCGCCAATCGCGTGGTCAAGCAGGTCGCCGAAGCCGAGAAATATGACGTTGTCCTGCAGGAAGCCGTGTACATCAACCCCAAGCACGACATCACCGAGAAGGTGATCAAGGCGCTCAACACCGCGCGGTAGGGCGCGGCACTCGTGCAAGTGCAGCCATTGCGCCTGCGAGCCATCGTGCAGGCCCTCGGCGGCGACCTGACTGGAAATGCAGACCTGGCCATCGACGGCCTTGCCTCGCTCGAATCAGCCGGCCCTTCGCAGCTGAGCTTTCTCAGCAACCCCCGTTACCAACCGCAGCTGGCTACAACGCGCGCCGGCTGCGTGATCGTGGCCCCGGCGTTTCGCGACGCCGCGGTGGCTCGCGGCGCGGTGATCGTCACAGACGATCCGTATCTCTATTTCGCCCGCGTCACGCAACTCTGGAAAAAGCAGCGCAGCCTTGCATCGCCAGGTCCGCTGGTTCATGCCTCTGCGGTGATCGACCCGGATGCGGTGGTTCATCCGACTGCGCGGATCGGTGCGCTGTGCGTGATTGAGCGCGGCGCGCAGATCGGCGCAGATACCGTCCTGAAATCACGCGTGCACGTCGCCGAGGATTGCGTGATCGGAGATCGGTGCCTGCTTCACCCTGGCGTGGTGATTGGCGCCGACGGATTCGGGTTCGCGCCGAACAAGGGCGCCTGGGAAAAGATCGAGCAGCTTGGTGCTGTGCGGATCGGCAACGACGTCGAGATTGGTGCCAACACCTGCATCGACCGTGGCGCCCTGCAGGACACGGTGATCGAGGACGGCTGCAAGCTCGATAACCTGATCCAGATCGGGCACAACGTGCATATCGGCAAACACACCGCGCTTGCCGGGTGCGCAGCGGTCGCGGGCAGCGCAACCATCGGCGCCCACTGCACCATCGGCGGGCGCGCGGGCATCCTGGGGCATCTCACCATCGTGGACAACGTCCACATTTCCGCGACGTCTCTTGTCACGCGATCCATCCTGCAGCCGGGACACTACACGGGCTACTTCCCCATCGACGACAATGCGGCCTGGGAGAAAAACGCCGCGACGCTCAAGCAGTTGCACAAGATGCGAGAGCGATTGAAGGCCCTGGAAAAAAAGAGCACATAACAATGATGGACATCCACCAGATCCTCAAGCAGCTACCTCACCGCTATCCCATCCTGCTGGTGGACCGGGTGATCGAGCTCGAAGCGGGCAAGCGCATCAAGGCGCTGAAGAACGTGACGATCAACGAGCCGTTTTTCATGGGACACTTTCCCCATCGCCCGGTGATGCCGGGCGTGCTGATGCTCGAAGCGATGGCCCAGACTGCGGCGCTGCTGTCGTTCGCGACACTTGGCGTGACGCCGGATGACAAGACGGTGTACTACTTCGCCGGCATCGACGGCGCGCGCTTCAAGCGCCCCGTGGAACCGGGTGACCAGTTGGTCATGAGCGTCGAGCTCACGCGCATGAAGGCCGGCATTTTCAAGTTCAAGGCCACATCGCACGTCGGCGACGAACTCGCGTGCGAAGCCGAGCTGATGTGCACCATGCGTACGGTCGCCTGATCCCCGGAAAGGGCCGCCTGCCATGACGCTGATCCATCCAACCGCCATCATCGAAAAGGGCGCCGAGATCGATGATTCGGTGTCGATCGGCGCCTACAGCGTCATCGGTCCGCATGTGAAGATTGGTGCGCGTACGACCGTGGGCCCGCACACCGTCATCGAAGGCCGAACCACCATAGGCCGCGACAACAGCATTTTCCAGTTCTCGTCACTGGGCGGCGTGCCCCAGGACAAGAAATACGCCGGCGAGCCCTGCGAGCTTGTCATTGGCGACCGCAACACGATCCGTGAGTTCTGCACCTTCAACATCGGCTCACCGGGCGGCGGCGGCGTGACCCGTGTGGGCGACGACAACTGGCTGATGGCCTATGTGCACCTGGCGCACGACTGCATCGTTGGCAACCACACGATCTTTGCCAACAACTCGCAACTGGCGGGCCATGTCGAAGTCGGCGACTGGGTGATACTGGGCGGTTTCACGGTGGTCCACCAGTTCGTCCGCGTCGGCGCACACGGCATGACCGCGATGTGCTCCCTGCTGTTTGCCGACCAGCCTCCGTTCGTCATGAGCCAGGGGCAGCCGGCCCAGGCGCGTTCAATGAACTTCGAAGGCCTTCGCCGGCGCGGCTACTCGCCCGAGCGTATCGCGGCTGTCAAGGCGATGCACAAGGCGCTTTACCGAGACGACCTGACGCTCGAACAAGCCAAGACCCGCATCGGCGACATTGAAGACAACACGCCAGAAGCCGCGGCCGATGTGGCGTTGATGCTGTCCTTTCTGGACGACGTCTCGCCCCAGCGCGGCATCGTCAGGTAGCTCCATGGATTCGCCGGAAATCGCAATGGTCGCAGGCGAGGCGTCCGGCGACCTGCTGGCCGGATTGCTGCTCCAGGGCATGCGGTCGCGTTGGCCGGACATTCGATCCCACGGCATCGGTGGCCCCCGAATGGAGGCGCAGGGTTTCCAGGCCTGGTGGCCGCATGAGAAGCTGGCCGTGCGTGGCTACGTCGAAGTGCTGCGTCACTACCGCGAAATCGTCGGCATCCGAAAGCAACTCGCGACGCGGCTGCTCGAAGCCCCGCCCGACGCCTTCATCGGTGTCGATGCGCCCGATTTCAATCTCGATCTCGAAGCGACGCTCAAGGCGCGAGGCATCAAGACCATCCATTTCGTGTGCCCTTCGATCTGGGCCTGGCGGGCAGAGCGCATTCACAAGATCCGGTCAAGTTGCGACCACGTGCTGTGCATCTTCCCGTTCGAGCCTCAATTGCTGGAGCGAAACGGCATTGCGGCAACGTATGTGGGTCATCCCCTGGCGAATGTCATTGCGATGATCCCTGACAAGGCGGCAGCGAGGCGCACGCTGGCGTTGGCCGACGATGACGAGGTGCTCGCGGTGCTGCCGGGCAGCCGGGAATCGGAGGTTCACTATCACGCGAGGCCATTTTTTGAGGCTGCGGCCTTGCTGCGCCGGTCGCGGCCGAAGCTGCGGCTGGTGGTCCCGGCCATTGCCGCGCATCGCCGGACAATCGAAGACGCTGCACGGGCTGCTGGTGTCACCGAGGGAATTACCATTCTCGACGGCCAGTCGCACACGGCGCTGGCAGCCTGCGACCTGACGCTGATTGCGAGCGGCACGGCCACGCTCGAGGCCGCGCTTTTCAAGCGACCGATGGTGATAGCCTATGCCATGAACCGGCTGTCGTATCACATCATGAAGCGCAAGCAGCTGCAGCCCTGGATCGGACTTCCCAATATTCTGTGCGGCGACTTCGTTGTTCCGGAATTGATACAGCAACATGTAAATCCTGGTGAGCTCGCTGCGGCGCTCTTGGAATGGCTGGAGGCACCTGCCAGAATTGCAGCCGTCCAGAAGCAATTTTCTGCGTTGCATGCCACCTTGCAGCGCGATACGGCCACACTCGCAACCGATGCCATTGAAAAAGTCATTCACGCCTGAGGGCAGGGCGCGCGCCAAGGCGGCACGCCATGCCCAACGGCCCCTCGACTGGGATCCGGTCGGCCTGATGGCTGGCGTCGATGAAGCCGGCCGGGGGCCGCTTGCCGGACCGGTCTATGCGGCCGCCGTGATCCTGGACGACACCAAACGCATTCGCGGCCTCAATGATTCCAAGATGCTCACGCCGCTGCAACGCGACCGGCTGTTCGACCAGATCCGTGAAAAGGCGCTGTGCTGCTCGGTCGCGCAGGCCAGCGTCGAAGAAATCGACACGCTCAACATCCTGCACGCGACCATGTTGGCCATGAAACGCGCCGTCGAGGGGCTGCGGCTCAGGCCCGTCAAGGTGCTGGTTGACGGCAACCGCATTCCCACCATCGACGTGCTGGCCGAAGCCGTGATTGGCGGCGATGCGCTGGTGAAGTCGATATCCGCAGCTTCCATCCTGGCCAAGGTCACCCGCGATCGGCACTGCGAGGAATTGCATGCCGAGTATCCGCACTACGGTTTTGCCTCACACAAGGGTTACGGCACGCCGGAGCACCTGGAAGCGCTGCGTCGGCACGGCGCCTGCAGGCATCACCGCAAGTTCTTCAGCCCTGTCGCTGCGACATTCACGACCGGGCAGGGCGCCACGGTGACGGTCTCGGTCTCGTGACCACGGCCGAGCCGCAATTCATCACATCACCGGCCAATTCGCAGGTCAAGGACCTGCGTCGCCTGGCGCAGGACAGCACCGCCTATCGCAAGCAGCACCGCATCTGGCTGGAGGGCGATCATCTTTGCCGTGCGGCGCTCGACCGCGCTGTGCAGCCTGCGCTTGCCGTCTTTGCAGAGTCGCTCTGGAAAGAAGCGTCGCTGCAATGGCAAGGGCATGGGGGCAAGACCGTGGTCGTGGCCGACGCGTTGTTCGCAACGATCAGCGGACTTGAATCGCCCTCGCGCATGGGCTTTGTGATCGACATGCCGGCACATCCGCCGGTCAGAAAGGGCGCAGCCACGGTTGTTCTGGATGGCCTGCAGGACCCGGGTAACGTTGGCGCCGTCTTGCGCAGCGCAGCCGCTTTTGGTTTCAGGCAGGTGGTCGCCATCAAGGGAACGGCGGCGCTCTGGAGCCCCAAGGTGCTGAGGGCGGGGATGGGCGCCCATTTTGGACTGCATTTGCTGGAGGCTATGGAGCCTGCCGATATCCAGGCGCTTGAAGTACCGGTTCTGGTGACCAGTTCCCATCGGGGTGATTACCTGCACAAGGCTGAGTTACCGTGGCCTTGTGCCTGGGTCCTCGGTCATGAAGGGCAGGGCGTCAGTACAGCCCTTGAAGCTATTGCAGCGACGTTTGTTCGTATCGCGCAGCCGGGCGGCGAGGAGTCGCTCAATGTTGCCTGCGCTGCAGCCATTTGTCTCCATGCAAGCGCATCCTCGCGGGTCTGAAGGTCATAGGCCTCGGCTATAATCAGGGGCTTTCCCGCAAACCCCGTACGCCTAGCGCATTCAAGCC
>JAZKFD010000302.1:0-3614 GCA_040386635.1 Pseudomonadota bacterium
CACCGCCACCGCCACCGCCACCGCCACCGCCACCGCCACCGCCACCGCCACCGCCCACATCCAACACCGATCGCATCGTCGATCTGCTTGGCGAAAGTATGCGGCCCGCTGTCCAGCAAGCCGTTGCGGAGTCAGCCAGCCACCTTCCGGTATTCATCTACCTCTTCAACAAGGAAGTGGAGCAGCAGAGAAGCGGCACATCCCGTGAGGCGATCTTCAACAACGTGCAGTGCACGCGCTAGGCTAGGCGCTCAAACCGGTCCCCGCTCGCGGGTTGCGAGCTGATATTGCAAGCCGGTAGCGGGCCGCTAGAAGCGCGGCAGATCCGGGTGCGACACCTGGCCGCCCCGGACCAGCATCTTTCCGTATTCGGCGCAGCGGTTCAGCGTGGGAATCACCTTGCCGGGGTTGAGCAGGCCCTTGGGATCGAACGCGCGTTTCAGTGAGAGCATCTGCTCGCGCTCTTCGCCACTGAACTGCACGCACATCGAGTTCAGCTTTTCCACGCCGACGCCGTGCTCGCCGGTCACAGTGCCGCCCATCGCGACGCTTGTCTCCAGGATGTCCGCACCGAACAGCTCGCAGCGATGCAACTGGTCAGGGTCGTTGGCGTCGAAAAGAATCAGAGGGTGCAGATTGCCGTCGCCCGCGTGAAAGACATTCGCGCAGCGCAGCCCGTACTTCTTCTCCATTTCCTGGATCGCCAGCAGGATATCGGCGAGCCGTTTGCGCGGAATCGTCGAGTCCATGCACATGTAGTCGGGACTGATGCGACCCGAGGCCGGGAACGCATTCTTGCGTCCGCTCCAAAAGCGCAGCCGCTCGGCTTCGTCGCGGCTGACGGCAATGGCCGTTGCACCGGCGCTACGCAGAACCTCGATCATCCGGCCGATTTCTTCTTCGACTTCTTCGAGGGTTCCATCGCTCTCGCACAGCAGGATGGCCTCGGCCGTGAGGTCGTAGCCCGCATGCACAAAATCTTCGACCGCGGCCGTCATGGGCTTGTCCATCATCTCCAGCCCCGCCGGGATGATGCCAGCCGCAATCACGCTGGCCACTGCATCGCCGGCCTTTCGCACGTCGTCGAAACTGGCCATGATGCAGCGCGCCAGCTGGGGCCTGGGTACGAGCTTCACCGTCACTTCGGTGGCAATCGCGAGCATGCCTTCGCTGCCGATTACCACGCTGAGCAGGTCGAGGCCCGCCGCATCGAGCGCGGTGCTGCCGAAAGTGACGGGTTCGCCTTCGACCGTGAATCCCTTGACTTGCACGACGTTGTGCAGTGTCAGTCCGTATTTCAGGCAGTGAACGCCGCCCGAGTTCTCCGCCACGTTACCGCCGATCGTGCAGGCGATCTGGCTTGATGGGTCCGGCGCGTAGTACAGGCCATAGGGAGCAGCCGCCTCGCTGATGGCTAGGTTGCGAACGCCGCACTGAACCTGCGCGGTGCGGCTCGCCAGATCGACCTTCAGGATGCGATTGAACTTGGCCAGCGACAGGGTGACGCCCAGCGCGTGCGGCATCGCGCCACCCGAAAGCCCCGTCCCGGCACCGCGCGCGACGACTGGCACGTCAAGTGCATGACAGGCCCGCAGAACGCCTTGAACCTGGGCTTCGGTCTCCGGTAAGGCCACGACCAGGGGGCGCTGCCGGTAGGCGGTAAGCCCGTCACACTCGTACGGCGTGGTGTCTTCGCTGTTCCAGAGCAGCGCATGCGCCGGCAGCGCTGCCTTAAGGGCGCGCACGACTTGCGCCTGCCGCTCGGCGCGGGCCAGGACCTGGGGATCGGTGGGGGCGTTCATGGCGCCACTTTAGTGCGGACCCGGGCAGGGCGGGATGAAGAATTTTCCGGGATCGGTGCAAACGCGCCCTGGAGCACGTTGCCCGGACAGCCATCAAGCCAGGCTCTTGCGAAGCCATTCCGCAAACGCTGCGCATTCCCAGCGATCCATCGCACCGGTGCGCCAGCAGAGGTAGTGGGCGTGCGGACTCGGCACGTTTCGCGCAGAGACCCGTTCGAGCGAGCCATTTTCCAGCCAGGGCTGACCCAGCTTCAGACGCACCAGCGCAATGCCAAGCCCCTGAGCAGCGGCGTCACACATCAGGCCGATGTCGTTGAACGAAGAACCTTCGACGGGCTCGCTGGCGTCGTGGCCATGCGCAAGAAACCAGGTCCGCCAGGGCTCCAGCGGACTCTTGATGAGCTTCGCGCCCAGCAGGTCTTCCAGCGTGTCGAAAGGGCCGTTCGCCCGGATGTAGGCGGGCGATGCGAGCGGCGTCACTTCATCCGTGAGCAGGCACAGGTGCTCCACATCGGAATAGCGCCCGGTTCCAAACCGCACCATCAGGTCCGCATCTTCGGCCACCACGTCCAGCAGTGGAATCGAGACCTGCAGCATGAGGTCGATTTCAGGGTACGCCTCGATAAAGCCCCGCAGTCGGGGCATGAGGATCGAGCGGGAGAAAGTCGGCGTGACGGCCACACGCAGCTTGCGCTTGCCCTGCGCATTGTCCTTGCCGGGAAAGCGCTCCAGGCTTGCGAGGCCTTCGCGCACATGGGCGAGGTATTCGTTGCCGTCGGTCGTGAGGGAAAAATCAGCCCGCCCGAAGAGCTTGGCGCCGATCACCTGTTCGAGCTGCTTGACGCGATGGCTCACCGCGCTGGGCGTGACGCAGAGTTCTTCTGCGGCGAGGGTGACCGAGCGCAGCCGCGCCAGTGCCTCGAAGGTGAGCAGGCACTGGATGGGTGGGATGCGCGTGGTCACGGCGATGTCACTTGAAGATGACCGTCTTGTGCCCGTTCAACAGCACGCGGTGCTCGCTGTGCCACTTCACCGCGCGCGCCAGCACCTGGCTTTCGGTATCGCGGCCCTGTGCGGTGAGCGATTCCACCGTCGCGCTGTGGTCCACGCGCGCCACATCCTGCTCGATGATCGGGCCTTCGTCCAGATCGGCGGTGACGTAGTGGGCCGTGGCACCGATCAGCTTCACGCCGCGGTCGTGCGCCTGGTAGTAGGGACGCGCACCCTTGAAGCTGGGCAGGAAACTGTGGTGGATGTTGATCGCGCGGCCCGCGAGTTTGCGGCACAGATCGTCCGACAGCACCTGCATGTAGCGCGCAAGCACGACAAGTTCGGCGCGCTCGGCTTCGATGATCTCGAACTGCCGGGCCTCGGCCTGCGGCTTGGTCGCAGCCGTCACCGGGATGTGGTGGAACGGCACGTTGTAGCTGGCTGCCAGCTGGTAGAACTCGCGGTGGTTCGACACGATCGCCGCAATGTCGAGCTTGAGCAGGCCGCTCTTCCAGCGAAACAGCAGATCGTTGAGGCAGTGGCCGTCTTTGCTGACCATGATCACAGTGCGCATCGGCTGCGTGGTGGCATGCAGCTTCCAGTTCATGCCGAACGATTCGGCGAAAAACTTCCATTGCAGCTGCAGGTCTTCATGCGTGAGCTGGTCGCATGCAAACTGCACGCGCATGAAAAACAGCCCGGTTGCATGGTCGTTGTATTGCGCCGCCTCTTCGATGTTGCCGCCCCGCTCCAGCAGGAAGCCCGAAACGGCGTGGACGATGCCCGTGCGATCGGGGCAGGAGAGGGTGAGGATGTAGGCGT
>JAZKFD010000303.1:0-5657 GCA_040386635.1 Pseudomonadota bacterium
AAATCGAAATCGAAGGGCGCGAACAGCGCAAGGGCAACATCTACAAGGCCGTCGTGACGCGCGTCGAGCCTTCGCTTGAAGCCTGTTTCGTGGACTACGGCGAAGACCGCCACGGGTTCCTGCCGTTCAAGGAAATCTCCAGGAGTTATTTCGCGCAGGGTGTCTCGGCCTCGCAGGCCCGCATCAACGACGTCATCCGGGAAGGCCAGGAACTGCTGGTCCAGGTCGAAAAGGAAGAGCGCGGCAACAAGGGCGCAGCCCTGACGACTTTCGTGTCGCTGGCCGGACGCTACGTGGTGCTCATGCCCAACAACCCGCGCGGGGGCGGCGTCAGCCGTCGCATCGAAGGCGACGACCGGGCCGAGCTCAAGGAGAACATGGACCAGCTGGAATACCCGAACGGTATGTCCATCATTGCGCGCACCGCCGGCATCGGCCGTAGCGCACCCGAGCTCCAGTGGGACCTGAACTACCTGCTCAAGCTCTGGAACGCCATCGAAGGCGCATCCAAGGGCGGCAAGGGCGCCATGCTGATTTATCAGGAATCCAGCCTGGTGATCCGCGCGATTCGTGACTACTTCAATCACGACATCGGCGACATCCTGATCGATACCGACGACATCTATGACCAGGCGCAGCAGTTCATGGCGCACGTGATGCCCGAGCATGCAGCACGGGTCAAGCGCTACCGCGACGACGCCCCGCTGTTCTCGCGCTTCCAGATCGAACACCAGATCGAATCGGCCTATGCCCGTGAAGTGAAGCTGCCCTCGGGCGGCGTGGTCGTCATCGATCACACCGAAGCGCTTGTCTCCATCGACGTCAACTCGGCTCGCGCCATCAAGGGCGGCGACATTGAAGAGACAGCCACGCGCACGAACCTGGAAGCCGCCGACGAAGTCGCGCGCCAGATGCGCCTGCGCGACCTCGGTGGCCTGATCGTGATCGACTTCATCGACATGGAAGAGTCGAAGAACCGCCGCGAAGTCGAAAACCGCCTGCGCGACGCGCTTCGCCAGGACCGCGCCCGCGTGCAGTTCGGCACGATCAGCAAGTTCGGCCTGATGGAGATGAGCCGCCAGCGCCTGCGCCCTGCCCTGTCCGAAGGCGCCTCCATTCCCTGCCCGCGTTGCGGTGGCCACGGCCACATCCGCGACACGGAAAGCTCTGCATTGCAGATCCTGCGAATCATCCAGGAAGAGTCGATGAAAGACGGCACAGCCGCCGTCCATGTGCAGGTTCCGGTGGAAGTTGCATCTTTCCTGCTGAACGAGAAGCGCGCGGAAATCTCCAAGATCGAACTCAAGCAGCGCCTGAACGTCATCATGGTGCCCAACAAGACGCTCGAAACGCCGAATTACCGGCTCGAGCGGCTCAAGCACGACGATCCCCGTCTGGACAACCTGCAGGCCAGCTATGCAATGGCCGAGGAAATCGAAGATCCGACAGCCGTCACACGCCGTTCGCACGAGCGCACCAACAAGCAGGAACCCGTCATCAAGGGCGTGCTGCCGGACGCACCCGCGCCAGTAGCGGTGCCCCGGCCAGAAGTGGTCAAGACCGAGACGCCGGACCCGGTCAGGGCCGAGCCTGCTGCAAAGGCACCAGCTGCCGCCCGGGCGCCGGCTGCAACGCCCGCGCCAGCTCCGGCCGAAACCGGTTTCATGGGCTGGCTCAAAAATCTGTTCGGTGCTGCACCGGCGCCCGCTCCGGCACCTGTCGCAGCGCCGGCGGCCGAGGCCAGGAAGCCGGAGCAGCGCGAAGGACGTAGCGGCCAGGGCGGTCGTGGCGACGGCCGCCGCGGCGGCCGTGGGGGCGAGTCCCGAGGCAATGGTCAAGGAGCCCAGGGCGGTGAACGCCAGGGTGGACGCCGTTCCGACGGTCGCACGGATGGTCGCACGGATGGACGCAGCGAAGGCCGCCGCCCTGAAGGAGAGCCAAGGCGCGAACGCGTCGCAGCCGAGGGCGATAGCCAGCAGCAGCCACGCGGAGCCGGCGGCCAACGCCAGCGCGAAGGCGGCGAACCGCGCCGTGACGGACGTGGCGGCGAGCGCCAGGAGCGGGGCGAGCGCACCGATCGCGGCGAAGCCGGTCGCGAGCCACGCGAGGCGCGTCCACCACGCGAACCGCGTGAGCCGCGCGAGGCGCGAGGGGAACAGGGCGAGCCGCGCGATTTGCGTGAACCCCGTGAGCCGCGTGAACCACGCAATGACGCTCGACCGGACAACCGTGGCGAGCGGCGCGACGATCCCGGCCAGTCAATGGAGGGTTTGGTGCCCCAGGACCCGATGGGAACCGAGGCACCGGCCGAGCAGCGAACCGACCGCGCACCGCGCGGCGAGGGGCGTCGTGAACGCGGCGGCCGTGGCGGCCGCGGTGGGGATCGCGGTCCACGCGATTCGGCACAACCCACGGTTGCCCAGGAGGCAGAGGTCTCGGCGCTGGCAGGAGCAGCCGGATCGGTCGGCACCGTTTCCGAGATGGGCGATATCCAGGCGCCTGCGGCCAATGCGGTGATGGAATCGCATACGCACCAGGACGCTGCTCGGCCAGATGGTGCGTCAGGCGAAGATCAGCCTCGCGAGCGGCGCTCCCGCGACCGCTACGGCCGTGATCGACGCGAGCGCGGCGACCGCGCACCGCGCGAGGACGGCGCGAACGCACCGACGGGCGCAGAGCCAGGGCCGGTGGAAGCAGTCGAGGATGCCCCGGGTGGCGAACGCCTGCGCTACCCGACCGGCTTCGCCAACGAGGATGCAGCGCACGCACCGGCTCCAGAGGCACTGCAGCAGCAAGAGCCCCCGGCCCCTGTCGCGCAGATGGCCGAGGTCGCGCCGGTCCGCGAGCCAGCGGTTCCGACACCTCGCGAGGTACCTGCCGCACCGCGACAGTCTGCCCCCGCGCCGATCGAAACCAGCTCCAGGCGAGGCATGCCCGTCGTGTCGAAGTTCGACCTGCCGGTCTCGGATCTGGCGCAAGTGGCGCTTGGCTCCGGCCTGGAATGGGTCAATTCCGACGCGCAGAAAATTGCAGCCGTGCAGGCTGCCATCGCCGCCGAACCGAAGCCAGCCCATGTGCCGCGCGAACGTGCACCGACCGTCGTTTCCGAAGACGGGCCGCTGGTACTGGTGGAAACGAAGCGGGACCTGCGTGACATGAAGCTGCCGTTCGAGCAGCCTCAGCAAACGCAACTGCCGCTGTAAACCTTAGGCGACGGCGCGCTGGACTTGATCCGGCGCCCGTGCTTGCGCTTGATCGAGTGCAGGATGGACTGCGGGGTCGCAGAGCCCCTGCAGTCCATCCTCGCCCTCAATGACAGCCTTGACTATTGCGTAGCCGCCTGCTTCCACGCCCTGGCGGCTGCGTCTTCATCTCCGCGCTCTTCTGCCAGTAACGCCAATGCGCGCCATGCATTGCGATGGAGGCGCACGTCGCGCAGGCCCATAGCGGCCTGGCTCATGAGTTGTTGCGCCTTGCCCCAAAGTTGACGCTTCATGCAGGCCATGCCCGCCAGGTATTGAAGCGTGGCGTCTCGGGGGTTGGCTTGCTGCGCGGTCTCGATCCTGGCCAGCCACGCCGCATCCAGGGAATCGAGACCGGCTTCCAGCGCCTGCACCAGTTTCACTTTCACGGAGTCGCCGAGCTCCCCCTGCCGTTCCCACACCGGTGCCAGCCATTCGCGAGCCATGGCTGAATCGCCGCCCAGTGTCGTGAGCCGCTGGGCCGCATGCACGGCCAGTTCGGGAATCAGGCGCTCGGCGGGCTCCAGTGAACTCCAGGCGCGCTGCAACTGCGCGACATCGTGCGCCGCATTCAGCAGATCGACCGCCAGTCCGCGAATGATGCTCTGGGCGGCGCCCGCAGAAAACGCGCGGTGCTTTGCCAGCAGCCGCGCCGTTTCCATCGCGTCTGTCGAGCGCCCCGCCAGCCGCGCGGCTTTCAGCTTGATGCGCAGCGCAATGGTGCGACGCGACGCACCTTGCGACAGAGTGCCCAGCCAGGTCATTGCCGCATCGGGTTCACGATCGTCCAGGGACCACCGCGCCGCCCGCATCCGGGCGCCCTCATGCGTCTCGAGCGCGTCGCGTGCGGCGCTTTGATCCAGCGCCTGCGTCAGGTGTTCTTCGCGCGAACCCCTGTCTTGCAGCGCATGCGCGCTTTCAGCGGCCAGCAGGTGCGCCAGCGTGCGCAACTGCGTACCGTGAGGCACCCGCTCGCCCGCGGCATCGAGCGATTTTTCCTGCGTGAGCGCGATCTCGGCGGACTTGCGCGCACGGATGAACCGTCCGGCCAGCAAATGAGACATGGCATCCAGGAACGACGCGTGCATCGCCCTTTCTCTTTGCTGGGTACGCCAGCGCAGGGCCTGCTTGGGCAGGTCGAACAATGCCGACAGCGCGCCCAGTGCCAGGTGCAGCAGGACGAACGCGCCGAACAGCAGCAGCAGAACCAGGTTCAATGAAAAGTCCACGCGATACGGTGGCCAGTAAAGCGTGATCGTGCCCTGGTTGTTGCCTGCGAAGAGGGCCGCCGCAACCGCGATGGCGAACAGGGCGAGAAGCCAGAGTGCGGCGCGCAAGACGCTTACCTTCCCGCGGCCGCAGTGGCGATCACCGCCAGCGATTCATCGATGCGAGGCAACTCGACCACGCGAAGCTGCGACTGCATCTGCTGCAGCTGCGCCACCGCCGCCTGGGTCTTGCGCGACGACGGATCGAAATATTTTCGCAGTGCCTGCACGGACGCCTCGACGTCGGTGCGGGCGGAGACCACTTGCCGCGACAGCAGTGCGAGCCGTGCATTGAGCAGGCGAAGCTTGAGGTTCTCACGCAGAAAGAAGGCCTGCTCGGGCGCCAGCAACACGGCCTCGGGCTGGTCAATGCGATTGACGCGCACGAGGCTGCGGGCTTCCTCGCGCAGGTCGTTCAGGGCACGCTGCCACCATTGGGCGGCACTGGTCACTTCGGCCTTGCGCGGGATGGGCGGCGGGGCATTGCCTACCGCATTGGCCAGCGGCATGTCGTCGATCTGCCGCACCAGTTCATCAAGCTTGACGAGCAAGCCGGGAATATCGGTGGTGCTGGCGGTACGGATTCGCTCCAGGTCGCGGGCGACAGCCGCGCGGACCCGGGACAGGCGCGGCTGGCCCGAACGTTCCAGCCGCTGATCGGCTGCGCGCAACGCCGACATCAGCGGCTCCACGCTTCCGGTGGACAAGGCCTGTTGCTGGGCCAGGCGAAGGGCCGCCTCGATATCCACCAGCATGTTTTCATCACGAGAGCGCGACATGCTCTGCACCAGTTCCTCGACCTGTGAACGCTGCATGGCGACTTCGCTGAGCCGGCTATCGGTGAGGGCCTGCCGCGCTGCGGTTTCGCGCGCAATTTCCTGCGCCTGCCGGGCCAGGGCGCGCGCTTCGATGGCGTTGGTGCCCGAATCCTGGCTCTGCCGTGCCAGCTGCTCCTGAATGTTGGAGAGTTTCTGCCACAACACCAGGCTGGTGGCAAAAGCCAGTGCTGCCAGACCGAGCATCAGATACAGCGCACCGCGCGAGACCAGCACGCCCGGGGGGCGTACCACGGCGGCAGGCTCGGCGACTTCAATCGCCTGCACTGCTGTCGAGGTTGCGGGCTCGGTGCCGGGCTCTTGAGTCATCG
>JAZKFD010000304.1:0-2647 GCA_040386635.1 Pseudomonadota bacterium
CCGCTGGGCGTGAACTATCGCTTTCATGTCGAAAAGCGCGCGTTCAAATAACTCATTGATTATAACGAAATCGAATTCATGCGCCTGCGCCATTTCCTCGGCGGCGTTCTTCAGCCGGACATCGATGACATCGGGAGCGTCTTCCCCACGGCGCTCCAGGCGCGAGCGCAGCTCTTCCCAGCTGGGCGGGAGGATAAAAATCAGCACCGCATTGGCGAAGATCCGCTTGATGGCCAGCGCCCCCTGGAAGTCGATTTCAAGGATGACATCAGCGCCGGTGGCGATGCGCTCTTCGATGGCGCGCTTGGAGGTGCCGTACCGGTGGCCGTGCACGAACGCCCATTCGACAAAACCATCGGCCAGCACCATGCTGTCGAACTCGGGGGTGGACACGAAGAAGTATTCACGCCCGTGCTTTTCCTGGCCGCGCGGCGCACGGGTCGTGTGCGAAACGGACGGCTGCACCTGTGCGTCGAGCTCGAGCAGCGCCTTGACGAGGCTGGACTTGCCGGCGCCGCTGGGGGCCGCTACAACAAACAGGTTACCGGGGTAGTCCATGGAGGTGGCGATTCTAGCAAGCGGCTAAGCCGCGTTCGGGAAGTAGATCACGCCCGGCAAGCCGTCGAAATGTGCATCGCAGGTCAGAAGATCGACTTGCTGGCGCCGCGCCGTGGCATAGACGATGGCGTCGGCCGTCGCAAGTTTGTGCTCACGGTGCAGCTCTGCAGCAAGCAGCGCGATGGTGGTGTCCAGTTCCACGACGACGCATTTTTGCGTGTACGCGATCACCTGATCGGCCTTTTCTTCGCCCGCTTCGCGCATCAGCCACTTCGATAATTCCAGCTGGACGATAGTCGGGACAATGCATTGCAGTTTGTCCGGGAACTGCTTTCCCAGTTTTTGGCCCAACGCAGTTCCGACGAGCCATTCGATCCAGGCCGATGTGTCGACCACGCGCAGCGGCGCTGCCATCAGTATCGATCCTTGCGATCGCGAAAGCCCGTCTTTCTTGCGCCTCTGGCGATACCCGACAGTTCCTGGAGTTCAGGCACGGGCATCATCAGGAATCCCTTCCCCTTTGGGATGAATACGAATTCCTGTCCCGCTTGCCAATGCTGTTCTTCGCGGACCGATTTGGGAATCGAAATCTGGAATTTGCTGGAAAGCGTGGCGGTAGCGTTCATTTGGGTACCTTATCGGCATCGATTGCCGTTTGGTAAGAATACAGGATTTCACGCCAGCCCCGACGTCACTCCAGGTTCTGCACCTGCTCACGCATCTGCTCGATCAGCACCTTCATATCGACCGATACCCGAGTCATTTCCAGGGCCGCCGATTTGGATCCGAGCGTGTTCGCCTCGCGGTGCAGTTCCTGGATGAGGAAGTCAAGCCGCTTGCCGACTTCGCCGCCCTTTTTCACCAGCCGCTCGATCTCGTCGAGGTGCGATGCCAGACGGGTCAGCTCTTCAGCCACGTCGATGCGGATTGCAAAGGCCGTGGCTTCGCTGAGCGCCCGGTCCTGCGCAGCCTCGGGCAGCGTCGCCCCGTCAGTGAGGGCCATGGCCTCTTTCCAGCGATCCAGGAAGCGATTGCGTTGCTGTTCGACCAGTTGCGGCACCAGCGGCCCGGCCTGTTTGGCAAGCGCCCGCAGCTGCTTGAGGTGACCGATCATCATCTCGGCCAGGCGCGCACCCTCGCGCTCGCGCGCCGCCATCAGTTCGTCCAGCGTTGTTTTGGCCAGCTCAATGACGACCTCGCTCCAGTCCACCTCCGAGGTGCCTTCCGTCGCGCTCATGCGGACCACGTCGGCCACGCTCAGCGCCCTGGCATCGGGCAACCAAGCCCGCACATGGTCCTGCAGCGTGTTGAGCCGCTGCAGCATTCGCGGCGTGGGTTCGCGCAGGCCATCGCCGGCATTGGATTCAACTGCGGCGCGCACCTCGACCTTGCCGCGCTTGAGGCGGGACGCGATCAGTTCGCGCAGGGCAGGCTCGTACTGGCGGATTTCTTCGGACAGGCGGAACGTGACGTCCAGAAAGCGGCTGTTGACCGAGCGGATTTCAAGGCCCAGGCGGCTTGGCGGCGTGCCCCGTGTTTCGGCCTGCGAGCGCGGGTCTGACGCGCCTTGCTGGCCGCTTGCGAAGCCGGTCATGCTGTAAACTGCCATGGAGGTCTTTTGCCGATCTCTGGGTCGTTGCGGGATTGCGAGAATAACCGGGTTGGGCCTGCAGCCCTACATTCTTAGGCTGCAGCCTACACTCTTCACACATGTCCAAGGTCAAACCAGCGCCCCTGCCTCCCGACACCGTCATCGGTGGCTATCGCGTGGTGCGAAAGCTCTCGGCCGGGGGCTTTGGCGTGGTGTACCTTGCGGTTGACAACGAGGGCCAGCAGGTCGCCGTCAAGGAATACCTGCCTGCGTCGCTGGCCGGACGTCCGCCGGGCGAGCTGCTTCCGCAGGTCCAGCCTGAAAAACTTTCCCTGTACCGCCTGGGCCTGAAAAGCTTTTTCGAAGAGGGCCGTGCGCTCGCGCAGATTTCACACGCCTCGGTTGTGAGCGTGCTCAACTTCTTCCGCGAGAACGAAACCGTTTACATGGTGATGAACTACCTGGAGGGCGCGACCCTGCAGGACTTCATCATCACCG
>JAZKFD010000305.1:0-18371 GCA_040386635.1 Pseudomonadota bacterium
GGTCCAGCGAGATGGCCTTGATTCTTGCAATGTCGAGCATGTCAGTGAGAATACCCCATGCCCTCATCGACGAGCCCCAAGCCCGAGCCGAAATACAGACATGGAAGCCCGCCGCGCGTGGGCGTTCTCTATGTCAACCTTGGCACCCCCGACGAACCCACCGCACCCGCGGTCAGGCGTTACCTGGCCGAGTTCCTTAGGGATCCGCGCGTCGTCGAAATACCGCGTCTCGTCTGGCTCCCGATCCTCTACGGATTGATATTGCCGCTGCGTTCGGGCAAGTCAGCACACAAGTACGCATCGGTCTGGACAGAGGATGGCTCGCCCCTTCGCGTCTGGACCGAAAAGCAGGCTACGCTCCTGCGCGGCTGGCTCGGCGAGCGCGGCCATCAGGTGCTGGTGCGCCATGCCATGCGTTACGGCACGCCCTCGGTTGCATCACAGCTCGATGCGCTGAAATCAGAAGGTGCAACGCGCATCCTCATCCTGCCGGCCTATCCTCAATACGCAGGCTCCACCACGGCGAGCGTGATCGACGCTGTCACCGCGTGGACCGCCCGCACCCGTCACGTTCCGGAACTGCGCTTCGTCAATCACTATCACGACGATCGCGGCTATCTGCAGGCGCTGGCCAGACGAATCGAGCGTCACTGGCAGGACCGCGGTCGCCCCCGCCATCTGCTCATGAGCTTTCACGGTGTGCCTGAACGCACGCTCCACATGGGCGACCCCTATCACTGCGAATGCCACAAGACCGGCCGCATGCTGGCCGAGTGGCTAAGCCTCGAACCCGGCCAATACACCGTGTCGTTCCAGTCGCGCTTCGGCAAGGCCAAGTGGCTGGAACCCTACACCGAACCCACGTTGCGAAAACTCGGTGCCATGGGCCAGGGCCGGGTCGATGTGGTGTGCCCCGGCTTCACCGCCGATTGCCTGGAGACGCTGGAAGAAATCGCGATGGAGGGTCGCGAGGCATTCACTGCCGCAGGTGGCAAGGACTTCAGCTACATCCCCTGCCTGAACGATGAGCCGGCATGGATCGCCGCCCTCGGCGCGATTGCCGAGAAGCACCTGGGCGGTTGGCCCACGCGCGAACTGCCCGATGCGCAAACGCTCGAGCGCTCGCGTGCGGCGGCGCTGCAAATGGGCGCACCCGAATAGGCCGCTGCCCGGTCGCGAATCAGGAAAGCGCGGCAGCAGCCGGTGCCGGCGCGGGCTCGGCTGCGTACTGGTCGATGAATGCCGTCACCACATCAAGCTGGTCCGCAACGTTGAGTGCAGGTGCATGACCGCAACCCGGCACTTCCACCACCTTTGCCAGGCCCAGCAAGCCCGGGCCCCGCTTCATCATTTCTTCGGTCGTTTCGCGAAGGACCAGGTCTGAATTTTCTCCGCGCAGGCAAAGCACCGGAATGCGAATGGCGTCGTAGTGGTCCCAGATGAGGTAGTCATCGGGATGATCGGTGAACTGCCGCACCATCTGCGGGTCGTAATGCGGCGTGATCCGCCCATCGGGCAAACGGCGCGCGGAAGTCTCCGTGAGCCGGCACCACTGCGCATCGCTCAGCCAGCCAAAAGGCTTGTACACCTCGCGAAAGAAGGCTTCCAGCTGCGCCATCGTGTCGAAGGCGGGCGGGGTGCCCGCATAGGCGCGAATGCGCGTCAAGGCCGCTTCGGCCAGGCGCGGCGCGTTGTCGTTGAGGGTGAGCGTCCTGATTCGCGTCTTGAGTTGCGGCTGCAGGAGCCCTGCGGCGCAAACCGTCCCGATGGCCCCGCCCATCGACGTGCCGACCCAATGCGCTTGCCGGATGTCAAGGCGATCAAATAGTTCAGCGGCCACGCGAGCGTAAAAGGCAAGCGTGTACTCGTTGACCGGGTCCGGGCTCCACTGGCTCAGGCCCCGGCCCACGGTGTCCGGACAGATCACGCGATACCGGGCAGACAGATGCTCTGCCAGTTCGTCCATGTCGCGCCCGGTTCGCGCCAGGCCATGCCAGGCGACGACGGTCTGCGAATGCTGCGATCCCCATTCGGTGAAATGGATCTCGCGGCCCGCGCAGGTCGCATAACAGGAGCGGTGGTTCATCGCGTCACCCTTCGATTTCCTTCACGTCGGCAGCCATGGGTCGGGTCGCCGGGCTTTCGCCCGGCGTGGCGATCAGTTCGGAATCGCGAGCGTGGTGCCCGTGAAAACGATCTGGTTGGCAGCCGACGGTGCAGCGACGAAACCGGGCACGTTGGCCGCGGTGATCGCAGGTGCTGCGCCCGGTGCGCCGCCGCGCGGTGTCGTCCGGACCACCTGGCTGGCTGGCAGTGCAGCGCCGCTCTTCAGGTGCGCGTACATGGCATCCATGGCCTGGTTGAAGTACGGGTGCAGCGGCACGAACCGCGTATCAAAGCCTGACAGCGGGATGAACGTGTCGAAGTGCTGCGCGTTGGTCACTTCGATGTAGCGCACGTTGGATGCATTGCCTTCCAGCGTCCGGTTCAGCGCCACATAGGCCCGCGAGTTGTTGTTGAGCGGCACCAGCGCATCACTGCGCCCGCTCACGATCAGGGTTGGCTTGCCGCGCAGGTTGCCACTCAGCAGGACCTCGGCGATACCCGCCCGAACAGCAGCGCTCTGGGCGGCGCTGGGCATGATCGACGGCGTCGTGGTTGCAGTGGCTCCCAGTGCGGCACCTGTCACCGGGTTGGTTCCCGTCACCAGCGCGCGCTGGCACAAGGCGTTGTCCAGGCCGAAATCCGCAGTGCCGGTCGATGGCGAGACAGCGAACTGCCATGCACGGGCACCCGCGACCGAATCGTTATAGACAACCGATGCGGGGGTGCCATTGGCCGTGCCGTTGGCAACCGCGAAGCTGGCGGCCTTGGTCACCGGATTGATCGCAACCGGCACGCCGGTCGCATCGACCTGCGCAAAGCTCGTGTTGCAAACATTGTCCAGCGCCGAGAAGCGGCCGTAGCTGACTGGGTACATCGCCGCCAGGATGGGGCCATTGCCCAGCGCGTAGTGGGCGTTGTGCATCTGGTCGCTCTCCGGCGCCCAGCCGAAGGCGCGCAACTTGTTCAGTGCGTCGAGCGAACGCTCCGCCGTGGTGCTGCCTGCAACCAGGCCCTTGGCCGCCAGACTGTCGCAGCGCGCGGTGGCACGCGCGGTCATTCCACCCAGGCCGATGAAGTTGAAGAACGAGACCTCGGTCAATGCGGCGGGCTCGGCAAGAGCCGCGCAGGGCTGATAGATGTTGCCGTAGGTCACGTAGTCGGCGAGCGTCTTGCCCTGGCCTGCGACAGCAAGGCCGCCCTGCGTGATGCCGTAGCCGGCGGCGGTCGGCATTTCAGCAACCGGTTCGGAAGCCACGATGCCGTCGATGAGGCCGCTGCCATCCTGCTCGCCCGCACGCAGCGACGCCGCTCCGCCATTGGAGGCGGAACCGGCGATCACGAGCGTGTTGGACGCGCTGAACCGAAGCGGATTTTCGGCCGTGCCGTAGCGGTCGTTGAGCACATACATGGCATAGCGCGCCGCCATCAATGTGTCGGTGCCCCAGTCCTTTTCAGGATTGAGTTGCGAGTGCACCTGCTTGAGCGCGAGCCGGTTAGGGAACAGCGCGTTGTAGGCGGTGCGGGCCGCATCCGTGACGTTGGCCGCGAAGTGGGAAAGAGCGCCGGCTGCGGTACGCGTGGCACGCGTGCCATCCACCTTGTTCACGGTGTCATCCATCAGGTCGTAGAGGCCGACGCCCTTGCCAGCGTCGGTCAATGCGACGGCGCAGCCTTTCTTCAGGCCCCATTCGCCAGCCGTGCCGATGGCACCGTATACGCCGCGTGAACCCGACGATGGGCCCAGGACCAGGCAGGGGTTCGCAACATCGAAGCTGTCGGGCACCTGTACGGCCATCACGACCCGCTTGCGACCCGTGCCGTCATCGACCGAAGCCACGTATTCGCGGCCAGGAATCAGGCCTTCATTCGAAGTAAGGGCCCCACTCGCGGTGATGTTGGGCCCGTAGAGGGTGCCGTAGCCGCCGTTGGCGCTCGGATCGAGGATGGCGCGGTAGTTGGAATGCAGCGCATTGCGGCGCAACTCGGCTGCGGTCGGATTGAGTGGATCGGCATAGGCGGGGGCCGCCGCCGCGCCCAGGCCGGTCTTGCCGATGCCGCCGGTGAGCAGGTCCTGTTGCGCGGCGGTGGCACCGGTGCTCACCGAAGTTGCCCCATAGACCGTCATCGAATGCTGGGTCACGCCCTCAGGCAGGCTGTTGAGCGGCGCCGGAGTGACGGACCCGCCACCACCACCGCCGCACCCAGCCAGCGCAATGGCGCCAAGGCTGGTTACCGTAGCCAGCCTTGCAGCACGCTGCAGGCGAGAGTTCGTCTTTTTCATTTCAGTCTCCTTCATATGGAAAGGCACAACACACTTCGACACCATCACAAATCACACACACAACACAAGCATCACCCCGCGCCGCGTGCGGCGCGCAAGCGCCCCACGACACCGGTTGGGAAGTAATAAACCGAGAGCACGAAAAGCAGCCCCAGCCAGAGCAGCCAGCGATCGGGCGACAGCAAGGCAGAAAGCCACGGCAGGCCACTGGTCGCATCGCTTCCCAGCTTGAGCAGGTCTTGCAGGTAACTCTGCGCTATCACGAAGATGCCCGAACCGATGGCCGCGCCATAGATCGTTCCCATGCCGCCGATCACGACGATGAGAAGCACGTCCAGCATGATCTCGAATGACAGGGAGGTGTCTGGCCCGTTGTAGCGCAGCCAGATGGCGAGCATCGCGCCTGCCATGGTGGCGAACAGCGCCGACAGGATGCTGGAGGTCGTGCGATACACCACGACGCGATAGCCGATGGCTTCGGCGCGAAACTCGTTTTCGCGAATGGCCTGGAGCACGCGACCGAATGGCGAATTGACGATGCGAAGCATGGCCAGCAGCAACACCAGCGCGGTGAAAAACAGCAGGTAGTAGCAGATCAGGCGCCCATCGATGGAAACGCTCATGAACTCACCCAACTGATAACTGGGCGACAGCACCTCGGGCATCTTGAAGGTTAGCCCGTCTTCACCGCCAGTGAGGTCCGATAGCTGTGAAGCCAGCGTCTGGAACGCCGCCGCAACAGCCAGCGTGATCATCGAAAAGAAGATGGCGCGCACCCGAAGCGAGAACAAACCGATACCCAGTGCAAGCACGAACGAGAGCGCAAGCGCGACGCCGATGCCCACGAAGATCGCCGACCAGCCCGCCCCCATCTTGCTCGACGCAATGGCCACGCCATACGCTCCGATGCCAAAGAACATGGTGTGCGCAAAGCTCACGATGCCGGTATAGCCCAGCAGCAGGTCGAAGCTCGCAACGAGCACGACGAACACCAGGATCTTGGCCGCGACATTCAGCGCCTTCACGCCCGGAATAAGCAACGGCGTCAGTGCCAGGGCCAGCAGCAGCACCACGAGAACCACAGCCAGCACCCGGCTGCGCGGGAAGTCGGCGGAAAGAAGTCTGTTGAGCATCATTTGGAGAGCGCGTAAACACCCTGCGGACGCCACAGCAGGATGGCCATCATCAGCGCGATGTTAGAAAAAAGCGCCGCCTTCGGCACCAGGAATCCGGTGTAGTTCGCCATGAGTCCAACCAGCAGCGCACCGATGAGGGCGCCTGTGGTGGACCCCAGCCCGCCGATGATGAGCACGATGAAGATCAGCACGTTGACCTGCGCACCCATCTGCGGAATCACGTTCTGCTGGTAGAGCCCCCACATCACACCGCCGAGACCTGCAAGCGCACTGCCGACGACGAACACGCCGATGAACAGAAGCTTGATGCGGTAGCCCAGCGACTCGACCATCTCGCGGTCCTGCACGCCAGCGCGAATCAGCAGGCCGATCTTGGTGCGGGTCAGCACCCACAGCAGCACGCCGAACACCAGCAGGCCCACGACGACTGCAATCACGCGGTACTTCTCGATGCCCGCATCGCCGATAAAGAGGCTGCCGCGCATACCCTCGGGCAGGGGCAGCGGTATCTGCAGAGGACCCCAGATGACCTTGATCAGCTCTTCGCCGATGATCATTCCGCCCATGGTGATCAGGATCTGCTTGAGGTGGTTGCCATACACCGGCCGCACGATGAAGCGCTCGAAAGCCAGGCCCACGGCAGCGGCCACCAGCATCGCGATCACCATCGCCGGCAGCACGGCCATCATGTTCACCAGCAGGCTCGCCGACGCGGTGTAGTCGCCCATCGCCCCCAGCACGCTGGTCGCGACGAAAGCGCCAAGCGCGATGAACACACCGTGCCCGAAATTCAGCACATCCATCAGGCCGAAAACCAGCGTGAGCCCTGACGCGATGATGAAGATGATCATGCCCATCGCAAGCCCTGCCACTGTCAACGTGACCCAGGTCGAGCCCGAGCCGATGAAGGGGAAGACGGCAATCGCCAGGATGGGCACGAGCGCCATCGGCTTCCAGTCGAAGTCTTTGGTCATGGTGGTGTCGCTCATATCGCAAGCCCCAGCAATGCGTGCTGCAGCGCTTCGTCTTTTGCCAGCGCCTGCATGGAGCCGGCGTGCACGACGACGCCGTTATCCATCACGGCGACCGAGTCACCGAGCCGCTTGGCGAAATTGATGTTCTGCTCGACCAGGAGGATGGTGACACCGCTGGCCTTGAGCTGCGCGAACGCGTCGATCATGTTGTTGATGATGGCCGGTGCCAGGCCCTTGCTCGGCTCGTCGATGATGAGCAGCTCCCTGGGTTCGACGATGGCGCGCGCCACCGCAAGCATCTGCTTCTGGCCGCCCGACAATTTGCCGGCCGGATGGTTCCAGAATTTCTCGACGGCCGGAAAGAGCTTGAATATCCATTCAAGACGCTTTGCATCGATCTGTGAAACCGTCCGTGCGCCCCGGGCGGCAAGCAGCATGTTCTCCTTGACGCTAAGGTCCGAGAAGATTCCCATGCTCTCGGGCACATACGCCACGTTGAGACACGCGATCTGGGGTGTGGGCATGGCGGTGATGTCCTGCCCGTTGAAGGTGATGCTGCCTTGCGAGGCCTTCCACAGGCCCATGATGGTTCGCAGTGTGGTCGTCTTGCCGGCACCGTTTCGGCCCAGCAGCATGGTGAGCTTGCCGCGCGGCACCGCGAGATCGACGCCATGCAGGATGTGATAGGCGCCGATGTGGGTGTGCACGCCTTTGAGTTCAAGAAGATTCATGCCAGTTCGCTCCCTGCCCTGGCAGTCGAAGGCGCAGATGGGGAAGCGGCAGCCTCGGGCGCAACACCCAGGTAGGCCTCCTGCACGATCGGCGAAGCGATCACCTCGGCAGGCTCTCCATCAGCGACGAGCGATCCGTTGTGCAGCACGATGATGCGGTCGGCCAGTTCGCGCACCACATCCATCTTGTGCTCCACCAGCAGGATCGTCTTGGTACGGTCTTCCTTCAGCTTGCGGATCAGGTTCAGGATCACCGGGGCCTCGGCCGCATTCATTCCCGCGGTGGGTTCGTCAAACATGAAAACCTTCGACTCGAGCGCCATCAGCAGCGCCACTTCGAGCTTGCGCTGGTCGCCGTGCGGCAGGTTGGCCACCAGTTCTGCCTGCTTGTGATGCATGTTCACCGCGACAAGTATTTCGTCGGCGCGCTCCATCAAGCCCTTGTGGTCGCTCCAGATGCTCCACAAGTTCAGGCCATGGCGGTGCGCCCCGTCTCGGCTGGCCTGCACCGCCAGCCGGATGTTCTCCAGCACCGACAGGCGAGGAAACAGATTGGTCAGCTGGAAGGCGCGCCCCAGTCCCGCGCGCGTTCTCTGCGATGCGGAAAACCCGGACAGGTCGCGCCCGTCGAGCGTGACCTGTCCGGCAGAGGCCTTGAGCTGCCCGGAAATGAGATTGAAATAGGTGGTCTTGCCCGCGCCGTTGGGGCCCACGATGGCGGTCAGCGTGCCTGGCTCGAAAGCGCAAGTCACGGCATTGACCGCCACGTGGCCGCCGAAGCGTATGGTCAGGTCCCTGGTGGCAAGCAGGCTCATGGTCTCCGATTTCTTGTTTTCAACACGTCAGCAAGACGTTCAACACGTCCCGATGACGTAATAACCGGGACTCGTCTGCTTCAGCGTGGTGGTGATGTACACGTTCCACAGCCCCATGTTCTGCCCTGACCCCTTTGCGTAGGCGTAGCCACCCGACTGCGTTGCGCGGCCCGCCGTGGTGTGCGCGTAGTTGCTCGACGTGTAGCAGGTCGCAGGCGGCGGTGCCGAGCCCGTGGTGGTGCCGCTCGCAGCCGACGACATCGCGCCTTGCGTTCCGGTGCTGTCCACCGCGGCGACTGTCCACGAGTAAGTCGTCGCTGCAGCGAGCCCGGTGTCGGTGTAATTCGTGACCGTGACCGGTGTGCCGTTGACCTTGTTGCCCGACCGGAACACGTTGTAGCTGGAAGCGCCGGTCACGCCGCCCCAGGTGATGCTCATCGTCGTGGTCGTCGCGCCCGAGGTGGCGACCGAGGTCGGCGCAGGCAGCGATCCGCCGCCGCCCGAGCCACTGCCGGACGAAACCCGATCGACCATCGCCTTGATCGCAGCCATCTGCGTGCCCGCCTTCTGCGCGAAGTTGGTGCCGTACCAGCCGATCCAGTCCCAGCAGGCGTTCGGATTGGCGAGCGATCCGCTGGCCGAGGTCTGGCGGCTGGTGTTGTCGATCTTCGTCTGCGGGAACAGCACGATGATGCTGTTGGTGTCGGCCCATCGGCTGTAGCCCGTGTTCTTCACGAATTTGTCGCCGATCTTGTCGGTGCTCTGCTGGCAACCGTGAAGCGCCACGTGCACCTTGCACTGCGCGCCCGACGCGCAATTGGCCGGCACATAGGCCCATCCGGTGGCCGCCATGCCAGGATTGCTGGTGAACTGCGTCTGGTTGAACTCGATGTAGTTGCCCGCCGCCGGCGCGTTGTTGCGTGGGTTGAGCGTGCCATAGAACTTCTGCAGCACGGCCTTGGCGCCGTCATAGCTGCAGTTGCTGATATAGGGCGACGCAGCGCTGCCGCAACCGTTGTTGCCAGTGCTGTCGAAATCGGTCGGAAACGTATGCGAGGCGCCGCTGCGCACGACATGCTCCATGTTCGCAGCGGGCACGCCGTTGTTGGTGTATTGGGTCTTGAGCGCAGTCACCGGGTTCTGGCCGACCGTCGTGTCGCTGGTGCCGATGAAGAGATAGACCTTCTGGCCTGCAATGTTGGCCTTGTTGTCGATCGCGCCACTCGTGCTGTAGCTGTTGATGCTGTTTTGCATCGAGCTGAGCTGCGTGCTGGAGATGCTGGCGTTGTACATGCACGCCGTGTAGTTGTTCAGCCCGGCGCACATGTAGGGACCCGCGGCGAACACGCCGACACCCTTGAAGGTGGATGAATACGCAATACCCAGCTGGTTGGCCATGAAGCCGCCGGACGAAAGCCCGGAGACCGTGGTCTTGCTGGTGTCCACGTTGTATGACGGCAGGTTGATGGCCGAATGGGCAAGGCCCGCGGTCATGAGGCAGGCAACCGCCATGCTGCTGCGAAGGCCGACAGTGAATCTGGATGTCATAAAAGTCTTGTCTCCTGGGAAGTTGAAAAAACACGACCCCTCGCCCCCGTGTGTCCGGGAGTTGAAATACTCGACTGCAGGTGAAAAAAGCAGGGACCCCGTCCAGGTCCCTGCGGGTGGCGCCCTACCGCTTGTTGCGGATCGGAACGTTCATCTCCGACGGCTTGATTTCCTTCACGAGGTGAAGGTCAGCCATCGCGCCGGGACGCGCACCCGGCGCCACGCGGAAGTGATACATCGACTGCATGGCCTGATGGTCTTCCTTGCGGAATGTCATCGTGCCCTTGGGCGTGTCGAAGCTCATGCCTTCCATCGCGGTGATCAGTTTTTCGGTATTGGTGTCGCCATTCGTCTTCTTGAGCGCTGCAACGATGGCCATCGCCGATGAGAAACCGCCTGCCGTGAAGAAGTCGGGCGGGCTCTTGAAGCGCGTGTAGTGATTGGTCACGAGCCAGAGGTTGGCCTGGTTCTTGGAGAAGCCGTAGTAGTAGTAGCTCGCGCCTTCCATGCCCGGGAAGTTGTTGTACGGAACCATGGCAGGAAGGATGTTTCCGCCGGTTGCCACTTCGATGTTGAAGCGCTTTTTCAGATCGAGATCAGCGAGCTTGGCAAACGGCGGCGTGGCGCCGGCCCAGATGACGAAGATCACCTTGCGGCCCGGCTGATCCTTCAGCCGATCGACGATGCGCTGGAAGCCCGCGGTGAAGTCGGTGGTGTTTTGCGGCAGGTATTCTTCATGGACCACCTTGGATTTGGTGATCGCATCCTTGAAAGCCTTCACGCCATCACGGCCGAATGCGTAGTCCTGCGCCAGCGTGGCAACCGACGTGCCCGGCTGATCCACGGTCACCGCATTGGAAATCGCGTCCTGCGAACTGCTGCGGCCGGTGCGAAAGATGTATTTGTTCCAGCGTTCGCCGGTAATGGAGTCGGCTACGGCGGGCTCGACCAGGAGGATCTTTTTGTATTCCTCGGCGACCGGCAGCATGGCCAGCGCAACGCCTGATGATGTGGGGCCGATGGCCAGATCCACCTTGTCGTCTGCGTAGGCAGTGCCAAGCAGCGATTTGCCCAGGTCCGGCTTTCCCTGGTCGTCCTTTTCAAGGATGACGATCTTGCGGCCGTTGACCATCATGGTTCCGTTGGTGGCGTACTCCAGACCCATCGTGAGGCCGGTTTGCGTTTGCTTGCCGTAGGCTTCGAGCGGACCGGTTCTGCTGTAGATGTGGGCGATCCGGATGTCCTTGCCGGCCTGCGCCAAAGCGACAGGAGCGGCGAAGGCGGAAGTGGCAAGCGCGGCGAGTGCGACCCAGGTGCGGCGTTTCATTTGACGTTGTCTCCTTATACGGACTGCGATGGACTTTGGTCTATTGCACAGCCCGTGCCAGACCTTCGAGCGTTGATTTACAAGGAGATTTCGCTAGGTGAAAACCCGAGCCTGCCTGAACTTCGAACAACCGCAGTGACTGTAAATCAGGCAAATGCCTGAAAATCAGACAGTTGGTTCCAGCCGCTCATAGAGTTTCGCGCGCGAGATTCCCAGCAGTTTCGCGGCAGCCACCTTGTTTCCACCAGTCGCCGTCATGGCCGCGGCAATCGCCTGCTGCTCCAGTTCCGCGACCTGATCGCCCAGTGAGCGCAACAGGTCAGCGCGCTGCCCCATGCGCTGCCCCGAGGGCAGGGGCGAGACGCTCTCGATGCCGGCCTCCCGCAGCACTTGCTCCAGGTGCACGGCCTCTATGTGGCGTGAGTCGCTACGCATGGCCGCCTGCTCCAGGACGTTGCGCAGCTCGCGCGTGTTGCCGCGCCACGATTGAGCCGCCAGCATCGCCACTGCCTCCGGGCTCAGCTCCAGGGGGCCCGTCGCATTGCGCGTGGCAATGTCCTCTGCCAGCACCTCCACCAGCGCTGGAATGTCGTCACGGCGCTCCCGCAGGGGCGGAACGCGGATCGGCAAGACATTCAGCCGGTAATACAGGTCTTCGCGGAACCTGCCCTCCCGCACCAGCTGCGCCAGGTCACGCGAGGTGGCCGCGATCACGCGGGCATCGAAGCGGATGACCTTGTTGGAACCCAGCGGCTCGATCTCGCCCTCCTGCAAGGCGCGCAGCAACTTGGCCTGCAGCGATTGCGGCATGTCGCCAATTTCATCGAGGAACAGCGTGCCGCCATCGGCCAGCTTGAACTTGCCATCACGCCCCTTGCGGTCGGCGCCTGTAAACGCACCCGGAGCAAAACCGAAGAATTCGGATTCGAGCAGCGTATCGGGTACGGCCGCAATGTTCACGCTGACCATCGGACCATCGGCCCGTTTGGACGCGGCGTGAATGGCCTGCGCCAGCAACTCCTTGCCGGTCCCGGTTTCGCCCAGCAGCAGCACGGGGCTCGATGACATCGCCGCCCTCCTGGCCTGACGCTTGACCTCGACGGCCGCATCACTGCTGCCGACAAAGCTCGCAAGCGTGTACTTGGTGCGCCGCTGGCTGGCCAGTTCACGCCGCGCGTCATCAAGGTCGCGGTGCAGCGCCGCAAACTTTTCGATCAACGGTTGCAGCGTCGTCTCGGGGTGGTCGAACAGCACGATACCCAGCGCGCCGATCACCTGCCCGTTCTCATCGCGCAGCGGAATGCGGCTCACGACGAAGGTGCCTGCCCGGTTGGACAGGAGATCGATCAGGATAGGCTTGCCGGTTCGGATCACGCGATCCATCTGCGTGTTGTGCACGACTTCGGATACCGGGTGACCCACAAAATCCTCCACGCGCGGAAATCCGAGGGCCGGCAGGAATCGCTTGTACTGGTCGTTGATCCACACCACCCGCGCATCCCGATCGACCAGCAGCATGCCTTCGCTCGCGTTGGCGAACATGTCGAACATGGAGCGGGCTGCGAGCTCCAGGATGCGTTGACCGTCGAGGGGTAGCGAGTCGGTGATAGCCATGCGGGCGATGGTACCGGTAGCGCTGGCAGCCGCACACCACGGGCGCCCCCTCTTGGTGTAAATCCCAAGCAGCTTCGAGACTTCCGGGTAGTTCATGTCTTCGAAGGCCGCGCTTACCCTGTACCCCGTCAGTCGACCGCCCGGCACAAGGAGTCCCCATGAGCGTCGCGAATTTTCAGGCCCTGTGTGACGGATTTTGCGCAGCCGCAAACGCGCCAGCACCGCAAGTAGCCCCAGACAACCAGGGCGTGATGGTCTTCTCCACGACGATAGCTGAGGTTGCCATCAATATCATGCACACCCCGGAGACTCACCCGGACAGCGCGTTTGTTCTCATCGACTTTGGACCTCCTCCGGCAGAGCGCGAGGCCGAGGCTCTTCGCGCCTTGCTCCTGGTCAACTTCACGATGTTGGGCGAAGACACCGCCTCCACATTCAGCATTCATCCCATCTACGGCAATGTCACGCTGCAGGCCAAATACCCGTTTCAGGGACGATCGGGTGTGGAACTCCTGCGCTCTGTACGCGTCCTGGTCGCGATGGCATTGCAGTGGCGGGAGACCCACTTTCTCCAGACCCCGTCGCAATCCCCAATCCAGCAAGCCGGGCACCCGGACGCACGATTGGGCGCTTTCGCATAACAACAGAACCACCTCGGCATGACTGGCAGTTCTCCAATTCCCGACCGGGCCGCGCCGCTGCGGCCCAGTCCCCGAAACCCCACGCAAGGCGGCGTACCCGCCTCCAATGCCGGGATTGCGAATACAAGCGCTGATACCGCTGTGCCGGACAACTTCGACAGCGAGCCAATCCTTGTCAAGCCGCACGCGACCGAACCGCGCAGGTTCGCGGCAAGGCAGGGCGAGCCGTTGCTTTCCGATCCGCTTTCGCTTCCGGATCCCAATTCAAACGATATCCTCCATTCGATCCTGGCTTACCAGTTCCCAGCCACGCCGCAGGCCTACGCAGCGCTGCGTGGGGGCGCGATTGCGGAGCCGGTCATAGAGCCTGCAACCTTCAGCCTGCCTTCGCCGGACCTCAAGGACCTCGAACTGGATAGCCCTGCGGCCGCCGCCCCACAGCCCGAAGAGGGACCGGCGTGGCATTGGCCGGATTTGCGGCAACACCTGCCCCGGGTGCCCCATATGCCGCACTTGCCCCATATGCCGCACTTGCCTGAGATGCCCCATCTGCCGCAGTTGCACCTTCCCCAGTTCCATTTACCGAGAATGCCATGGCAAAGCCTCTGCAGCACACTTGAAATGGCAGGCGGCAGCGGCCTCAAGACCCTCGGCGCCATCTTCACTATTCGCCAGTTCGCATCCGTCGTGACCTACATCACGATGCTCTACATCAACGACCTGCTCGATGGCAGCGACCCCGCTGCGGATAATCGAAACGCGTTGTTCCTGAGCGCTCCATTCTTTCTCGCCCATGTGGTCATTTCCCACAAGTACGCGGGCCGCGCCTTTTCGTCACTGCTGACATTCAAGGCCAGGGACGAAGACGGCGACGAGTACATTCATCGTTTGGGCGGCGAACACCACGACAAACTCACCGCAGTCCTGGGCCAGGCACCGACGGCCTTCACCGTCGGGCTCGCATTGACACAAGGCTGGAATCTCACAGGCACTGAGTTCAACAAGGTGATGCTCACGTGCCTGGTCGCCGCTGCCAACAAGACCCATATCTATTGCCTGGGGCGCGGTGTGCTTGAGAAAGTCGGCGCCCGGCTGATGCCGGATATCGTCTTTGTCGACAAGGAGGGCAGAGAGCTTCCAGCAGAAAAGGTTGAAAAGCTCGCCGGCAAGACGGCGATGTTCATGGCGCCGTTCGTCATCATCAACGCCGGTTTCGTGGTTCATGCACTGTTGAATTTCAAGTGGGCAGATGCCTTGGCAATCCACGCTGGCGATGGCACAGCCATCACCTCGCCAACAATCGACATGCATGTCGGACTGTACGAATGGACGCTCTATCCGATCAGCATGTTTTCGATGTGGGCAGCCGCCAGGACCGAAAATTCGTCCATCGCCCTGCGCTCGAAACTTCGAGAGACCGCTGCCGGCGATGAAATTCCTCCGCCGCCCGACGAACCGCCACCGGAACTTGAGGATGCGATTCCCGGGCCGCCCCCGGACGACGAACTTGACGCTGAGATGCCGGCGTTGCGCATGCACTTCACACCCGACGTAACTGAGAAGGTCGCCGACGCAGCCAACTCTCTACAGACCAAGAAATTCATGTCATGGTGGCGCTGGTTGGTGTCGTCGCCCGCGGCGCCTCATGTTTATTCGAGCGTGGGCGGCTTCCGCATCCTGATGAATGACTGTCTGAACTGGACCTTGTGCGATCCGGCGATAGCGGCGCTGGACTCCAGCAGCATGCCGTTAGGTATCGCCGGATTTCACGCGGCCCTGATGGGTCCTTTCGAGTTGGTCCCAGGCCTCCGGCTGATTCCCGGCATTGGCGCTCAAGCCACCGAAGGCGCGGCTAACCGGCTCCTCTTCGACAAACTCCTGCACCTGTTCAAGTGCCAGGACCTGCTGCACGTGGCACGTTTCAACACGCCGCCTCCACACTGGGAAGTGCCCATCCTTCGCAGGACGCTGGACCGCGAGACTCTGGGCTTCGTTAAAGGCAACAGAGCCTTCGACGACGTCAGGGAGCATGTTGAACGGCTCGCCAATGCCAACCGACCCAGGCGGGCAGAACAGAATCCACACACTGCCACGCTCCTGAGCGAGGCCAGATATCCGTCCCACGCCATGACGAAGAAGTTCGGCGGGTACATCGCCCGATCGAAGTTCCTGCCGAACTCACCGTTTAACACCGGCATCATGGCCCTGGCCAAAGAGCTGCACCAGGAGGCTGAGGTCGGCCTGCGGAAATATAACGAGGCACTTGCACAAGGATTGGCAGGTTCGCAGTAGGGACGCAGGATCAGGACGATGAAGTCCCCCGCCCCCCTCCCCCCGCCCCCCACGCGCCATCCGACGATAGATGAAGAAGTCGGTATGCCGTCCGCCAGGACCTAAGTCGCCACCTGCCTGCGCTTTCTGAATCGCGACAGGCGCGGCAAGACCAGCACGGCGATCACAACGATCAGCAGTGCCAGCGACATGGGCCGCTGCACGAACACCAGGAAGCTGCCTTCGCCGATCGATACGGCGTTTCGCATCTGCGCTTCAGCAAGAGGCCCGAGGATCATGCCGACGACCACTGGGGCCGTCGGAAAATCGTAACGGCGCATCAGCACACCGACCAGGCCGATCACGTACAGCAGCACCAGGTCGAACGCACTTTGCCGCATGCCGTAAGCGCCCACCGTTGCGAAGATCAGGATGCCTGCGTAGAGCTGCGGCTTGGGAATCTTCAGCAACATCACCCACAGCTTGACCAGCGGAAGGTTCAGGATCAGCAGCATGACATTGCCGATGTACAGCGAGGCGATCAGCGCCCACACCAGTGCGGCCGATGTCGAAAAAAGCTGAGGGCCCGGCTGCAGCCCGTAGTTCTGGAAGGCGCCCAGCAGGATTGCCGTGGTGTTGGACGTCGGGATGCCCAGCGTCAGCAGGGGGATCAGCGCAGCGGTCACGGTCGCGTTGTTCGCCGCCTCCGGGCCGGCCACACCTTCGATCGCCCCCTTGGTTCCGAACTCCGCGAGGTCGTCTCCCTTCGCCAGCTTCTTTTCCGTCGCATAAGAAAGGAAGGTCGGAATCTCGGTGCCGCCGGCCGGAATGCAGCCAAACGGCGTGCCGATGGCCGTGCCGCGCAGCCAGGCGGGAATGGACCGTTTCCAGTCGCGTTTGGTCATGTAAACCCGGGTGAGCGCGTTCTGCTTTTCAACCACGCGGCCCTCATACATGCCGGCGTACAGGACTTCGGCCACGGCAAACAGGCCAACCGCCACCAGCACGATTTCGATTCCATCGAGCAGTTCAGCCTTGCCCATGGTGTAGCGCGGCTGGCCCGATATCTGATCCAGGCCAATGCAGCCGATGGCCAGTCCGATCATGAGGGCCGTCATGCCGCGAAGCGTGCTCTTGCCCAGCACCGCGCTCACGGTGGTAAAGGCCAGCACCATGAGCATGAAATATTCGGGTGGGCCCAGCTTGACGGCAAACTCTGCAACGACCGGCGCAAAGAGCGTCACGATGATGGTCGCGATGGTTCCAGCCACGAATGAGCCGATGGCCGCCGTCGCCAGCGCCGCCCCGGCCCGCCCGCTCTTGGCCATCTTGTTGCCCTCCATGGCGGTCACCATGGTCGCGGTTTCTCCCGGCGTATTGAGCAGGATCGAGGTGGTCGAGCCTCCGTACATCGCTCCGTAATAGATGCCGGCGAAAAAAATCATCGAGGCCGTGACTTCGACCTTGGCGGTGATCGGTAGCAGCATCGCAACCGCCACGGCTGGCCCGATGCCAGGCAACACGCCGACAGCGGTGCCGAGCACGCAGCCGACAAAAGCCCACATCAGGTTGACCGGGGTGATGGCAGTGGCGAAACCCTGCAGCAGTGCGTTGAGGATTTCCATGTCAGATCCATCCGCTCGATGTCAGGCCCGGCAGGTTGATCGCCAGGAACTTCGTGAACATCCAGAACACAGGGGCCGAGATGGCAGCGCCGGTGAAAAGATCCATCAGCAATGCGCGTGGAGATGTCGCATGCAGCCCCTGCGCCCGCTTGAGTCCCTGCACCGCCAGCATGTAGCAAAGCGTGCAACTCAGGATGAAGCCGATCGTGGTGATGAGTGCGGCGTTGGCCAGCAATCCGGCCGAGATCCAGGCCAGCGCGGCCCAATAAGTCCGGGCGTCACCCGACGGTTCTTCCATGTTGCGAAAGCCGCCCGTGAATGTTTCGTACAGGATCAGCACGCCGCACAGCACCAGCGACACCGAAACCACCCAGGGCAAAAAGTTCGGCCCGACACCGCCATAGCCGGCGGCAGAAGGAATCTGGATGGCGCCTGCAGCAAGCGCCAGACCCAGCAGGAGCACGCCCGCCCCGACTGCCAGTTGCGCTGGATTTTTTTTGTGTTGTTCTGTCATCGCTGATGCCTCCAATCCTGACCGGTTCTGATTCGCCAGCCCGAAAAAAAAGCGCCCGGTGATGAGCCGGGCGCCGCTGGAATTACGCGAGCATTGGGCTCGTCAATCAGACCATGCCGGATTTGACCATCGTCGCGCGAAGGCTGGCGAAGTCGTCGTCCACGAACTTTTCGAACGCGGCGCCCGACAGGACTGCCGGTGTCCAGTTGTTCTTTTCCATGGCTTCGCTCCAGCTTTTCGACTTGAGCGCTGCCAGCACCATGTCGGTGAGCGCCTTGCGCTGCGCATCGGTGATGCCGGGGGCGCCGTAGACACCGCGCCAGTTGCCGATCTCGACATTGATGCCCTGCTCCTTGAGCGTGGGCACCGCCACGCCCTTCAGGCGCGTGCCCGAGGTCACGCCGATAGCCCGCATCTTGCCGGTGTTGATGTACTCGGCAAACTCGCTGTAGCCGCTGCCGCCCACCGTGACGTTGCCGCCCAGGATGGCCGCGGTGGCCTCGCCGCCTCCACGGAATGCGACGTAGTTGATCTTGGCCGGATCAACACCCACTTCGCGCGCGATCATCGCGGCCGCGATGTGCTCGGTGGAGCCGCGCGAGCCGCCACCCCACTTCACGCTGCCGGGGTCTTTCTTGAGCTGCGCGACGACATCGGCCATTGTCTTGAGCGGCGAATTGGCGGGCAGGACGAACACGTTGTATTCGCTGGTCAGGCGTGCAATCGGCGTGGCGGCCGACAGGCTCACCGGCGGCTTGCCGGTGATGATGCCGCCGAGCATCACGGCG
>JAZKFD010000306.1:0-7078 GCA_040386635.1 Pseudomonadota bacterium
CATGCGGCGCATCTGCGAGGTGATGATGTTTCCGGATTTCTCCTTCCACTCCCATACCCTGGCAACGAAGTTCTTGCGCCCGAGGTCGTGGCGCGAGACCTTCTGTTCCTGCAACTGACGCTCCACCACAATCTGGGTTGCGATGCCCGCATGGTCGGTGCCCGGAACCCACAGCGTGTTGAAGCCGCGCATCCGGTGATAGCGCGTGAGGCTGTCCATGATCGTCTGGTTGAACGCATGGCCCATGTGCAGGGTGCCGGTGACATTGGGCGGCGGCAGCTGGATCGAGAACGCCGGAGCGCCTTGCCTGGCCATGCCCGTGCCGCGGTAGCCCGCATTGGCATAGCCGCGCTCTTCCCACAGCGGCCCCCAGCGCGCCTCGATGGCGGCAGGTTCAAAAGATTTTGGGAGGCTCTCAAGCCCCGGTTGCTCGCGCGTGTCGCTCATGGAAATCAATTGGGGTCAGATTCCAATTAACTGGAAACTGACCCCAGGTCGGTTGGGTGGATGACCGATTTTACGTAGGTAATTGGCGGGCGGCTGCAATGCAGGCCTTGAGCACCTGCGAATCGCCCACCTGATTGGCCAGCAGCAAGATCAGCCGGGCGTTGAGCAGCTGCGATTGCTCCTGCGTAAGGCCCTCATGCGCGTCGAGCAGTTGCTCATAAAACAAGTCGGCGTCGGGCAAATTCGGTTCGGTCTTCATGCCAATTTCCCCGTGGTACCTATTGCACCCAGGGCGCGTGCAACCGCGTTCACCAGCGAGCCGTCGATGGATTCGCCGGTCGATGCGACGTAGCCGTCAGGCCGGATGAGCGCCCATCCCTGGCCGGGTGAGCCGCAGGCGCCCGCTACGTGGCCTTGCCGGTCGCGAACATGTTCAATGGCGCTAGCCGCATCCCCCGCACCCAGCACCTGGACGCAACGCACGGGCGCCGAAGCACCAAGGGCTTTGAGATCGCCAAGCGCCCGACGTGATGCAGGGCCGAAACCGAGCAGCAACAGCCGGCCGTCGGCCCACTGGAGCAGTTGATTGATCGTCCCTTTCGAGCCGTCGGCCCACTCGAAGGACACGTTCTGCATCGACAGGCCGCCCCCCGGACCGCAGGCTTGCGAACGCGTGTAGGGATTGGCAATCGCCATGCGGCCGGTGTTGACGAAATGACGTGCAAAGACGTGCTGGCGGGCCAGGCTGAGCGCGGCATCGCGAAACAGTTTTTCCACGCCGGGTGCGGGCCGCAGGAAGCGCGAGGTGCGATTGGTCACCGACACGTTCTGCTGCGCGGCTTCGTGCCGCTCGTCGTGATAGGAGTCGAGCAGCGCAGGCGCCGCGCGGCCCTGCGTGACCGCTGCGAGCTTCCAGGCGAGGTTGTCTGCGTCGGCGATTCCCGTGTTACCACCACGGGCTCCGAAGGGGCTGACCACCTTGGCTGAATCACCCATGAAAAAGACCCGCCCGCAACGCATCCTGTCGATGCACTCGCTGCGATAGGCATAGGGCCCCACCCACACGACTTCCACATCGCAGTCTGCCCCGAACTGCCGTGCCAGGCGCTCTCGCACCACGTCCTCGCGGCTTACCAGGTTGGGGTCGGCGTTGGGCGCCATCTGGTAGTCGATGCGCCAGACGTCGTCGCCCATCAGGTGCTGCCACACCGCACGGTTTTCATTGAAGGGGGCTTCGATCCAGGTGTGCCGCTCCACGGGTGGATGCTTGCTGAACCGCACATCGGCGATGCACCAGCGGTCGTCGCCCTTTTTTGCAGTGACCGAAGCGCCCGCCCATTTGCGAAACGGACTGTGCGAGCCCGTTGCGTCGATGACGTGATCGGCGCGCAGGCGGTAGTCGCCCGCTGGCGTCGCAACGGTAAGCGTTGCGCTTTCGCCGTCCTGCTCAAAGGCCGTCACGCGATTGCTCCAGCGGATATCCACATGGCCGAGTTCGATGATGCGCTCGACAAGATACGCCTCGATGTAGAACTGCTGAATGTTGATGAACGGGGGCTGGCTCGACAGGTTGTAGGCGCCTTGCTGGCGCAGGTCGAACGAGTAAACCTCGTCGTTGCCGGCGAAGGTGCGCCCAACGCTCCACTGGATGCCCTTGGCGGCGATGCGTTCGTAGATGCCCAGCCGGTGAAAGATCTCCAGCGACTTCTGCGTGTAGCAGATGCCGCGCGACGACGCGCCCTTGACCCCGACCGTGTTGTCCTCGTCCAGCAGGACCGCCGCGACGCCATAGTTCGCAAGCGAGCAGGCCAGAGTCAGTCCGGCAAGGCCCCCGCCCACGATCACGATAGGGTGGTGGCTGGTCTCGCCGCTGGCAATCTCGGGTGGAGGCTTGAACGGATATTCGGGCAGGACGTAGCCCTTGCCTTGCGCGAACTCATAACTGTTGGTCAATGCCGCTGGGGCGTAGCTGCCTGTCATCGCCGCTCCGTTGAAAGCCTACCTCGAATACTCCGGCCGGTCGTTCTGCTGGGGCTTCAGGGCTTGCGTCGTCTTGCCGGCAGCCCGCTCGGCGCGCCACTGCTCCTTGCGCGCCGTCCATTCGGCCAGCCGTGCGTGCGCGGTCTTGCTTTCCTGCAGCATCTGGAACTCATCGGCCAGCTGCGCCGTCAGCTCCAGCCGTACTCCATTGGGGTCGAAGAAGTAGATGCTGTGAAAGATGTGGTGATCGGTGATGCCCAGCACTTCGACACCGTGGGCTTCGAGGCGCTCCTTCATGTCGCGCAGCGCCTGCTGCGAATCGACGCGAAACGAAATGTGGTTCACCCACAGGGGCGTGTTAGGGGACGGCAGCGCCGCCTCGTCATTGCCCAGGTCGAAAAAGGCGATGAACGAGCCGTCCTGCAGGCGGAAGAAAAAGTGCGTGTACGGGCAGTACTCGCCGGTGCTCGGCACAACATCGCTCTGGATGATGTGATAGAGCGGCAGCCCAAGGATGTCTTCGTAGAAATGACGCGTTTCTTCGGCGTCTTTGGCGCGGTACGCGTAGTGGTGGAGCTGGTGGATAGGGGCGGGCGCCGGCAGGGCGGCACCTTGTTTCAACACGGCGGCCATAGTGATCCTCTGATTCAACAATGCGTAATGCATTTACTATAGCGTAATCGGGCGGACGGTCAAAAACCGCACCCGGGCCCCGGGTTCAGTCTGGCGGGAACAGATCCAGGCGGTCGGTGATCACCGCCGCAATGCCCAGGTCGAGCAATCGTTCGGCGGTCGGCTTGTCGTTCACGGTATAGGTCAGGCACTTCATGCCGGCGTCCGTCACCTGCCCTACCGTTTGCTCGTTCCACAGCCTGTGGTTGCAGACAATGGCCTGGCAGGCCAGTGATTGCGCCATCTCGAACCAGCCAGGATGCAGTTCATCGAGCAGCAGCCCGCGTGGCAGCTCAGGGGCCGCTGCCATGGCTCCCTTGAGCGAATCGGGCTGGAAAGAGGTGAGCAGGGGCGCTACGCCGGCGCCCGCCCATAGCTTTTGCGCTTCCCGGGCAACCACGACGCCCGTGTGCTCCTCGAGTCCGGGTGTCGGTTTGATCTCGATGTTGAGCAGGTAATTGTTGGCAAGGCAGAACCGGGCGACGCTTGCCAGGGTAGGCAGTGGCTCGCCCGCGTACGCCGGCGAATGCCAGTTGCCGGCGTCGAGCTGCGACAGCTCCCGCCACGTCAGGTCGCCGCCGATTCCCTGTCCGCTGGTGGTGCGCTCCAGGCTTGCATCGTGCATGAGGAACACAACGCCATCGGACGACAGCTTGGCATCGCATTCGAACATGCGGTAGCCGTGCTGCGCTCCGAGCCGGAATGCGGCCAGCGTGTTTTCAGGAGCCAGTTTGCCGGCGCCCCGGTGGGCAACCCAGCGCGGGTAAGGCCAGGCGCTCATGGCGCTACAACCGCTTGCCAGTCGCGGCGTCGAACCAGTGCACCCGGTCTTCGCGCGGCGCCACGTGGATGATCGAATCAGGCGCGGGCGTGACTTCGTGTTCTTCGCTGCGCACGATGATCTGCTCGTCGCCGACGCGCGCATAGATCAGCCTTTCGGCGCCCAGCAACTCGGTCGTCTCGACCCGCGCCTGCCAGCCGGTCGATCCGATTTCCAGGTGCTCGGGGCGCACGCCCATGATGAGCCCGGGTTTGCCGCCGGGTGCGTTTTTCAGCAGGTTCATCGGCGGCGATCCGATGAAGCTCGCAACAAAGGTGGTTGCCGGGGTGTGATAGACCTCTTCGGGTGTACCGAACTGCTCCATGTTGCCCGCGTTCATCACGATCATCCGTTGCGCGAGCGTCATGGCTTCGACCTGGTCGTGCGTGACGAACAGCGACGTGATGCCCAGCTCCCGGTGCAGTTTCTGGATTTCGATGCGGGTCTGGGCGCGCAATTTGGCGTCGAGGTTGGACAGCGGCTCGTCAAAAAGAAACACCTGCGGCTGCCGCACGATGGCCCGGCCCATGGCCACGCGCTGGCGCTGGCCGCCCGAAAGCTGGCGCGGCTTTCTATCGAGCAGGTGACCGAGTTCGAGAATGCCGGCGGCCTTGTCCACACGCGCCTTGATCTCCTCAATGGGCATCTTCTTGATCTTGAGCCCGTAGGCCATATTGTCGAAGACGCTCATGTGCGGATACAGCGCATAGTTCTGGAACACCATGGCGATATCGCGCTCGGCAGGCTCGAGCTTGTTCACCACGCGGCCGCCGATCGAAATTTCACCAGCGGAAATCTCCTCGAGTCCGGCGACCATTCGCAGCAGCGTGGATTTGCCGCAACCCGAAGGCCCGACGATGACGACGAACTCGCGGTCTGCGATGTCGGCATTCACGCCGTGGATCACCTGCAATTCGGCTTTGCCCTTGCCGTATTTCTTGACGACGTTCTTGAGTTGGATTGAGGCCATGTTTTTCGGGTTTTACTTTTCGGTGTCTACAAGGCCCTTGACGAACCACTTCTGCATCAGGATCACCACGATCGCTGGCGGCAGCATCGCAAGAATCGCAGTGGCCATCACGACGTTCCATTCGATGTACACCTCCCCGAAGATCAGGCGCTTGATGCCCATCACGATGGGGTACATCTTCTCGTCCGTGGTCACCAGCAGAGGCCACAGGTACTGATTCCAGCCGTAGATGAACTGGATCACGAAGAGCGCCGCCATCGAAGTTTTCGAAAGGGGCAGCAGCACGTCCTTGAAAAAGCGCATCGGCCCGGCGCCATCCATTCGCGCGGCCTCCACCAGTTCATCGGGCACGGTCATGAAGAACTGGCGGAACAGGAACGTCGCCGTGGCCGATGCAATGAGTGGAATCGTGAGCCCGGACATGGTGTTGAGCATGCCGAAATCCGATATCACCTGGTAGGTCGGAACGATCCGCACCTCCACCGGCAGCATGAGGGTGACGAACACCATCCAGAAGACCAGCGTCTTGGCCGGGAACCGGAAGTACACGATGGCGAAGGCCGATAGCAGGGAGATGGCGATCTTGCCCAAGGCGATGATGAGCGCGCTTACCAGGCTGATACCCATCATCGGCAGCGCCGGTGCCACGGTGGCGCCAGCTTCGGTCTTGCCGCCGAAAAGGGCAAAGCGATAGCTCTCGACGATGTTGGTGCCGGGCAGCAGCGAGATGGGGTTGGCTGTCGAGATCTGCTGGGCGGTCTGCGTGGAGCCGATGAAGGTCACGTAGATGGGGAAGAAAACCACCAGCACGCCGATCGCCAGAATCAGGTGGGTGAAAAAGTCGAGGATGGGGGTGCGTTGGACCATGGCAAATGTGCTTTTTAGTAATGCACTTTTTTCTCGACAAACCGGAACTGGAACACGGTGAGCGCGCCGACGATCAGCATCAAAATCACCGACTGTGCAGCCGACCCATTGATGTCGAGTGCCTTGAAGCCGTCGTAGTAAACCTTGTAGACCAGGATCGCCGTTTCCTTGCCGGGGCCGCCGTGCGTGGCTGCATCGACGATGGCGAAGGTTTCAAAGAAGGCATAGATGATGTTGATCACCAGCAGGAAAAATGTCGTGGGCGACAGCAGCGGGAACACGATGGTCCAGAAGCGTTTCCAGGGACCCGCGCCGTCAATCGTTGCAGCTTCGATCAGCGAATGCGGAATCGACTGCAGGCCGGCAAGAAAAAACAGGAAGTTGTACGACAGATGCTTCCAGATGGCCGCCATCACGATCAGGGCCATGGCGTGGTTGGCGTTGAGCAGGTGGTTCCAGTCAAAGCCCATTTCGATCAGCGCGTAGCGGATCACACCGTAGGGCGAGGCGAACATCATCAGCCATAGCACGCCGGCCACAACCGGCGCGACCGCATACGGCCAGATCAGCAAGGTCTTGTAGATGCCTGCAGCGCGGATCACCCGGTTGGCGAGCACGGCCAGCAGCAGCGACAGCGCCAATCCTCCGACGGAGACCAGCACCGAGAAGATGGCGGTCGTGTAGAAAGAGTCGAGGTAGCTCGGATCGTCGAACAGGCGCTTGAAGTTGGCCAGGCCGACGAACTCGCTGCTGGAGCCAAAGGCGTCCTGCTGCAGCACGCTCTGGTAGAGCGCCTGCCATGCGGGCCAGAAGAAGAACAGCAGGATGATGGCCATCTGGGGCGCGATGAGCACCCAGGGCAGCCAGCTGGATTTGAAAAGGACCCTCTTCTCCATAATTTTTCTAGTTCTGTTCCAAAAGCCAAAGAAAGGCGGTCAGAGAAAGCAAATGCCATCCCGGACCCTTCCACGAAGAGTCCGGCATGACATCCTTTTTACAGATCAGCCTTTGTTGGCCTTCTGGAAACGCTCCAGCTGTTCATTGCCGCGCTTGACTGCGCCATCCAGCGCTTCCTTCGGCTGCTTCGCGCCGCGCCACACGCCTTCGAGCTCCTCGTCGATGATGGTGCGGATCTGCACGAAGTTGCCCAGGCGCACGCCACGCGACTTGTCGGTGGTCTTGCGAACCATCTGGTTGACAGACACGTCATAGCCCGGATTCTGCTTGTAGAAGCCTGATTTCTCGGTGAGGTCGAACGACGCCTTCGTCACAGGCAGGTAGCCGGTGCGCTGGTGGCTCTTGGCTGCCACATCAGGCTGCGA
>JAZKFD010000307.1:0-5668 GCA_040386635.1 Pseudomonadota bacterium
GCATCGCCAACTCGATCCTGATCAAGATCAACCAGATCGGCACGCTGACCGAAACCTTCGCGGCGATCGAGATGGCCAAGCGCGCCGGCTACACCTCGGTCATCAGCCACCGTTCGGGCGAAACCGAGGACTCCACCATCGCTGACATCGCAGTGGGCACCAACGCCGGGCAGATCAAGACCGGGTCGCTTTCGCGTTCGGACCGCATGGCCAAGTACAACCAGCTGCTTCGCATCGAGGAAGACCTGGGCGACATCGCCAGCTACCCCGGCCGTGCTGCTTTCTACAACCTCAGGTAGCGTGCCCCCGTGGGCTCCCGGCTCGTCCCTTTACTGCTGCTTGCGCTGCTCCTGATCGTTCACGCGCAACTGTGGTCGGGCCGGGGCTCGCTTGCCAACGTGGCCGAGATGGAGCAAAAGCTACAAGCCCAGAAAGCCGCCAACGCGAAGGCCCAGCAAGCCAACGAACGGCTTGCCTCCGAGGTGAGGGACCTGAAGGAAGGCCTCGAAACGGTGGAAGAGAAAGCCCGGAACGAACTCGGCATGGTCAAGCCCAACGAGATCTTCGTGAACGTCAAATGATGGCTTGTCATGCCTGAATTCCTGTTCGCCCCGGCGTTCACCCTCTGGGGGTCGCCCGCCACCTGGCTGGAGATTGCCGCAGTCGTCATCTCGCTGGTGATGGTGGGTTTCAACATTCGCGAAATTCACTGGGCCTGGCCGCTCGCCATCATCAGCTCGTTGATGTACTTTGCGATCTTCTGGCGCAGCAAGATCTATGGGGACGCATCGCTGCAGATCTTCTTCGTGGTGGTCGCCTTGTGGGGGTGGTATCAGTGGCTACGGGGGGTGCAGCCTGATGGCTCTGCACTCAGGGTCAGCCGACTGTCCCGCCGCGGGCTGGTGTTGACGCTTGCGGCGTGCGCCGTCCTCTGGCCCGCGACCGGGCTGTTTCTCAAGACCTTTACCGACACGGACGTACCCTGGTGGGATGCATTCCCTACGTCGGTGAGCCTGGTCGGGCAGTTCCTGCTGGGGCGCAAATACATCGAGAACTGGGCGGCGTGGATCGCGGTCAACGTCGTGAGCGTCGGTCTCTTTGCATACAAGGGGCTGTGGCTCACGCTGGGTCTGTACCTGGTTTTCATCGCGCTGAGCGTGGTGGGGTGGCGCGAGTGGAGCAAGAGACTGTGAAGATCGCGCTACTGGGCGCGGAAAGTACCGGCAAGACGCAACTGGCCCACGATCTGGCGGGGCACTTTCGCGCGCGGGGCAAGAACGTCACGGTGGTGAGCGAGGTGCTGCGCACCTGGTGCGAGCGCGAGGGCCGCACACCGCGACCCGAAGAGCAGATGCCCATCGCGCAGGAACAGGAACGTCTGGTCGATGAAGCCGCTGCCGTTTCGGACATCGTGATTGCCGACACGACATCGCTGATGGTTGCGATCTACAGCGCCATGTTGTTCGAAGACGGCAGTCTTTATCGGTTCGCGCTGGCGCGGCAAAAGACCTACGACTTCACACTGGTCACCGGTCTGGATCTGCCCTGGGTGGCCGACGGCCTGCAACGCGACGGGCCGCACGTGAGGGAGCCGGTCGATGCGCTGGTGAGGGCCGCGCTTGCAAAGGCGGGGGTGGCGTATCGCGTGGTTTATGGCAGCGGCGCTCAAAGGTTGACAAACGCGTTGCGTGCGATTGGGCAAGCAGATGCCCTTGCCACCACCCTCCCCCAAAACGCCAGGGAAACACGCCGCTGGCAATGGGTGTGCGACAAGTGCAGCGACCCTGACTGCGAGCATCGCCTCTTCACCCGCCTGCGCGAGAAATAGCGCGCCATCAGCGCATCCCCTCAGGCGGGGCGTCGCCCTGCTCCCGCGCCTCGACCTCGAAACAGTTGTCCCAGTAGGGGCTGCGACCGCGAACCAGCTGCCACAGGCTGGACGCGCCATACGCAAAGAAGAACAGCGGCCCCCATCGCTCGTACTGCCGCACATGGACTCGCTCATGCGGCCCAATCCGCTCGAGCTCCTGAGCCGTCACCGCAAGGATGACGTGACCGAACACGATCCCGCGAAAAGGCAGGCTGGCGGCAATTGCGCCGCATCGCTCGGTGGCCGGGCGCCAGGTGACTTCCAGCGCACCTGAGGTCCATCGGGCTCGTCCGCCCAGAGCGATCGGAAGCGCCGCCAAGGCAAGTCCGATGGCTGAACAGGGCGCTGCCCAGATCAGCTTCAACAACTGCATTCCACTCATTTCACCCTTCGATTGCGGTTCGTCAAAAGTCCAGTGAAGCATCTTCCTACATGGCGTTTGCCTGCGGACCCACAACGCACTCGAAAGTATCAGCTGTACCGTTGGTGACTAAAGGAGCCAACCATGCCCACACCAACCGACATCCAGACCACCAACCGCCATGATCCCGATCTGGCTGAACAGGCCAGGCCCGGCCACGGCGTGCCATCGCAGGATCCGGCCCGGGAGGCGCAGATACCGATAGACCCGGCTCACGCCGAAGTCGAAGAACGGTCGGTCTTCGTCGGCGCTGGCGTGCTGGCAGGCGCTGCAACCGGCGCCGCAGTGGGCACCGCGGTCGCCGGCCCGGTCGGCGTTGTCGTCGGCGGAACGATAGGGGCAGTGGCCGGTGCAATCGGTGGCGCTGCAGCGGGCTCTCTCCGACCAGGCGAAGGGCAAAGCTAAGTGGCGCTGTACGAGGGAACGAACGGCCACGACCTGATGGCCGGATCAGACAATGATGGGGATGAGTCTGAAGCTTTCGGTGCGAGGGCGGGGAACGACACGATCACTGGCCTGAACGGCGACGATGTGGTTGACGGCGGGCCGGGGACCGACGTCGCTGTCTTCCGGGGCGCACGATCCGATTACCGCTTTTCGCTGGTCGTCGATGACGACATGGTCGGCTTCCTGGTGTTTGGCGTTGCTGACACGGTGAGTGGCCGCGACGGAACAGACGTGCTGATCAACGTCGAGTTCACGCAATTCAGGGATGGGCGCCTGCCCTGGTTCAACCTACCCATCGACATTCGCGTCGATCCTGCGTTCGGTCCGGCAGACACGGTCGAGCTGTATGGCGGCAGCGCGAACGACACCATGACAGGACACGACGGTCCCGACCGATTCACCGGCGGCCTTGGCAACGATGTCATGGTGGGCGGTGAAGGTGGCCCATCCGACGACAACGACACGGCTGTCTATGTGGCAGCGAGCTCATCCTGGGTAGTGATGAACCCGATCGCCGGCGGCATCAAGGCCAACCTGCAGACCGGCATCGTCACGGGCGCCTGGGGCAACGACACCCTTATCGCGATCGAGAACATCGAAGCCACGCCCTACGCCGATGAGCTGACCGGAAACTCGGCAAACAACGTACTGGACGGTGGCGCAGGAAACGACACACTGATCGGCGCCCAGGGCAATGATCTGCTTCATGGCGATGAAGGATTCGACACCGCCATCTTTGCCGGTTCGATCTCGGGCTACGAGGTGGAGATGACGGGCGAGCTGCGCACCGTGTCCGACATCCAGGGCCCGGGCGGCAACGACAGTCTCCGCAGCATCGAACGCGTACTGTTCGACGACGTCGGCATCGCGTATGACCTGGACGGGCATGCAGGCGACGCCGCACGATTGATCGGGGTGCTTTTCGACGGCCAGTCCCTGGGCGACCGGCATCTTGTCCGTGCGGTGCTCGAAGCTTTCGACGCCGGACACACCGCCGAAGAAATCGCGGCATACGCCGTCGACCTGTTTTATCCAGACTACACCGCGACCCAGTTCAGCACGCTGGTGTACTACAACCTCGCCGGCTTCATGCCAGATGAGCCGGACATTGCCTTCCTCAATGGATTGATCCAGGAGCACTCGATGGCCGGGCTGGCGGTGATGGCGGCTGACACGAGCTACAACGATGAAAACATCGGGTTTACCGGACTGATGGCAAACGGGCTGGAGTTCGTGGTTTCCTAGATCTTCGGCCAACCCGCGCAGTCACTCGTCTTCATCGTCCCCGACCTGGACCAGAAGCTGCTCACGCCGGTCGAGGTACCAGTCCACCAGACATTCGCGATCACGGCACTCGGACTCGCGGCGACGCCACTCGCGGTCGCTCACGCGCTGGAATGCTCGCGGATCGTCGGCATCGCGCTTGGCGCGCGCATACAGCCGCCCAAGGTCGCGGTCCATGCGCGCAAGCTGCGGGTCCGAGCAGATGATTTTCTCGGGCACGGATCGGGCGCGTGAGCAGTCGAAGCTCGGCCGGATCCCCGTGGCGGCCGCAGCCCTTTGCGCAGATGGGGCGGGTTTGGCTGGCGCTGCGGCAACGGCCGTTCTGTCCGCTTCGCTGGCCTTGCGCGCTGGCTTCGCAGCGGGTGCGGGCCTTGCTTGCGGTGTGGCGGGTGAACCTGCCGTCGATGGCGTTGCTCCTTTCGAAGCGGCGGCCGTATTTGATGCGGACGGTGTTTTCGCAGGGGCCGGGGGAGCTTGTGGAGCCGTCGCGGGCCGCGACACAGCGGCCACCTGCTCGCTGCCTTGCGCAGGCCCAGCCTTGCCATTCTCCAGCACAGCAATGGCCTGCGTGGCGAAGCGCGCCTTTTCATGCCCGGCGCCCAGCTGCGCCTGGTACACAGCCAGGCTTTGCTTGAGCAGGATCGCTGCCCGAGAGCTCAGTTCTGCGCGATTGCCCGCACCCTCCTGCGCCAGGCTCGCGTAATGGCGACCGAGGTTGTACTTCGCGTCCGCCCGCGCCAGCGTGGCGGCATCGTCAGGCTGCGCCGGCTCCAGCTTGCACGCAGTCAGGAACGCAACTTCCGCGTCGCGATCGCGCCCGGCAGCTGCCGCTTCTTTCCCTTTGACGATCAATGCAGAACCGGACCCGGTCGATGCATAGACGGCCGACCCATCACCCGCCTCGGCGGCCTTGACAATGGGGTCGATGCGGCAGGCTGGGTCGGTGACCTTCTGGACGGCGGCTACAGGCGCAGGCTCGGCATCCCTGCGATCAGAGATGAAGGCAAAGGCCATCGCACCCGCGAGCGCAGCGCCGGCAAGCGCTCCGCCAACGAAGACCGGTATTCGCGAACGGCTCGCTTCAGATACGCCCGCTGTGGCGGGCTCGGGGCTCGCTGATTCGTTGACAGGCATCGGGTTCCTTTGCAATGGTCCAGCCTGTTGTACCGGCCATGCCGGGGAACGCTTGTCGGAAGCCGCCTTGTTCGCACCGCGCCTGCAACTGACGGCTGATGCCAGGCTGTCCTACTGCACCTTCGAAGTAGAAGGCGGCTGATCCCCCGCCGACGTGAAGATCTGCGCCGCATCCACCGCATCAAACCGGTACTGCTGCCCGCAGAAATCACACCCTACTTCGATATCGCCCCGTTCCTCCAGGATGCTCTCGGCCTCGGCGGAGCCCAGCCCGCGGATCATGTTCGCCACGCGTGCCCTGCTGCAGGTACATGCGAACCTGGGAGTTTGCGGCTCGAACCGCAGGACGCGCTCTTCCCAGAACAGCCGCCGCAGGATGGTCTCGACGTCCAGCTCCAGCAACTCCTCGCGCTTGAGGCTGCGCGAGAGAATCGAGATGCGGTTGTAGTCTTCGTTCCTGCCGATCTCGTCTTCGTTCTCGCGGCTCACCATGCTGCCGGCCAGATTGCCCT
>JAZKFD010000308.1:0-1398 GCA_040386635.1 Pseudomonadota bacterium
CGGCGTCAATGCCAGGCGCAGCCATGCGGCCAGCTCCCCTCGTTCCATCGGCAAGCCCTGCTTATCGTGGATTGACGACCCGGTCGCCCACCTTCACGGTGCTGGAGATTTCCAGGACCAGGGCATATGAGAGCCTGTCGAACGGACGGAACACCATGAGAAGGCCCGTGCGTTCATCGGGGATCTTGATGTTGGTTCGCTCGCCCGGCTGTGTCCGGTCGATGCGGCGCTCGCCATCGCGAAGAATCGCCATGACATGGCCGACTTCCACGCCATCGGCGGTGCCCTTGTTGATCACCACCACCTGGTTCTGTCCGACGAACGAAACGGCATCGCCGTAAACCGAAACGATGGCGGCATCTACAGGCATGGACGGCGCATGGGGAACATACGCCTGGAACTGGCGCGCAGGTTCAGGCAGCAGCCGATCGCCGACGCGCATTTCTTCCTTGGCGGCGGTGATGTCGATGGTTCCCGGGATGACGGTGTTTTCTGCCTGGCCGGTCGATACGCGAACCGGCTCGATGCTTTCATCGCGAACCAGCTGGGCGCGGCCCAGGTACATGGCCTCGTAGCCGAGCACCACGTTGGTCAGCGGATCCTTGAGCGGTCTGGCATTGCGAAACACGCGGTAATCGTCAGCTCTGCCGGCGACACGCTGCTTGAGTGGCGTGGTGACCAGACCGCGTGCATAGGCACGATCGCCGCGGGTGATGAGCACGCGTTCTTCCGGCCCGGCGACGATGCGCGGAGCGGCCAGCAGCGTGGCTTCGTCGATGATGAGGGCTTCGGCGAGGAACGGCTCGATCTGGTGCGATTTCAGTGCCGGGATGGACAGGTCGGACATGGACTCGACCCGCACGCGCGGAGAGACGCGAACGGTATCGGTCGGCTCACTTCCGGCGGGCCCGCGGCCCATGCGCAGGATCGCCCGGCCGTCTTTCTTTTCCAGCACCAGCAGCTGGCCCGGAAAGATCAGGTGGGGATTGCGCACCTGCTCCATGTTCATGCCCCACAGTTCGGGCCAGCGCCACGGGCTCTTGAGAAACATGCCGGAAATGGCCCAGAGCGTGTCGCCGCGCTTCACGGTGTATTCGTCGGGCGCGTTGGGTGCCAGCTCGGTGATCGGCACGCCCTGCTGGGCAACCTGCTGTGCAGTCGAGCGCTGTGCGGGGGTGATGGGGAAATTTTGCGCCGCAACGCTCATCGGCAGAAGACCCGCAGCAAGGGCCGCGAAAGCGACCATCGTGGGCAGGGTGCGGCGTGGTGCCGGCACAATTTGCGGGGCTGCTGATGAGTTCTGGCTGTGTATTTTCATTTGCGGGCTGCGACCGTCGGGGTGAACCGAGGCGGCCAAAAGTCTTGACAAAGTACTGGCGATTCTGCGCTCAAGCCCTT
>JAZKFD010000308.1:1427-17109 GCA_040386635.1 Pseudomonadota bacterium
AGCTACCTTTTCTTACCATGGCCCTCCTTCCCATTCTTTGCTTTCCCGATCCCAGGCTGCACACTGTCGCCCGCCCGGTCACCTCGGTCGATGGCCGCATTCGCCAGTTGGTCGCCGACATGCTGGAAACCATGTACGACGCCAGCGGCATCGGGCTCGCGGCCACCCAGGTCGATGTGCACGAGCGGGTCGTCGTCATCGACGTTTCGGAAAACCGCGATTCACCGCTGGTGCTGATCAACCCCGAGATCACCTGGTACAGCCCGGACAGGCTGCTCAACGAAGAGGGATGCCTGTCGGTGCCGGGCATCTTTGACGGCGTCGAACGTGCGTCTGCGATCCGGATGAAAGCGCTCGATGCCGACGGTGTGTCCCGCGAGATCGAGGCCGAAGGCATCCTGGCCGTGTGCGCCCAGCACGAGCTGGACCACCTGCTCGGGAAAGTGTTTGTCGAATACCTATCGCCGCTCAAGCGCAACCGCATCAAGACCAAGATGCTCAAGGCGCGCCGCGATACCGAACGGGCCTGAAGGCGCTCTCCACACCTATGTACAAGACACTATGGGCTGCGGCCACCACCGTTTTCCTGCTCGCGGGCTGTGCGGGCGGACCTTTTGCCAGCTACGAATTCGCGCCCGGCACGCCGCGCCAGCAGGTTGTCGAGCGCATGGGCCAGCCGCAGCGGGTCGTGAAGCTGCCCAACGGCGAGCGGCTGCAGTATTCGATGCAGCCGGTCGGCCAGTTCGCGTGGATGGTCGATGTCGATCCGGCGGGCCGGGTCGTGCAGGCGCGCCAGGTGCTGACCGAGGGCAATTTCAACCGCATCGAGCCCGGCAAGTGGACACGGGATGACGTCGAGCGTGAATTCGGTCGCCCTGCGTGGGTCGATACGGTCGCGAGCTGGCGCGGTCCCATCCTCACCTATCGCTGGCGCGATGTACAGCGCAGCGACATGTTCTATTACGTGTACCTTGACGAGCGCGGCGTCGTGCAACGCGCCCATCCCGGCATGGAATTCGTGAACGCGCCCAACGACAGGAACTGACTCCCGATGCGTCTGGTTTTCGCGGGAACGCCCGAATTTGCGCGCGTGGCGCTGGAGCGCCTGCATCAGGCGGGGTTCGACATTGCACTGGTTCTGACGCAGCCGGACCGCCCCGCCGGGCGCGGCATGAAGCTGCAGGCATCGCCAGTCAAGCAGTTTGCCATCGAGCACCGTATCGCCTGTGTCCAGCCGCGCAGTTTGCGGCTGGACGGCAAATATCCGGACGATGCCGGCGCAGCGAAGCAGGCCATCGAAGCGGCTCGGGCAGATGTCATGATCGTTGCGGCCTACGGGCTGATCCTGCCGCAATGGGTGCTGGACGCGCCGCGCCTGGGTTGCCTGAACATCCACGCCTCTCTGTTGCCGCGCTGGCGCGGGGCCGCGCCGATCCACCGTGCGATTGAAGCGGGGGATACCGAGACCGGCGTCACCATCATGCAGATGGATGCGGGCCTGGACGCGGGGGACATGCTGCTCGAAGAGCGTTTGCCGATATCGCAGCAGGACACCACCGGCGTGCTGCACGACAGGCTGGCGGCGCTGGGCGGCCGTCTGATCGTCGAAGCGCTGGAGCTTGCTGCATGCGGCGGCTTCAAGCCCGTCCGGCAGCCTGAACCGGGCGTGACCTATGCGCACAAGATTGACAAAGCCGAAGCCGCGATCGACTGGTCGCAGCCCGCAGCGGTGATCGCGCGGCGCATCCGTGCATTCGATCCGTTTCCCGGCGCGACCGGTTGGCTTGCCGGAGAATCGATCAAGATCTGGACGGCGCAGCCCGTCGAGTCCGCTGTCGCCGGTGTCGCCGGTGTGCCGGGCCAGATTCTCGCGGTGCAAGATGACGGATTCGACGTGCAGTGCGGCGAGGGTGCCTTGCGTATCACCCAGGTGCAACGCCCCGGCGGCAAGCGCCTGTCCGTGGCCGACTTCCTGCGTGGCCATGCGCTCAGGCCGGGAATGGGGTTCGAGCAGCCCCCCGCACCTGGCGCTTGACCCGCCGTGTTTTTCCTGCGCGACAACTACACGCATCCGGCCTTTCGGGAGGCCGCACGCAGCATGGTTCCGCTTGCCACCGGCATCGCGGCCTGGGGCCTGATGACAGGCGTCGCGATGGTCAAGTCGGGCATGAGCGTGATCGAGGCGCTGGCCATGACCTTTCTGGTTTACGCGGGAAGCTCTCAGCTGGCGGCCATCCCGCTCATCGTGGCCGGTGCGCCGATGTGGGTGATCCTGGCCACGGGGTTTTGCGTCAACCTGCGCTTCGTCGTCTTCAGTCTGCACCTGAGGCCCTACCTCATGCACATGCCGCGCTGGCGGCGCATGACCAACGGATTCCTCACCGCCGACATGACCTACGCGATGTTCACGCGCCGTTTCGCGGCGCCGCCGCAAGGGCACCTGCAGCAGCGTGAGCAGGAGGCCTACCTCTCGGGCAACTATTTCGTGACCTGGACCAGCTGGATGGCCTCCAGCGTTATCGGCATCCTGCTGGGCAACCTCATTCCCAGCGCGTGGGGGCTGGGCTTCGCTGGCGTGCTGTGCCTGGTCGGCATTCTCTGTTCGCTGGCCAACACGCGGCTGCGAAAACTCTCGGCGCTGATCGCCGGAGCCGCCGCGGTGGCCGCGTATTCGCTGCCGCTCAAGCTCAACATCGTCGCGGCCATTGCGGTGGCTGTGTTCGTGAGCTTCTGGCTGGAAAAGAAAGCGCCGCGCGCCTGGCGCGGGGCCCCGTGACGCCATGGCTGCACGCACCGACCTCTGGACACTGCTTATCATCGCCGGCCTTGCATCCGTCACGGTGCTTACTCGTTGCTTCTTCTTCATTCTCGACAAGCCCTGGAGCCTGCCCCCGTGGGCCGATCGCGCGCTTCAATATGCGCCGGTAGCCGCGCTGGCCGGCGTGGTGGCACCCGAAGTGGTGATGCAGGCGGGTGCGTTCGTGGGCACCTGGCAGGACGCACGCCTGTTTGCCGCGCCTGTTGGCGCCGCACTGTATTTCTGGAAGCGAAGCGTGCTTCTGACCATCATGGGGGGCATGGCGGTTTACCTTCCGCTGCATCTGTGGCTGGGCTGGTAGCGCCTCTTAAAATGGCTCGCACCGCCCAGTCGGTGCTTGTGTCAATTCATCAGCGAGCAATACCTCATGAACGTCCTGCGCTTTTCCGATCTCTGCAACCAGGGCCTGGCAAACGGCCAGCGCGTCTTCATACGCGCCGACCTCAATGTGCCCCAGGACGAGGCCGGCAACATCACCGAAGATACCCGCGTGCGCGCATCGGTGCCGTGCATCGAAATGGCGCTCAATGCCGGAGCCGCCGTCATGGTCACCTCGCATCTTGGCCGCCCGACCGAAGGCGAATTCAAGCCTGAAGACTCGCTCGCGCCGGTGGCCAGACGCCTGTCCGAACTGCTGGGGCGCGAGGTGCCGTTAGTCGCCGACTGGGTAAATGGCGTGGAGGTGAAGCCCGGCGACGTCGTGCTGCTGGAAAACTGCCGCGTCAACAAGGGCGAAAAGAAGAACAGCCCGGAGCTGGCGCAGAAAATGGCCACCTTGTGCGACATCTTCGTGAACGACGCATTTGGCACTGCGCATCGCGCCGAAGCATCGACCTACGGGATTGCGCAGTATGCAAAGATCGCCTGCGCCGGGCCGCTGCTGGCCGCCGAGATCGACGCGATTACCCAGGCACTGGCCAACCCCCGCAGGCCGCTGGCCGCAATTGTTGCGGGCTCCAAGGTCTCGACCAAACTCACCATCCTCAAGGCCTTGTCCGGCAAGGTCGACCAGCTGATCGTGGGGGGTGGAATCGCCAACACGTTCCTGCTTGCTGCGGGCATGCCGATTGGCAAGTCACTGGCCGAGCCTGATCTGGTGGGCGAAGCCCGCGCCGTGATCGACGCGATGAAAGCGCGTGGTGCCGAAGTGCCGATTCCCACCGATGTGGTGACTGCCAAAACCTTTGCTGCCGATGCCGCCGCGACCGTCAAGGCCGCTTCCGATGTGCAGCCGGATGACCTCATCCTGGACATCGGACCGGACACGGCAGCGCGACTGGCAAAACAGTTGATGACCGCGGGCACCATCGTCTGGAATGGTCCGGTTGGCGTGTTCGAGTTCGACGCGTTTTCGCGCGGAACCGAGACCATTGCCCGTGCGATCGCACAGTCATCGGCGTTCAGCATTGCCGGCGGCGGCGACACGCTGGCTGCGATTGCCAAGTACGGCATTGAAAAGGACGTCGGCTATATCTCGACCGGCGGTGGCGCGTTTCTTGAGATCCTGGAAGGCAAGACACTGCCGGCATTCGAGATTCTTGCGAGGCGCGCAGCCGAGGCCAATCGCTGAGCCAGAGCGGTCAGTCACCAGTCGAACTGGACGCCGGGGTCACTCACATGTCATCGCTTCTGGGCGAGAATGCCTTTCCCGTTTTTAAAGAAAGCTCACATGGCACGTCGCGCCACCAAGATCGTTGCAACTCTCGGCCCCGCTTCCAGCGACCCCGCGCTGCTCGAGCAGATGATTCGCGCGGGCGTGAACGTGGTGCGCCTGAACTTCAGCCACGGCAAGGGCCAGGACCACATCGATCGTGCCGCGCTGGTGCGCGAAGCCGCGCAGCGCGCGGGCCGCGAGGTCGCGATCATGGCCGACCTGCAGGGCCCCAAGATTCGCGTGGGCAAGTTCGCTGAAGGCAAGGTCACCTTGGCGCACGGCGCGAAATTCGTGCTCGATGCATCCCGCACCGAACCCGGCGACATCAACGGCGTGGGCCTGGACTACAAGGAACTGCCGCGCGACGTGAAGGCGGGCGACCTGCTGCTGCTCAACGACGGCCTCATCATGCTGACCGTCGATGCCGTGCGGGGCGAGCAGGTGATGACCACCGTGAGGCAGGGCGGCCCCCTGTCCAACAACAAGGGCATCAACAAGCAGGGCGGCGGACTGACGGCGCCCGCGCTGACGGCCAAGGATATGGAAGACATTCGCACGGCGATGAGCTTCCAGGCCGATTACGTCGCGGTGAGTTTTCCGCAAAACGCGACCGACATGGAAATGGCCCGCCAGTTGTGCAACGTGGCGGGTGCCGAGTTTCGCCATCGCCCTGGACTCATCGCCAAGATCGAGCGGGCCGAGGCCATTCCCAATCTCGAGTCCATCCTCCGGGCCAGCGACGGCATCATGGTCGCGCGCGGCGACCTGGCCATTGAAGTGGGCAATGCAGCCGTGCCCGCCCTGCAAAAGCGGATGATCCGCATGGCGCGCGAGCACGACAAGGTTGTCATCACGGCAACCCAGATGATGGAGTCCATGATCCATGCGCCGGTGCCCACGCGCGCCGAGGTGAGCGATGTGGCCAATGCCGTGCTCGACGGCACCGATGCCGTGATGCTCAGCGCGGAAACAGCAGCGGGTCAATATCCGCTGGAGACCATCATCGAGATGGCGAACATCTGCATGGAGGCCGAAAAGGCCGAAGACGTGAAGCTGGACGCCGACTTCACTGGCATGAACTTCAGCCGCATCGACCAATCGATTGCGATGGGCGCGCTGTTCACGGCCCACCATCTGGGATGCAAGGCCATCGTCGCGCTCACCGACTCGGGTTCGACGCCACTCTGGATGAGCCGGCATCGCATCCATATTCCTATCTATGCGCTGACGCCCAAGCTGGTGACGCAGCGCAAGATGGCGCTCTACCGCAACGTGCGGCCGCTTCTCATGGACCAGAGCGTGGACCGAGACAGCGCGCTCGGCGAAGCTGAAGAGCACCTCAAGCGCCGCGGCATCATGGCCAGCGGCGATATCTATGCCATTACCTGCGGTGAGCCGATGGGCGCGCCGGGCGGCACCAACATGCTCAAGATCTGCCGCGTGACCTGAAGCTGCAAAGGCTTTGCCGGGTCTGCGGCAGAGTCCGCATTTACTTCACGCGCATGTCGTTGGCGACGGACGTCACGCCACGCACGCCCTGGGCGACGACCACGGCGCGGTCGATGTTGGCGCGGCTCGATACGAAACCGCTCAGCTGCACGCGGCCTTTGAAGGTTTCGACGTTGATCTCGGCGGACTTGAGCGTCGGCTCGTTGAAGATCGCGGCCTTGACGCCCGTGGTTATGGCGGTGTCGTCAATGTACTGGCCGGTGCTCTCATGTTTCTGCGTCGAAGCGCAGCCGGCCAGGGCGGTGAGGGCAACAGCGGCAACAAGAATTGAAATGCGTGCGAATTGGGTCATGGTGAATCTCCGGGAATCTTGAACGGCCCGGCGAAAAAAATCACCAGAGCGGATGACGGCGTCAACCCATGCATTGGGCGGTGAAACACCTGCGGCGGTCTGTGCGCTGGCGTACCGATGAGCCAGCGGACGCGTAGGACAACGCGCCTTTTTGCGCCAATGTGCGTGATCGCACAGACGGATCAAGCTCATGGGCGCACCGTGAACGCAGGGCGTCGTATCCGGCGCCTTATTTTTTGCACAAGGACAACAAGATGAACCCGAAACTCAAGATCGCCCTGGCCGTTAGCGCACTGGTGCTTGGCGCGCAAGCCATGGCCCAGGTCACCTTCTATGAAGGCGAGGGCTATCGCGGCCGCGCCTTCACGACCCAGACGGAAGTCGCCAACTTCGCCCGCATGGGCTTTAATGATCGCGCGTCGTCCGTCGTGGTGGACAAGGGCCGCTGGGAGGTGTGCGAAGACGCGCGCTTTGGCGGACGCTGCAGCTTGCTGCGTCCGGGCAGCTACGACTCGTTGCGTGCCATGGGCATGGAAAACAGCATCTCGTCGGTGCGACCCGCCCGCAATCGCCGTGCTGATATCGAAGCACCGACCCCGCAGCCGGTCGCGAACTATGAATACCGCCGCCGTGCCAATGAGCGCGTGTACGAGGCACCGGTCACGCAGGTGCGCGCTGTCATGGGCGCCGCCACCGAGCGCTGCTGGGTCGAGCGCCAGCAGGTCCAGCAATCGGATAGTGGTCGCAATGTCGGCGGCACCATCGCAGGTGCGCTGATCGGCGGCATCCTGGGTCACCAGGTGGGCGGCGGATCGGGCAAGGACCTGGCGACTGTTGGTGGCGCGGTCGCGGGCGGCGTCATCGGATCCAATGTGGCTGGTAACGGCCAGATGGGCAGCCGCGACGTGCGTCGCTGCGAAAACACCACCAGCGGAACGCCTGCTTACTGGGACGTGACCTACAACTTCCGCGGTCGGGACCACAACCTGCAAATGAGTGCTGCCCCGGGCGCGACGATCGCGGTCAACGGCCGCGGCGAACCGCGTCAGTAAGCCAGGCGGGGTGCGGCGGGAGCCGCGTGATTGACGGCCAGCGGCAGCTTCACGATGAACTCGCTGCCCCTGTCTGCGCCCGCGCTGAACGCGGTGACAACGCCTTCATGCGCGCGCACCAGTTCGCGCACGATGGCCAGTCCGATACCCAGTCCGTCGTGATTGACGCTGGCGTGCGCATCACGCACGAACATGTCGAACACATGCGGCAGGGCCCTGGCAGAAATACCGATTCCCTGGTCGCGTATCGTGACGACGACCATGCCAGCGACCAGCGTGGCCTGCATTGAAATTTCGCCGCCCGTCGGCGAGTATTTAGACGCGTTCTCCAGCAGGTTGCCAAAGACCTGGACCAGCCGGACGGTGTCGCCCAGCATCATGATGGGCCCCGCCGGCATGCTGCTGGAGAACTTGTGGTGTCCCGCGTCCATGCCAGGCTGGCAGGTCTCGATGGCCCGCTTCAGCACGCTGCAGACATCGATCAGGGTGCGCTCCAGGCGAAACTTGCCCGTGCTGATGCGCGAGCCGTCCAGGAGGTCGCCGATCAGCCGCGTCATCTGTGCGACCTGCCCCGTGATCGTTGCCTGCAGCTTCGCATGCGCGAGGTCGTCGGTACGCGCGCGGTCCAGCATGAGGGCTGCGAGCCGAAGCGGCATGAGCGGATTGCGCAGCTCATGCGCGACCGTCGCCAGAAAAGAGACCTGACGGCGATGAGCCTCGACGGCAGTCGCTTCCAGCTCCTGGGAGCTCAGGGCGGCGATGACCAGCCGCTCGTTGGCCTCGCGCAGGGTTCGTGCGTCGTGATCCATCTCGCGGCGAAGCAGGCGCGTGTCGCGTTCCGGCATAGTCGAGCGCGTCATTTCGCCCAGCCGGGCCGTGGCAGCCTCTGCGATGGCCTCGGCTCGCATGGCCGCGATCACAAGCTGCTCATTGACCTTGCGCATGATGACGCCCGGAGCCGCGTTGAAGTCACGCTCGACCTGCGCCAGATCCTGGCGCAGCACCGCAAGGTCCAGACGGACCGAATCGACCTGCTCATTGAGTTGAACCAGCGCGCGCGCAGCCCCGGCTTCATCCCGGTGTTCGAGGTGGTCGCGGTCGTCGGCGCTGGGGCTGTCTGTCATGTGTCGTGCCGCCGCGTCGGCCTGCCACCCAGCAGGCCTTCATAGCCTTCGAGCATGGTTCCGATATGAAGTCCCTTTTCATCGATGCTGTACAGACGCAACTCATTGGAGTGCGCGCTGTCGCGAACTTTCGCGACGGCTATCACGCGCTCCAGGCGGCTTTTTACTTCGATGTAGCGCTGCACGATGATGGCGTCTGTCAGGAAGGCCGTGCCGTAGGGGCTGAAGCGCAGGTCGTCATACCGGTCTTCCAGCTCGGATGTCATGAGTACGGTGACGCCCGTGCCGGCCAGTGCCGACACCATGCGCGATAGTGATTCGCGAAAATCCTCGCGGAAGGTTGGCGCCAGTGCCAGTTCGAATCCGGACAGGGAGTCGATCACTACCCGCACGGCATTGAGGCGTCGGACTTCGTCGATCACCAGGGTCGCGATCTCGTCAACCGACAGGCCCTGGGCGTGTCCGTCAATGACGCCGATGCGGCCGGCGGTGATCAGCTCGGAGAGTTCACGCCCGCGGGATTTATCAGAGCGTTGCTCGAATGCCGCGATGACGCCCGACTCGCCCTTGCGTGCACCCTCTACCAGGAACGTGGAAGCCAGGATGCTCTTGCCGGCGCCCGTGGGGCCCGCGACCAGCAGGGAGTAGCCACGCGGCAGGCCGCCGCCCATCATCTCGTCCAGCCCCGTCACGCCCATGCCCAGGCGCGGGAGCACGTCTGGCGCAATGACGGGGGCGCTGCGTTGGGCGAGCGTCGGCGGCGGGAAGACCCTGACGCCATCGGAGTCGATGCGAAAGGTGTGCAGTCCCGCCAGGGAGGACTGGCCACGCATCTTCATGATTTCCATCTTTCGCACGATGGAGTTGCGCTGAACGCTCTGGCGCATCCAGATCAATCCGTCGGACACGGTGAAGACGGGGTTGGGATCGGTGTCGGTGAAGTATTCGCCGATCAGAAACGACGTCGCCTGCCAGCTGGTCATCAGCATGCCCAGTTGCTGCACGAAGGACTGCAGGGTGATGAATGACTTTCCGGTGTCTCCCGCCAGCATGACGGAGCGAAACGAGTCCACCATCACCAGCCCGGGGCCATGGGTCTCGACTTCGGACGCGATGCGCTCGAGTACCTTGGACAGGTCGCCGGTGGAAGCTTCTTCGGAAAGGTTGACGAACCGGACGCAGGCACTGACCTTGGTGGCGTCGAAAAACCCGAACTGCTGCTGGTAACGCAGCATTTTCAGCGGCGGTTCGCCGAGCACGGTGAAATAGATCGCCGGACAGCTCGAAGAGGCCAGCGAGAACATGATCTGGTGTGCCAGCGTCGTCTTGCCCGAGCCGGGCGGCCCGCCAATGACGTTGAACGAAAACTCGGGCAAACCCCCGCCCAGCACTTCGTCGAGCCCGGGCACGCCGGTGTGCAGGCGGTGGATGGCGGCTTTGTGGGTGGTCATGGAGGGGCCTCCTGCCCGGCCAAGCCGGCGGAAATTGAATGGGGAGCAGGTTTCAGCAAGCGCTCGGTGAGCACAGGACCGATCAGTGTCGCGAGCAGGTCGTTGAGAGTGCGCATGATGGTGTCGTGGGCGGCGGCAGCCGTGGCGGCGTCCTGTGCGCAAAGGGCGGCGCGCAGCGATGAGAAATCGCCGGGCGTCACCGCCCCCTCGCAGGCGGGCGCGAGCCAGGCATAGTCGTTGCGCGCCAGATACAAGGCTCGCCTGTAGAGCGCGGCCACGCCACCGCGTCCGATCACAGGCGACAGGGCTGCCTGCACGGACTCCCAATCGACCAGGGCTGCATCGGCAGTGGCCTCGGCGGTGGCGCCGCCGGCCGCCAGGCGCGCAGGAGTCGAGGGAATGGCAGCCTCCTTGCGGCGGTGGGGATCAGCGTGACGCTGCAGGTGCCGGGACGATGACGACGGTATCGCCCGTGCGTCCGCGCTGACCGGTGTCGCCCGTGCTGCCGGTGGCCCCGGTAGAGCCCGTTGAGCCCGTTGCACCCGTGAAGCCAGTAGAGCCCGTGGAGCCCGTCGATCCGGTTGCACCGGTCGATCCGGTGTCGCCGGTCGAACCCGTCGAGCCCGTGGACCCTGTGGAGCCCGTCGATCCCGTACTGCCTGCTACACCAGGCGCTCCGGCAGGGCCAGGCACGGGTACAGGTACGGTCACGACCGTCGGTGGTGCGGCGACTTCACGCTGGCATGCAGACAGCGCAAACACCGAGGCAAAAAGGGTAACGGACAGTGCAAGAGATTTGTTCATGAGGTTTCCAAAAAGAAAATGAATGGGTCGTTTCGAACATACGCGGGTATCGGAAGGGCCTCTGTTCGCTGCCGCACGTAGTTGCAAAAAGAGTAGATCGAATGATCAGTGCCTGGTCTTGAGTTCGACCCCGATGCCCCGGTAACCCAGGAACTGGCACGCAGGACCGAACATCGGCTCGCCGCTGACCTTGAATTTCTGGATGGAGCCGTCGGGGTTGACGCGGCTGAAGATGAAGTCGAGGAAAGGCTTTCGTGCAGCGATGGCGGCCTGCAGGGCAGCCCGCTCCTGGGCGTTCCAGCCAGGGACGGCTTCGCCACTCGCATCGGCGACGAAACCGTCAACCCGTATGCCGAGCATCTCCAGTACGGGGCCGGAAACCTTCGTGAAGTTGCCGTGCTCGTCCTGCTCCCAATACCAGTCGGAGGCCAGCTCGGTCAGGCTTCGGTAGCGCGCCTCGCTTTCGCGCAGCTCCGCAGTGCGCTCGCGCACGGCGGCTTCCAGCACCTGGCTGTAGTTCTCCAGGCGCTTGTAGAGCAGGCGAACCTCCAGCATGTTTCGGATGCGGGTCTTGACCTCGATCAGATCGAACGGCTTGCTCACGAAGTCGCGGGCTCCCGCCTCCAGCGCCCTGATCTTGTGACCGGGTTGAGCAGTGATGACCAGTACCGGCAAGTAGGCGTCGCGATCATTTGTCTTGAGCGCTTCAATGACCTGGAAGCCATCCATCACCGGCATCTGCAGGTCCAAAAGGATCAGGTCGAAGGGCTCGCGCCGATGGAGCGCGCACACCTTGGTCGGGTCCATCGTGGAAGAGACGTTCGTGTAGCCCTCCTGTCGCAGCATTTCTTCCAGCAGCGCCACGTTGGCGCCCTGGTCATCCACGATAAGGATGCGCGCCGCCTGGATCTCGGAAAACTTCATGTGGCCACCTCGGCGTGCGTCGGGGCCCTTGCGTGCAGGAGCGCGGCGTCCAGCGCCTCCATGAAGCCTGCCACCACGATAGGCTTGGTGACGTAGTTGAAAAAGCCGGCTTCCATCGCCCGCTCGATGTCGCGGGGAACCGCGTTGGCGCTGAGCGCAATGACAGGAATGTGCGCCGTGGCCGGGTCATCGCGCAGGATCTTCATCGCTTCGATCCCGCCCATGCCGGGCAGGTTGATATCCATCAGGATCACCTCGGGCAGGGCCGCCTTCGCGAATTCCAGTCCCAGCCTCGCATCCGGGGCGCTGTGCATTTGCAGGTCGGAGCGCCGGGCGATGAGCTGGCTCACCAGTTCGAGGTTGGCGGGGTTGTCCTCCACGTAAAGCAGCGTGTGACGCCGCCCAGGGCGTGCCACCTCGGTCACCGCCGTTGCCGTCGTGGCGATGGCAGCGGCCAGCAGCGGTGCGACCGTGGCCTTGAACTCGATCCAGAACACGCTGCCCTGGCCCACCGTGCTTTCCACCCCGATCGCCCCGTCCATCAGGTCCACCAGCCGCTTGGTCACGACCAGTCCGATGCCGGTGCCTTCTTCGGGGCCGCCTTCCCGGCCCAGCCGGTTAAAGGGCTGGAACAGCTGCGCCAGCTGTTCGGGAGTCAGACCGACGCCGGTGTCGCTTACGCTGATTCGCACCATGGACCGCACCAGCGCGGCTTCGACCGATACGGAGCCATTCGGCCGGTTGTACTTGATGGCGTTGGACAGCAGATTGATCAGCACCTGCTTGACGCGCGTCCGGTCCGCAGTCACGTACCGGGGAATGTCGAATTCAGGAAAGGTCAGGCCGATTCCCCGCGATCGCGCTTGCGGCTCGATCATGGCGCGGCACTCGGTCATCACTTCGGCCAGAGAGACGGGTTCGTTGGAAAGCGAGACCGTGCCCGATTCGATCAGGGACAGGTCCAGCACTTCGTTGATCAGCTCCAGCAGATACCAGCCTGCCTTGAGAATCTGGTCGATATTGCGCTTTTGCGTGGCCGTGGGGCTCGGCAAGCCGCTCTCCAGCAACTGCGCGAACCCCAGCACGGCATTGAGCGGTGTACGCAATTCATGGCTCATGCTCGACAGGAACTCGGACTTGGCGCGGTTGGCCTTCTCGGCCGCCGCCATGGCTTCGTTGAGTTCCCGCTCCGCACGCTTCCTGGCCGAGTTGTCGGTTCCGATCAGCAGGTAGCCGATGATGTTGCCGGGGTCGTCCCGCAGCGCCGTGATCGACACGATGGCCGGAAAGCGGCTCGCATCCTTGCAGATATAGGTGAGTTCGTAGATGTCTTCGATCTCGCGGGACGCCTTGAAGGCCAGCGCCTCGAAGCCCGGCGCGATTGGCGTGCCCAGTTCGAGCGTGAGCGCGGCGGCGCGCGCGCCCACTTCTTCGGGATCGTGGATGTCACTCGGGCTGATGCGGTTGACGACTTCCTGGGCGCTGTAGCCGAGCATGCGCTCTGCACCGACGTTGAAGAACTGGATGATCCCTTTTTCGTCGGTCGCGATGATGGAGAAATTGGCGCTGGTGAGAATGGCGCTTTGCAGCGCGCCGGCCTTGAGCAGCACCATTGCTGCATCATCGAGCGCTGGCGGCCACGCGGAAGTTGGAGTCATGGGCCACCCTAACCGGTCGGATGCGGGACCTCTGTGCGCCAGCACACATAGCGCGGCTTTCGGCCCGCGCCCGGCTTGGCGCGTTCTACGGTTTCAGGCCACGCGGGATGTCGTCCATCAGCCGGTCGTATTCGATCTTGACGACCTTGTAGCACTCGCAAACGGCTTGCTCCAGCCCCGCCCGATCCAGAACGTCGATGTGGCCACGCCGGTACTGGATCAGTCCGGCCCGCTGAAGATGGCCCGCCGCTTCGGTGACGCCCTCACGACGCACGCCCAGCATGCTGGCGATCAGTTCCTGCGTCATCGTGAGCGATGCGCCCGACATGCGGTCGAGGCTAAGCAGCAGCGCCCGGCACAGTTGCTGCTCGACGCTGTGGTGACGGTTGCACACCGCCGTCTGCGTCATCTGCGTGATCAGCGACTGGGTGTAGCGAAGCAGCAATCTCATGACCGGACCGCCGCGGTTGAACTCCTCGACCAGAAGCGCCGCACTGAGTCGATAGGCGTGTCCCGCATTTCGAACCACCGCCCGGCTGGGCGTGGTGTTGCCGCCCATGAACAGCGAGATGCCGACAATGCCTTCGTTGCCCACGACGCCGATTTCGGCCGACGAGCCGTCCAGCAGGACATAGAGCAGCGAGACGATGCAGTCCGTGGGGAAATAGACATGGCTCATCGCGCCGCCCGATTCGCTCAACACCTGGCCGAGCGTCATGGGGACGAGTTCGAGTCCGGCGCGCAGGCGTTGGAATTCCTCCGCCGGAATGGCTGCCAGCAAGTGGTTCTGGCGGGTGTCGTGCGCGGGGCCCATGTTTTCGATTGTGCCCCGTGCAGATCTGACAAAATTATTCAGGCGGGCACAGCATCGACGCCCGTCCGCGTCCAGTGCCGGTGTCGGCCTATCGCCGCTATGAAATCCTGCGCCATCTGCACCCGGGTGGTTGGGTCGTTTCTGCCGCGGACAATGCCCTCCGGCAGGGGCGTGCTGTCAGCTGTCAGGCCCAGGCTCGAAAGCAGCTCGACACCCTCGCCAATCAGGCAGATCGCCTTGCAGTGCTTGAAAGCTTCCAGCGCGAAGTGCACCGCATCGCCATTGCGCGCCAGCGCCTGCGCGCTGGCTGCGCCACCAGGGACCATGACAGCATCGAACATGATGGATGCGCTATTGGTGAACGTGTGATCGACCGCCAGTTGCTGGCCGGAGGAAGTGGCCACGAAGCCTAGGCGATCGGAAATGATTTTGGTGGTGGCGCCGGCGTCATGCAGGGCTTGCTGGATGACCCGCATGGCGCCGATCTCGACACCGCCGGCCACCAGGATCGCGATTTTGCGCGTCGAGATGGCATTGCTGGCAAGCGTGGCAGGCGGCTCCATGCTCAGGGCTGGCGAGCTTTCGATGGGCAGCTTGCCCCGCAACTCGCGAAATCCGGCCCGTCCGGCGGCCGCCTTCGCGTCGGGCGCGGCAGTGCCGATGGCCTCGGCGACCTTGCGCGCCAGCTTCGAATCGACATGCGCGAGGTTGTCCACCACGCGCTGGCGAATCGCGACGGTCTCGACCTTCGACAGCTCGAACTGGAACGCGGCGGCAACGTGGTCGCGCTCGACCGGGCTGAGCGAGTTGTAGAAGAACGAGGCCTGGCTGAAGTGATCGTCGAAGCTGGGGCTCCGACGCCGGATCTTGGGCGACTCGAGCGCTTCGTTGTAGCTCTGGAAGCCCTGCTGGCCACCATCGGCACGAAACTCGGCGCCACTGGCAAGCGAGTTGGGCTCATACGAGACCTGACCCTTGTTGAGCTGCATCCGGTGCATGCCGTCACGCTGGAAATTGTGGAAGGGGCACACGCCCCGGTTAATCGGGATCTCGTGGAAATTGGGGCCGCCCAGGCGCGAGAGCTGCGTATCGGTGTAAGAAAACAGGCGCCCCTGCAAGAGCGGGTCGTTGCTGAAGTCGATTCCCGGCACCACGTGGCCGGGGTGGAATGCGACCTGCTCGGTTTCGGAAAAGAAGTTGTCCGGGTTGCGATTGAGCACCAGCTTGCCCACGATCTGCACCGGCACCATCTCTTCGGGAATCAGCTTGGTTGGATCGAGCAGGTCAAAACCCAGGCTGGCCGCCTTGGCTTCGGGGATCAGCTGCAGGCCGAGTTCCCACTCGGGGAAATTGCCTTGTGCGATGGCTTCCCAGAGGTCGCGGCGATGGAAGTCGGCGTCCTTGCCGGCGATCTTCTGGGCTTCGTCCCAGGCCAGCGCATGCTTGCCCAGCCTGGGTTTCCAGTGGAACTTCACGAAGTGCGAAACACCGTGCGCATTGATCATGCGGAACGTATGGACGCCGAAGCCTTCCATCATCCGCAGGCTGCGCGGAATGGCGCGGTCCGACATGACCCACATCA
>JAZKFD010000309.1:0-20842 GCA_040386635.1 Pseudomonadota bacterium
ATTGCGGACGTTCCGGGGGATTCGTAGCCTTCTAACTTGGATAGCCATATCGGGCAGCGCCTGAACGGCAAATTCGGGGGCAAGAGCGTGCTCGCAATCGCATAGGAAGTTGTTGGCCCCCTCGCGATCGTAGGACGCTAGATTTGCATCAACCTTGCCGAAGCCCTCCAATTCCGACTGCACGGAGCATGCGCTCGGTTGTAGCCTTGCTCCGGGCATCCTTGAACACCCAGCTGTAGGCTCCAAACCCTTGCAAGACACGGATTTGATCGAAATGCGGATCAAGCGTCCGGAAACGGACGCGCAGTCGTTCGATATATTTCGAGATAGTCTCGTTGTTGATGTCGGTGCCTACGCAATTGGCCAAGGCCGATCGTGTCAATCCTCGGCCCCGCGCTTTGACCAGCGCTTCAACCACGAGGTACTGGCATTTCGGCAGATTGATCGATCGTTCCTCGTACAACACGCTGCCAGGTTCTAAGCAAGCGATGTTGCCGAACCGTACCGGGGCGAACGACTGTAGATAGCAGCCGCAATTGGGACAAAGGTGGCTCTGCATGATGGCTTTCCGACTAGTGTGATTGTGTCCCGCCTGCCCAAAGCCGGGCTTGATACAATCCCCACCGTTGCACCAGAACCATCGCGACTGCGACGACAAGCAGGCCAATGATGGCTGGCAGGGCCGCCACTTGAAGCGCTGTCTCGATCCAGCCCACCAGGGCGGCCGCATGTCCGGTAGTTCGGTTGAGAATCCACGCCAAGGCAGCAAGGGCAAATGCCGTGGCCAGCACCGGCCGTATCGTGGCATAGACCTGATGTCTGGCGAGCATGATGATAGTTGGCATCACCGCCGCGACGATGGCCAGCTGCACCACTTCGATCCCGAGGTTGAACCCCAACAAGCTGGTTGCGCTGCTCGACATGCTGGCCCCAGCCTCCTGCACCAGCGTAGCGAAGGCGAGGCCGTGGATCAGCCCAAACAACAGGGCGACCAGCGGCTCCTTACCCGGCATGATCGGCCGCAAGGCATGGACAGCCGATGCGAGCACCGACAGGGCGATTGCCACTTCGACCGGCTGCACCGGCAATTTCCAGCCCCCCAGAGTGGCCCCGATCAGGATCAGACTGTGGCCGATGGTGAACGCGGTGACGATTTTGGCAAGTAGGACCGCCGTCTCGCCGATGGCTCGCCGCCCAGTCCACCGCCCGCCGAGCGCGATTAGAGGTGCAGGTAGTAGCATTGCGAGGAGGAAGAGCAGGTGGTCATACCCTTCCAGGATATGGTGCGCCCCTAGGCTGGCGGCGCTAGTGAATTGCTGCAGCATGCCCGGCCGCTCAATTACAATCGCCAGTGGCTCACTGTCCTGCCGCAGCGCGCCCAGAATTGTCCGCGTTTCCGGCGTGGTCGGGTCCGCCAGAAGGAACAGGGCAAAGTGCCCCGGCAGCTCATCGAACAGCACGGTCCATTCAATCGAGAACCTGTTGGTGGCTGCTCCGACGGGCGGCGTTAGCGTGGCTATTGCGTGCAGGTCCGGAGGACCCTGAAGCTGCACAAACTCAATCGATTGGAAGGCCACTTCCCAGGCTTCGCCCGTAGGACTGCGGATAGCGAAGTGATCCTGAAGGTACGCCCGAGCAGTCGCCAACGAGAGGTGTGATCCGTCAACTGGATGACCGGTGGCATAGGCATATTCGCCGCGCGGAACTATGACGTCGAGCGTCACTGTCTTGCCGTCCGCTGTTACCACCACTTCCGAATTGGGCGTGAGGTGCGCCGCAGCGGGGCTGGCCACTGCCAGTACGATCATGGCCCAGCACGAGAGCCACCGAGCGCTGATCCATGGGGCGCCGATCATTCAGACTCAGCCATGAGAGAACCAGACCAAGGCGGTTTCGGCGTCGAATATTCGAGGATTGAGCGCCTGCGCTGCAGCGCGGGCCTGTTCGGCTTCGGCAAGGTCGCCAGCTAACTCGTGCGCCTGGGCCCGCAAGGCGTGGAGCGGCGCGCTGTTCCAGCCGGACTGTTGCGCAAGCGCCAGTTGCGCCAACGCCTCGCTTGTCATGCCTTTCGCCAGCAGAGCCGAGGCCAGCAATATCCGCGATTCTCCGTATGGCCGCGCAGCGAGATTCAACCGCCCAAGCGCAACCGCCTTGTCGGGTGTTCCAAAAACCAGTTCGTGCTCAATTGCGTGGCCATAGGCTGCTTCTGGCAACTGGCTGAGGCGGCGCTGCCAGATTTCTCCGGCTCGGGCCGCCCAGCGGCGACTTTCAGCGGCCTCGCCATTGCTTCGCAGCAACATGGCGAGGGCATCCATGACTTCGGCTGAACCGGACTGCTCGGCGATGCGGCGCATGTCGGCAATGCCACCGGGAATGTCGCCGTCTATGGCCATGGCCTGCGCCAGATGGGCTTCGAATAGCCAATAGCCCGAAAATGTGCGGTCAGCGGTCTCGAACCATTCCCACGCCTCTGCGTAGTTGCCGCGGGCCAGTTCCACACCACCAAGCTGGGCAGCGGTGCTGGCGAGCGCGAACGGCGTGGTCATTGCCGGATCCCGGGCCGCACTGCGCAGCAACACCAAAGCGCGATCAAACTGTCCGGAGGTCTTCTCGAGTTGAGCAAGGCGGTAATACGCGCCGCTCCCCCCACCAAGGTTGCGACTGACGGAGTAGTGGCTGCTCGCTGTGGCGGAATCACCGCGGTAAAAGGCCAGATCGCCGCGCAACCCGCTGATCTCCGCCAGATCGGCTTGATCGGGCGGCACCGCCCATCGGTCAATGGTTTCGAGCGCCGTTTCAACTTGTGACAACCGGTGTGTCATCATCGCCATCACCGCAGCGCTGAGCAGCGGCCCCGATCCCTTGGGGGCAAGGGTCATCGCGCGGTCGAGCACAGTGCTGGCGCGCGCCAGCTCGTCAAAAGAACCACTGTAGCGCGATCGGGCGATCAGTGCCCGGCCGAGGCTTTCCTGCCTTAGCCACTGGTCGGGACCGTTTTGAACCCGCTCCTCGCCGAGCGCAATCTGCTCATCCGTGCGTTGCAGAGCGCCAGCAAAGCTGGCTGGGCCAAAGCCGGCCTGTGGCCATGGTGCGGCACTGGCTACTGAAGCTCCTGACGGCGACATGCCCCAGTCTGCCGCCACCACCAAAACTACCGCAATCAGCGGCAGCGCAATGTATCGCCAGTAATGGCGGGCGCTCTGGAGGAGTGGCGCAGCCTGATGCAGTCGACCGGCTCCTCGGTCAGATCGGGATGCAGGGCGCCCTGGACGGGTGATAAGGGCGCCCTGCAACGGGTCAGGCCGGCGTTGCGCAGGGAGTCAACCCTGCTGCAACAAGGTCATCGGCCAAGGCATTTGTCAGCGCGGTCAGATTGGCTCCAAGATCCGGAACAAACGTTCCCGCCGCGTCGTCAGCCGGACTGGCATCGTTGTAGGCGTTCTTCCTGGACGACCCGATCAGCGCGGTCGACACTGCCGGCATACCCATCCGGTCGACCCGAACATAACTCGATGCCGGATCGGTTCGGAAAGTGAACGTGGTACCTGAATTGTCAGCCAGGGGCGGAGATCCCTGTGCGGGCGCCAGATAGGGAAACGAAGAGCGGTACGCTACATCATTGGCCGGCGGATTGAGCGGCAAGCCGGCCAGCGTGCCGGGCCCGTTGGTCGACAGCTTGAGAAAGATGACCGCCAGGGTCACGTCGATCACCGGATCGGGCAGCCTGCGCCCATTGGGAAAGCCCGAGGCTGCAGCAAGATTCAGTGTCAGGGTGTCCGGCACAACGGCTTGGGCAACGGTGAATCCAGTGCCCGGAATCCCCTGCTCGAGACACGGCGTCACGTTGAAATTCGCTGCCGTAGCGGTGGGCGTAGGCACGGGGGTTGGCGTCGGACTTGGTGCCGGGGTCATGTCATTACTGCCACCGCAGGAGGCAAGCAGTCCCAGCGAAGCGAGGACCGGCAAGACGATGGTGAAGCGGCGCTTGGCCGATGAAACATGGCTATTCATCACAATTGCCCTCCGAACCGAGCGGTGGAACCCCAGACATCGACCAGCGCGCCGGTTTCGATCCGATCACGCGGAATTTCGATCACCACTGCGGTCAGGTTCTGTCCGGCGAAGAAATCGCGGGTTCTGGAAAACTGCAGCGATCCGGTTCTGGTCGTGTCGCGAAAGCCCTGCAGGTCGAAGAAGAACGGGTCATCGAAAAGGCCCGCACGAACGGTAACGCCGTCCTTGACCAAGTTCTGCTCAACCGAGCCCGTGATTGCTCCGGTCACTCCGGGAAGACCGGTGACACTTACGCCGAACTGGTTGGCGCCGCCCCTGCCAAACCGGACTTCGATCGGAATGTCGGTGGTGGTGCGCGGTTCGCGGTTCGAGATGTTGATCGAATAGAGCACGTCGGGATCGTAGGTCGCCGGCAGGTTGGTCGCCTGCGGCCCTGAGAAGGTCATTGCCACTATCACCGAGCTCGCGGTGTGCCAGGCGTATACATCGGCAATATCGGCAGCGCGATCGGGCGTGCTGTCCATCGCAGGATCGGTGCGCATCGGCGGATCGAGGTGGTCGGCAGCGATTATGCCCACGCCGGCTGCAAGCATTGCCGCAGTGCCGGCAATTGCCAGCCCTCCCAGCGATCGCGACACTTTATTGGCTAACCTCATGACAAACTCCCCGTTCGGACCCTTGATCTTGGCAAGATCATTTGCAGGCCGCGGGCACTCGATGTGCGATGTCCCGGTATGGATGTTACGAGGCGGCAAGGCCGACGGATGCAACGGGCGACAAATAAAATCTTCGGCGCTTGCGGCAGCGTCAGTCTGGCTGATTGCCGGTTGCACAGTACGGTGGCCTATGTAACTATCCGTGCACCATGCGGAACGTGCAGGATTATTCGTCTCCCCAGTCGGCGCCTGTCGCACGGCTAAACGGTGACGGAAGACCAGATGATCTTGCAGCCGACCTTGCCGCGACTGGCCAAGGCGACTGCAACGCTTTTCGCCGCATTCACTCACAATGTGCGGCAAAGCTGTTCGCTATCTGCCTCAACGTCACGCGCGATCGGGCGGCAGCGGAAGACCTGCTGCAAGAGGTTTTCATCAAGATCTGGCGCGGGGCTGCTGGTTACGATCCCGCACGGGCCAGACCGCTCGCGTGGCTGTGCGCCATCGCCCGCAATTCTGCCATAGACTGGTATCGGGCGCAGCCCCTGCGCCAGACTGTGAGCGAGGACCATCTGGTCTCGATATCGAGCGACGATGAACCGGCCGATGATTTCATGATCAGGAGCCAACAGGAGGCCGAGGCCCTGAAGCTGGCCAGCGAACTGGACAACCAAAGCGAAGCTGACTTAAGGCGCATTTTCTTCCGCGGTCTGACCTATGTTGAGGCGGCGCAGGAGCAGGGCGTTCCCTTGGGAACCATGAAGAGCCGGGTGCGGCGTGCCGTTATGAAGTTGCGGAGCAGGATGTCTCATGACTGATGCTGTCTCGCCAGAAGATCGCGACATGTTAGCCGCCGGCTTGGCGCTCGGCTTCCTCGAAAGTGAGGAGCGCGCCGAGGCTCTTCGGCTGCAATTGCGCGATCCTGATTTTGCCCGCCTGGTGGCGCAATGGCAAAGTCAGGCTGACCGCTGGCTTGAGAGCGTTGAACCGGAGGCAGTCGAACCTTCTTCGTGGGAGGGCATCTCTGATGCGGTATTCGGTGCCCAGGATAATGCGCGAGACACGCAGCGCAGCTCAAACCAAGGCAATTGGCGCGGTCTGGCGCTTACGGCGTCGGCAGCATCGATCCTGCTTGCTGTAGGACTGATGGTCACTTTGCTGAGCGAGCCTACGGCCCGACCTGCCGCCGGCGAGCCTCAGGTGGCCGCCGATGCGGGGTCGGAAAACGTCGCGCAGATTGCCGATCGGGACGGGGCGCCTTTGCTCAGTGCCATTTACAGCCCAGATATGGGTACGCTGAGCTTACGCGTCGCCGATTTCGAGCAGCCCACAATGGCCCCTGAGCTTTGGGTGATCGATCCGGAAGGAGTTCCGCACTCGCTGGGCCTGATCGAAAGCACCGCGATCACCATTGCTCTGTCACCCGAGCTACGGGAACTGCTGATCGATGGCGCAACAATGGCCATAACGCTGGAACCCCGGGATGGGCTGGCACCGCACGATACGCCGACAGGGGAGATCCTTGGAACGGCCACGCTGCAGTCGCTGACGGACAAATCGACGATCTAGGTACGATTCAGAAGAGAGCGAGTGGGCGCCAATTATCTTTGTATTGGCGATCGACATTAACAGCCAAAATTTTTGGCTATGATTAGCGTTGCTCATGCTCGCTATCGTGCGCTGTGAGCCCATCAAGGTCATCTTCTCGGCGCTTGGACCCGTAAGCCGACACTCAGCTATCCACCCCCTTAACCGACGACGGCCATCCATTGGGCAGGTCCTGCAAGCTGCCGGTCGGCAACCACGTCATCGCAACGAAGAGGCTCCAACACACGCCACGGCATAACCAAGTTGCTGCCACGCCAAGAGGCAAAATCAGGGATTTACCGCGTCGGGGAAGTTCAGGCTTCCGAAAGCCCTTAACGGTAAAACCCCCAAATATGCGATTGATCTTCCTGACCTGCCTGACTTGCGCGCTCACTCTGCCCATCCCGGCAACTGCGCAGGAATTGTTCGCCGGGGTTTACGTGCACGAGGTGGACACGCCACTCAGCTTGCAAGTCTACGAGAGTGGCGCAGACATTGCCGCAGGCTATCGCTTTCGGCCCGTCCAAGCTTTGAAGTTGGTTGGTAGCCCACAGCCATATTTGATTGCCTCGTTCAACACGGCCGGCGACACGTCTTTTGCTGGAGCGGGGCTCAGCTGGAAGATCGGCAATGGGCCAGCCTATGTGCGGCCCGCAGTGGGTCTGGTAGTGCACGACGGCCCTGCGCACAGGATGTCGCGGGGCCGCCATACCGAACTCGGCAGCCGCGTCTTATTCGAACCAGAAATCGCCCTAGGTTATAGAGTCAACTCAAGTGTCTCACTCGAAGCGAGTTGGATGCATATTAGCCAGGGTCGACTGTTCAACAAAAGACAAAATCCAGGGATCGACATGTTTGGTGCCCGGATTAACCTGCAGTTATAGCGTTCGATACCAGTCAGAGGTGGCAGAGGTCGAACTTCCGCTGTCCACCGTCAATGCGAGCTTTGAATGCGAGTGGCCGGGATCTTGGAAGCGGACTGTCAACGAACGACCCCATACCGGACAATGGATGCATGAGGCATTCCGCGCCAATACGTCGATAAAGAGGCATTGCCTGGTGAGCGACAGCGCATAAACTGCGGGCCACAAGAGCAACTCAAGGATTGCACCAATCCATATGAAGTCCGACCTTCCCCTACGCTCGCAGATGCTGGTCGAAAAGTTCAAGACCTTCCCTGAGCCAGGCGTTGAAGCTCACCACGTAAAAATGCGCCGGGAAGTCTATTTGGCGTTTGTCGAGATTCTGCAGTTGCACGAAGGTGAGATACAGACAGCATTGGACGAACTTGCGCGCATCCAAGGTGAGCACGAAGATCCGCGCTCAATGGCTCAGGATGACTTCGAACGCCTCATAAACCAGCGCGTCCGCGAGTTGCTGGAGGCGACGCCTGTGCCTCCTCAAGGGAAAGGGAAGCAGGAGTGATATGAGGTCGAACCTCCATCGCGTCAAAATCACCCTTGACCTCGAAATATGGAGCATGACCTTTTGGGTTGAGAGAGTCCACGGCGATAACGGCTTGTTCCACATCGCCCAGCAAATGGACCGATTGGTGGAAGTGTGCGACTGGGAGGGTGTGAGTTTATGGCGCGAGGTGGGTCAACGCTGGGAAGAATTGCAGGCCAGGCCGAAGAAACCCAACTAAAGATTGTCTGCGCCATCCCCGCCTGATTGAGCAAGTCGCCACACTGGAGTTAGCTGGCTGAACGTGAGAGGGTCATCTCCGCCAGGACCGAGATGACGTCGGTCGGCACCGTGGGCTTGGGCAGTACCCATTTACTTCGATAGTGTAGGGGCAACAGGTCATCGTCGACAGCGGTGGACAGAGCCCATGGAATGCCACGGGCTTTCAACTGATCAATCACCACACCACAATGTTCGTCACCCACCATGACGTCGAGGATTGCAGCGTCGATCGGAAGGGACTCGACAAGTTCGATAGCAGCCGCACACGTGAGGACAGGCCCGGCAACTGCGTAGCCGCGGCTTTCCACTAAGTCCGCTAGAACCATGCCGATGAGTATTTCATCCTCAAGCAGGAGGATGAGCTTTTTGTCGCTGGCTTCCGCCAATCCGATTTCCATGTTTTGCCGCCATGACTGATGCTTGCGGCTCACCGTTCAAAACGGGAGAGCAGCTCGTCTCTCAGCCACCGGCCGCCCAGGATCGGACCGATGATGCCGATCGCCTACGCCAATCAGTAATTTAGTTCCATCGATAAGTCGGCGTCAGGCAAACACGACCTACCCCTTCCGACCTATCTGCCAGCGTTTGTCAGACTGGCAGGGGCCTTTCATCGCATCTAGTTTTCACCAAAGAGCAGACCGTCACAAAACCGCTGGGATCGCTATCCCTCAGGCCGGAATTGCAGCGCCACACCATTGATGCAGTGACGCTCACCAGTGGGCGCGGGTCCATCATCGAACCGATGTCCAAGATGCCCGCCGCAATCTGCGCAATGGATGGCGCTGCGAGGATAGCCTTGCAAGTAATCGGTGCTGATGCCGATGGCATCGCCCTGCTCTTGCCAGAAGCTCGGCCAACCTGTGCCGCTGTCGAACTTCTGCCGTGAGGAATAAACAGCGTTGTCGCATCCGGCGCAATGAAACATGCCGAGCCGGTGCTCTTCATTTAGAGAGCTTGAATAGGGTCGTTCGGTCGCCTCTTCGCGGAGCACTTCGAAAGCCGCGGGGCTGAGCCGACGACGCCAATCTGCTTCGGAATAGCTGACCGGAAAGGATTGCCGCCCCTGTCTCCCAGAGCCACACGAGGTGATGATCGGCATAACCACCCCTCCTGCTAGCCAGGTCAGCAGCGATCGGCGGGTTTGCGTGGAGGTGGTCATATCCGGGGAGGCACTAAGCACACCTCAGGCGCGACGGTAGGCTCGGCCGCGAGTTACGGTCCACACAATGTGACCGATCCCGACAGCAGCAAGCAGGGCGCCATAGACCGACCACTGCATGTCGTTCGCCATAAAGCTGTCGAGAAAGGCGATCCCAAGTCCTTGCAGGATCCAGACACTACCCATGACCACCAGCAGCGCGCCGAGGGCCACCGAAATCACTGCGAAGACGTGATGAAACAGGCTGCTCATGAAATTCCCCCCCATTGAGACGCTCCGATATCTTGCTTCGCATGAGTTGAACACCTGAACCTAAGCCGGTGGCTAGGTTAGATCATCTCCGCACTAGCTGCAGAATCTTCGCTTAGGCCACTCGTCTTGGGTTTGGACGCTAATGTGCCGACTGCGATGTCTGCTTTCCACCCTCTTAGCCCCATCATTCCGAACGTGGCATCTGCCGCAATGTATTGGCTCTCGTTACCGCCACCAGCTTTGAGTTCTTTCCAGTAGGCCAATGCAACCGAAGAGGCGTCTGGGCTCAACGGAGGCGATTGGGCTCCCGCAGGAGATGCGCTCGAAGCGGTCAAGCTCACGAGAAAAGCTACCGAACATGGCTTCATTCACAGTCCTCTGCACTCGCCACGGAAGTCAGTCTTGATCGAAAATTAGCAGCAGCACATGCGGCCATCGAGCCGGTGTGACCGTCGGAGGTTGGGCCCGGCTTTTCAGTATCTAGGCTTCACAGGCAACGATAGCGTCGCCGATCCTGACTGAGAGTGATGTGGAAACTAAATGTGGGTGATGTCCGCTTCCCACCCTCATTCCGGACATTCACGAGGATGCAAGTGAGGACCTAAAAGCGATCATTCGACAAAACGAATGACCGCCCTGCTTTGGATCTCTGTTCGCTCAGCTAGCAACAGCGCGCCTTCCACATCGACAACGAGGTATCGCACGTTGTTTTCAATCTTTGTGTGACCGAGCAGAATTTGAATGGCCCGAATGTTGCCGGTCGCACGATAGATCATTGCTGCCTTCGTTCGCCGCAACGAGTGGGTTCCGTATTCTGATCTACGCAGGCCCACGGCCGTACGGCCAGACCACAAGGCGGCTTCGAACACGGTTTTGTGCGACAATCCTAAATCAACAATATGATCTATTCCGGCAAACTTCCTTGCGGACCTCGAACTCCCCCGTATGTGATCATTTCCAGTGATGGGATCGGCGCAACCGGTAGGTCGATGTCCCCCAAAAAAGGGTGTTCAAATTGACCGATCATAGGCGCAGTGCGACCCCACATAAAATTGACTTGGCGCGTCGAGCAGAAATAGCGGCTGAAAAGAGAAATCGTACTAGGGCGCTAATATTGGTGGCGGCGTTTCGGCTCATTGGAGAAGAGAGCGGCCAGTTTCAGCGAGTGGAAGATTTCTGCAGCGCCGCGCAGGTTTCCCGCGGCACATTCTACAAATATTTTACCGGAATTTCGAATCTATACACTGTCTTGGCTGACGAGCTGAGTGCGGACTTTGATGCAGCTGTCCATCAAGTCATGGATGTGAAAGTTACGTCGGCCGCACGCGCCTCTGCTGCGGTTCGCTATTACCTTCGCGCTGCCATTGAAAACCCCCGCTGGGGCTGGGCAATGGTTCACACCAGCATGGGCCGGGAAATTTTCGGGCCAGACGTTTCGGCAAGAGCGAAGGCAACAATCGAAGAAGGAATTGCCTCGGGCGAGTTTGGCCTGAGCGAGGCCGAGATGGGCAAGGCCCTGTTGCTCGGCGCCTGTCTCGGCGGAACGCTCGACATTCTTTATGCCCGGGCGACGTCGGCCTATCCCGAAAAAATGGCCGAGAGCATTCTTTTAGGGTTAGGTGTGGAGATGGGTTTGGCGAAATCCGTCGCGCAGGAGCCATTGCCGGTTCTTCAGTCGCTGCGCAGCGATCAGGGCGTCAGTCCGGTGAACTATTGGGCCGAACTCCCCTAAGCGGACAGATATGGAGCTGTCCTGAACGTTCTTGCGCAGCGGGCGAAGTTACATGCAGGCCCTTGACCAGCTCTTCCATGCAAGCTAGATGTCGTAATGACATTTAGTCACTATGACTGAAAGTCGGACATATTCGTATGTGGCCAGCGGTAAAGCGCCGCGGCTGTGGGAGTGGATCATGACTTACATTCGGAACGCGTGGTACGTTGGCAGCTGGTCGCACAAGCTCGAGGTTGGGGTGCCCCTGGCGATGCAGATCCTCAATGATCCGATCGTCATCTTTCGTACGCAATCCGGCAATGTAGTTGCTCTGGCGGATCGCTGTTCGCATCGCTTGGCGCCTTTGTCGCTGGGGCGTTGTGAAGGAGAATCGATCCGCTGCATGTATCACGGCCTCAAGTTTGAGCGCGACGGATCGTGCAGCGAAATTCCCGGCCAAGACCTGATTCCCATCAATTCCAGGGTTCGCAGCTATCCGGTGATCGAGCGGCACGGCTGGATCTGGGTGTGGATGGGCGACGCAGACGCGGTTGATGAGGCTCTGATCCCGCCGATTATCGGACCCGATGAAGGCACTTATCTGCTGGGCAAGGGCGACATCGACTATCAGGCGCAGGCCTATCTCATCTGGGATAACCTGCTTGATTTCTCGCATCTGGGCTATGTCCACCCGACCAGCTTCAATTCCACCGAAACATGGGGCGAAACGCGCCCGGTGTTTACCCCGCTGTCACTCGGCGTTCGAGCCGACCGGTGGGTGCTGGATCAGCCACCCCTGTTCGGCGACCAGCGCTCGGATCAGTGGTTTACCTATGATTTCCTGGTGCCCGGGATTTTGATCCTGACAACCAAGACTTTTCCGGTTGGTATGGCCGAGGAGTTCGGCATGAAGACCCCGCCGGAAGATGCGGTCTGGATCCAGAACAGCTATTCCGCGCACGCCATTACCCCGATGACAGATGGTACTGCGCGCTATTTCTTCACTTTCGGTCCTCACGTGGATGGCGGCACCGAGGCCGGGCGTGATGCGTTCCTCGAACTGGCATTCACTGCCTTTGCCGAAGATCAGGCTTTCATCGAAGCGCAATCGCGGATTATCGCGCAAAGCCCGGGAGCCCAGATCATGCCGACCAGCGCGGACAAGGGCATCACCTTGTTCCACCGTTTGACCGACAAGATGATCAAGGCGGAACGCGAAAGCAAACTGGTGCCAGCCGCCTGAGACGCGGCTGGCGCGCCGCTTCCGCGCGGCGATGTCCTGCATAAAATTCCGCACCGCTTGCGCTCTTGACCGGGCTTGACACTCCAGTCATCTGCGCTATGTCGAAATGACATAAAGTCGATACGACTAATAGTATATTCTAGGGATGGGATGATATGAACGGGCCGGGCGCTACCCAGGCAGATCAGCGATCGCCGCAGTGCTCTTTTACGAGCGATGACGCGGCCGCGATTCACGCGCTGCACGCCGCATATTGGGCGCGCACGGATGGCACCGACGCTGGACTGCCTGAAGACCTCTTCAGCGACGATGCGCTGTTCATCCTCGGCAATCTGACACTTTCGGGGCGGGCTGAGATTGCAGCATTTTTCCGCCGGCGTCACGCTGCCCAAGCTGCGACCGGGCGGGTCACGCGGCACATCGCGTCCCAGTTGCAACTGCGCGCTATGGCGAATGATCGGATGGCGACGAAATGTGTCGTCCTTGCCATGGCGGGACACGGTGCCTTGCCAATCACTGCATCGCCGCCATCGGTGGCGGACTTCGACGATGTTTGCGTGCGCTTGCCGGGCAATATTTGGCGGTTCGAGCGGCGTGTGGCCGATTCCGTTTTTGCTGGACCTGAAGCGCCCGCTTTCGCGCGCGATCCTGCTGCGCCGACACCAGAAGCAACAAGGAAAGACCAATGTTGAACGCATCAAACGGGGTCAGTGCAGTTCCCGCAGCTTCCAGCGTGTTTGTCGCCTGCGTTCCGCATGTGCCGTTCGTTAAGTTGCAGGATCGGAAACTGCTGCCTGATTTCTGGCACGCCTACGATGCGCTGGTCGCGCAATTCCGCGCCTTCGATCCCGAACTGGTGATCGTGTTCGGTGCGGATCATTATGATGCCTTGCATCTCAAGCTGATGCCATCGGTCCTGATCGGCATGGAAGCAGAGGCGATGGCCGATACCGGCGGCTATCCCGGCAAGCTGAATGTCGCCAGCGATCTGGCGCTCGCCTGCGCTGAATATCTGGTCGAGCATGATTTCGATATCGCCACCTCTTACGCGATGAGCGTCGATCACGGGTTCAGCAATGTGCTGCACAATTTCCTTGGCGCGATAGATGCTCGGCCGATTATCCCGTTCCATATCAATGCGCTGTGTCATCCGCGCCCAACGCTGCGCCGGTGCCGCCAGATCGGGGAGGCGATTGGCCAATTCGCTGCCGGTCTGGGCAAGCGGGTGGCCATTCTTGGATCGGGCGGGCTGTCGCACGAAACGTCGATGATCTTCCCGCAATTCGATACCGCGCCCAACCAGACGATCCGCGATTTCATCGTGCATGGCGGAACCCAGGGCGACATCACGATAGATTCCTGGCTGGGCGATATTCAGGCCGTGATGGTCGAACTCGCCGGACCGGTGGCGGATGGCAGCCATGTCACGGGCAAGCTCAATCCTGACTGGGACAAGCGCTTTCTCGCCGCGATTACAGGCGAGGATCTGACTGCACTTGATGACTGGCGCGATGCCGATTTCATCGAGGAAGCGGGCAGCGGTGCGGGCGAAATCCGCCAGTGGATCGCGGCTATTGCTGCCGCCAGAGCTGCCGGGGCAGGCGTGCCGACACTGGATTTCTACGCGCACGACACGCCAATCGGTGTGGGCGCGGGCATGATCCATGCCTCTTCGCCTCAGGCGGGCGCCTAACGTGGCAAAGCCAGCCCTCCTCCCAATCGTGCTGCTGCATGGCTGCGGCGGTTCTGCCGCCGAAACCTACGTCCGCACCGGCTGGGTTGAGCAGCTCGCCGCTACTGGCCGAACCGTACTGCCTGTCACCCTGCCGGGGCACGGCGTTGGTGCTTTGCACGATCCCGCAGCCTATGCCGATCTGGCCGGTGCGGTGCTGGCAGACCTGCCGCCGCAGTTTGACGGGATCGGATTTTCGCTTGGCGGCAAATTGCTGCTCGAAATTGCTGCCCGCGCGCCTGATCGTGTCGGCAGGCTGGTGATCGGCGGCGTGGGCGACAATGCCTTTGCTCCGGAGAAATCGGGCGAGGCCAGCGCTGCTGCACTCGTAACGGGTGTGGGCCTTGAATCGCCGCCGCCGCTGCAATCCTTCTATGCTTCTTGCATCGCCAGCGGCGTTGATCTGCTGGCGATTGCAGCGATCCTGCGCCGCTCGCCCAATCCCGTGCTCGATACCGAACGCATCAGCCGGGTGACCGCGCCAGTGCTGCTGGTGAACGGCGAAGCGGACCCGATTGCCAATCCGGATAGCGCGCTGACGGCGGCCTTGCCGAAAGTGCAGCCCGTGACCCTGCCGGGCGTCGATCACCTTTCCTTGCCAGCAAACGCGGATTTCCTCCGCCATGCGCTCGCTTTTCTGGAGGACGTCAGTTGAGATTAGCCACGGTTAGCCGCAATGGCGAAGCACGCCTTTGCACACCCTGTGACAATGAGTGGGTCGATGTAACCGACTTCGTCCGGTCGATCATCGGCTCGGGTGCTGATGATGATATGATTGGCCTGATCCGGAATGGGTCAGCCGCGCTCGATAGCCTGCGCGTCAGGCTCGCGACCGGCAACACGGCAGCCTTCCCCAGGATAGACCTCGAGCAGGTCAATTGGCTGCCGCCTGTCACCGCCCCATCCAAGATCGTATGCATCGCGCTGAACAATCGCGCGCTCGATGCCGTCAAGCTGCGTGCGCCCACCGACCACCCGGCGTTTTTCGTCAAAACCCAGACGGCGCTGGTCGGTCATGAACAGCCGATCAACCTGCGTCGCTCCTATGGGCTGACCCATCCGGAGCCGGAGCTGGCCGTCATCATCGGCAGCAGGATCAAGGATGCAACGCCGGACGAGGCGATCGATGCGGTGTTCGGCTATACCATTATGAACGATGTCACCTCGGTCGGGATGCGCGACGAGGATTCCTTCACCTTCCGCTATTTTCGACCCAATCCCGATGGTGGAGAGCCGATCGCCGGTGAAGGCCACACCACTTACCCAGGGCGTTACAAGGGCAGTGATGGGTTTGCTCCGTTGGGGCCATGCATAGTGACGCGCGATGAAATTGCCGACCCAGACAATCTCGACATCCGTTGCTGGCTGGGTGACCAACTTGTGGCGTCGGATAATACCCGCAATTACGTGTGGAGCGTTGCGAACGCCCTGTCACACGTCAGCCGGACCATGACGCTACTGCCCGGCGACGTTGTTTCGATGGGCACTGCCGTGGGCGGCGATCTGGACGATGCAGAGCAACCGGCAATCCCCGGCATCACCAAAGCCAATCTGGTCAATCACCACGGCTCCGTCGCGGTCGAAGTGGCAGGTCTGGGCCGCCTTTCCAACCCTGTCGTCACCTCGGACGGACCTTACTGATCGCGATCATGCTTCACAGATCAGGCCCCAGCATAAGGTGCCGATAAAATACATATTTGGGAGGATCAACATGACCTGTAACAAGAAACTCAAGGCTACTTGCAGCCTGCTTGCCATTAGCGCTTTCGCTCAATTTTCCGCCACATCTGCAATGGCTCAAACAACCGTTCCAGGCGCGCCGGCAGATACTGCAGTGGATCAAAGTGACAGCGGCATCGCGGTTATCACGGTGACCGCCCAGCGCCGCGAAGAATCACTTCAGGATTCGTCGCTGGTTGTTGACGTGATTTCTGCTGACCGCCTGGATCGTGCTGGAGTGACCCAGCCGCAGGCCCTCATGAGTATCCTGCCCGGCGTTCAGATCGGCAATGTCGGCCCGACAACGCAGGTCTATATTCGCGGGGTCGGCGATTTCGGATCGACCGCGATCAGCAATCCTGCCGTCGCGTTCAATGTCGATGGAGTTTACGTTGGCCGGTCGCAATCGCTGGTCAGCGAATTTTACGATATTGAACGTGTCGAGGTGCTCAAGGGGCCGCAAGGCACCTTGTATGGACGCAATGCATCGGGCGGCGCGATCAACTTGATTTCTGCCAGACCCGAGCTTGGCGTTTTCAGCGGCGATTTTTCCGCCGAGCTCGCCAACTTCAATTCCCAGGTTTTTGAAGCGGCCGTCAACGTCCCCGTGTCGGATTCGCTGGCACTGCGGGCATCGGGGCAGATTGTCTCGAAAGGCGGCTACACCAGCGAGGGTTTTTCGGATGACGAACATCAGTCGGCCCGCCTGAAGGCCTATTGGGAACCATCAGCCGACTTCTCTCTGCTGCTCAGTGGGAGTTATGGGCACGTTGGTGGCAATGGCGCAGGATTTGTGCTGCTCAACCGGCTGCCGAACACTGACGCGTTTCTTGACGCGACCAGTCCGCAAGCGCGAGCCTTTATCGAAGCCAACCAGTTCTTCGCCCTACCGCCCGGTTCGGTGACAGCGCCTTCACCGGCCGATGCGGTGCAGGATCTCCAATTCTGGAATGTCTCGGCAGAGGCGAACTGGAATCTGGGATTTGCCGAACTGACGATCCTCCCGGCCTATCGCGATGCAAGTATGCGCAACGCCGTGATGCCGACCTTCCTGTTCGATACCGGCGCCGCATTCGGCAATTTCCCCGAACGCCCCGAAACTTCGCACCAGACCTCGCTGGAAGTCCGGCTTTCCAACAATACCGATCAGCTCAACTGGGTTGCTGGTGCCTACTACTACGATGAGAGCCAGTTCGTGCAAAACCGGGTTTATGCCGGGTTGATCCAGGACGTGGGGCAGGTGTCCAATCTGGATACGCGCAGCTATGCAGCCTTCGGGCAGGCAACGCTGAGCTTGGCAGATTCCTTCCGCGTCATCGGCGGCGTGCGCTACACCAGCGACCGTCGCAGTCTGACCGATGGTGCGACCTATGCGATCAATCCGACCTTCGCCGGGGCCACCATCCTGGCACCGCCGTGCCTGCCGCCAAATCCGGCAACGACCTGTTTGCTTGAACAATATGAAGGTGTCCGGACATTCTCGAATGTCTCGTGGAAGGTCGGGATCGAGGCAGATGTTTTTGAAGATAGCTTGTTCTTCGCTACGGCAAGTTCGGGCTTCAAGGCGGGCGGCTTCAACCAGCTCGGTGCATTGACCGCCGCACCGGGAAGCAACCAGGCCTCCAGCTTCGAACCCGAAAAGCTGACCGCATTCGAGGTCGGCCTCAAGAACACTTTCTTTGATCGCCGCCTGCAATTTAACGTCGAGGGGTTTTACTGGGACTATCGCAATCACCAGGAAGCACACGTTGCGCTGAGCGGCCGGGGTGTGGTGGGCCTTTCCTTTGAAAATGCTGGCAATGCAACGATTTATGGCGCCAGCGCGGACATCGTCTTCATGCCGTTCCGGGATGGCACGTTCCACGCCGGATTGGAATTCGCTCACTCTCGGTATGACGAATTCTCGTTCCTCCAGAATGCGGCGTTCCTCTTCCCTGGCAGCACCGGCTGTGCGGTTCTTCCGACCACCATCATCGGACCTGCTGGGCCAGTGGTGACCGTGGATTGTTCTGGCAATCAGGTAACCCGGTCGCCAAAATGGTCAGGCGTGGCGGGCTACTCTCACCGGTTCGGATTGGCTGGTGGCGGGGAGATCGAGGCAAATGTCGATCTGGTGTTCGCGTCAGCCCGGTGGTTGGCAGCGGATTTCCTGACTATTGAACGCGCAGATGGATACGCGACGGTGGATGCATCGATCTCCTACGAAGCCAGCACTGGCTTCAGGTTGACGGCATTCGGCAGGAACCTGACGGATGAAGCTGTGTACACGGGTGCTCAGCAATCGCCTTACTCACCGGGGGTTGTGGTATCGAGCGTAGGCTCGCCGCGCACATATGGGGTGCGTGCTGAGGTCAGCTTCTGAAATGAAGACCCGCGCCGCCGTTGCCTTCGAGGCGAAGAAACCGCTCGAAATCGTCGAGCTTGACCTCGAAGGCCCCAAGGCGGGCGAGGTGCTGGTGGAAATCATGGCCACCGGCATCTGCCACACCGATGCCTATACGCTGGACGGATTCGACAGTGAGGGGATCTTCCCCTCGGTGCTGGGCCACGAAGGCGCCGGCGTGGTGCGCGAGGTCGGCCCGGGGGTCACCAGCGTCAAGCCGGGCGACCATGTGATCCCGCTGTACACGCCGGAATGCCGCCAGTGTAAGTCGTGCCTGTCCGGCAAGACCAACCTGTGCACCGCAATCCGCGCCACGCAGGGCAAGGGGCTGATGCCCGATGGCACCAGCCGCTTTTCCTACAAGGGCCAGACGATCTTCCACTACATGGGCTGTTCGACCTTCTCGAACTTCACCGTGCTGCCGGAAATCGCCGTGGCGAAGATCCGTGAAGACGCCCCGTTCCAATCGGCCTGCTATATCGGCTGCGGAGTGACCACGGGCGTGGGCGCGGTGACCAACACGGCCAAGGTGCAAGTGGGTGACAATGTGGTGGTGTTCGGCCTCGGCGGTATCGGCCTCAACGTGATCCAGGGCGCGCGGCTGGCGGGCGCGGGCAAGATCATCGGCGTGGACATTAACCCTGACCGCGAGGAATGGGGCCGCCGCTTCGGCATGACCGAATTCCTCAATTCGCGCGGGATGAGCCGCGAGGAAACCGTCGCGGCCATCGTCGCCATGACCGATGGCGGCGCCGACTATACCTTCGATGCCACCGGCAATACCGAAGTGATGCGCACCGCGCTGGAAGCCTGCCATCGTGGCTGGGGCACCTCGATCATCATCGGCGTGGCCGAAGCGGGCAAGGAAATCAGCACCCGCCCGTTCCAGCTGGTGACCGGGCGCAACTGGCGCGGCACGGCATTCGGCGGGGCCAAGGGCCGCACCGATGTGCCCAAGATCGTCGACATGTACATGACCGGCAAGATCCAGATCGATCCGATGATCACCCACGTGATGGGGCTGGAGGAAATCAACACCGCTTTCGATCTGATGCACGCAGGCACCAGCATCCGTTCGGTCGTGGTGTTCTGATGGCCCTTGTCCACGTTACTGCTCGCAACGGCGACAAATACCACCTGGAAATCCAGGACGGGCTGACTCTTATGGAGACAATCCGCGACGCAGGCTTGGATGAGCTTCTCGCACTTTGCGGGGGCTGTGCATCTTGCGCTACGTGTCACGTATTTGTCGATCCATCATTCGCGGATCACCTTCCCCCTATGACCGACGACGAGAACGACCTGCTCGATAGCTCCGAGCACCGGGCCCAAGCGTCGCGGCTTTCATGCCAAATTCCCATGACGACAGAACTTGCCGGGCTCAATGTGAGGATCGCCCCTGAAGATTAGCCGCAATTCCTGCCCATGGCTGCCTCCGTGGACCGTAAGGCGTTGAACGGCATGCAACGGGGGAGGGCCTTTCTGTCGTGATCGATACGGAGGACGGACCAAATGACTGAGCGAATTTTCGACGTGGTGATTGTCGGCGCCGGTCACGGCGGGGCTGCCGCCGCGATCGCGCTGCGACAACAAGGCTTTGCCGGCACGATCCTGATGATCGGCCGCGAAGCAGAACCACCCTACGAACGCCCCCCGCTGTCCAAGGAGTATCTCGCGAAGGAGAAGCCGTTTGAACGGCTGTATATTAGGCCTTCACAATTTTGGGCTGAAAAGAAGATTGAAATTCTGTTGTCCACCGAGGTGGTGGAGGTTGAACCAGGAAACAGAATGCTTCGCCTCAGCGATGGCGGCGCCGTACGATACGACAAGCTTATCTGGGCTACGGGGGGCGACGCCCGAAAGCTGACTTGTGAAGGCGCGGAACTGGCCGGCGTCCACTCAATCCGCAACAGACCGGACGTTGATCGGCTTGCTGCGGAACTGGACGCCGGGCGCAAGCAGGTTGTTGTGATCGGTGGGGGCTATATTGGCCTTGAGGCTGCCGCAGTACTGGTCAAGTTGGGATGTCGCGTGACCGTTATCGAAGCACTCGATCGCGTGTTGGCGAGGGTCGCAGGCCCGCAGTTGTCTGCTTTTTACGAAGCTGAGCACCGTGCCCGCGGCGTGGAACTTCTCACTGACACATCGGTCGAGCGCCTGGTTGGCGCGAACGGACAAGTTACGGGAGTGGAACTGGCTTCAGGCGAAGTGATACCAGCAGAGATCGCTATCGTTGGTATCGGTGTCATCCCCGCTATTGCCGCTCTGCAAGCAGCAGGCGCCCTATGCGGTAACGGGGTCGAGATTGACGAAGTGTGCCGCACTTCATTGCCGGGGATTTACGCAATCGGCGATTGTGCTGCCTTCGCTTGCCGCCATGCCGATGGCGCCATGATACGGGTCGAGAGCGTGCAAAATGCAAATGACATGGCGATCACCGTTGCCAAATCCATTTGCGGCGTCGACCAACCTTACGTTGCGCTCCCCTGGTTCTGGTCCAACCAGTACGACCTCAGGCTGCAGACCGTCGGACTGAATACCGGATACGATCAGGCAATCCTGCGTGGCAGGATGGAAGATCGCAGCTTCTCGATTGTTTACCTGAAGAACGGCACAGTGCGGGCCCTCGATTGTGTCAACGCGGTCAAGGATTACGTTCAAGGTAGGAAGATGATCGAGGCAGGGGGCATTTATGATCTC
>JAZKFD010000310.1:0-23560 GCA_040386635.1 Pseudomonadota bacterium
GAAGCTCGATGCGCAGGCGCTCATGGCAGCGCTGCTGCACGATGCCATCGAGGACTGCGGCGTCACCAAGCCCCAGCTGATCGAGCGCTTCGGCTCGCCGGTGGCGGATCTGGTCGATGGCCTGACCAAGCTGGACAAGCTGCAGTTCAACACCCGTGAAGAAAACCAGGCCGAATCGTTTCGCAAGATGCTGCTGGCGATGGCGCGCGATGTGCGCGTCATCCTCATCAAGCTGGCGGACCGCACGCACAACATGCGCACGCTCGAAGACGTGCCGCGCGAGAAGTGGACCCGCATTTCCTCCGAAACACTGGAGATCTATGCACCGATTGCGCACCGGCTGGGCCTGAACCAGACCTATCGCGAACTGCAGGAACTGGCGTTCAGGCACCTCAAGCCATGGCGCTACGCGATTCTGGCCAAGGCGGTAACCAAGGCACGCAATCGCCGCCGGGACCTGATCCAGAAAGTGGAACGCGAGGTGCAGGCGGCGTTCCACGAAGCCGGGCTGGGCATGCGCATCGAAGGTCGCGAAAAGACGCTGTACTCGATCTACCGGAAAATGGACGAAAAGCACCTCTCGTTCGCCCAGGTCACCGACATTTACGGCTTTCGGGTGATCGTGCCATCGGTGGTGGACTGCTACACGGCGATGGGCATGCTCCACCAGATGTACAAACCGGTGCCGGGCAAGTTCAAGGATCACATCGCCATTCCCAAGGTCAACGGCTACCAGTCGCTTCACACCACACTGGTAGGCCCCTCGGGCGTGAACGTCGAGTTCCAGATGCGCACCGAAGCGATGCATCTGGTCGCGGAGTCGGGTGTCGCGGCGCACTGGCTTTACAAGGCGAACGACCAGGAAGGTGACAACGCGGACCGGCTGGGAACGAAGTGGCTTCAGTCGCTGCTGGACATCCAGCACGAAACCCGCGACGCAGCCGAGTTCTGGGATCACGTCAAGATCGACCTGTTTCCCGACGCCGTCTATGTGTTCACGCCCAAGAGCCAGATCATGGCGCTGCCGCGCGGTGCGACGGTCGTGGATTTCGCCTATTCCATTCACAGCAACATCGGCGACCGCACGGTGGCAGCCCGTATCAACGGGGTACAGGTGCCGCTTCGCACGGAGCTGAAGAACGGCGACGTCGTTGAAGTGGTGACTGCACCGGTTTCGACACCCAATCCCGCCTGGCTCGGATTTGTTCGCACCGGCCGCGCACGCTCCAAGATCCGGCATCACCTCAAGACACTGGCGCAGGTCGAGTCGCAGGACCTGGGCGAAAAACTGCTGACGCAGGCTCTGCGTGCCGAAGGCATGGAAAAGCTGCCTGCCGAGGACGAGGAACACCACGCACTCTGGGAAAAGCTGCTCCGCTTCACGGGCAATCGCACGCGTGCCGAACTGCTCACCGACGTCGGGCTGGGCAAGCGCATCGCCACCATCGTCGCCAAGCGATTGGTCACCATGCTGTCCGAGAGGGGCGAGAAGCCCGACGCCCTGCTCCTCACCCGCGAACGCTACACCGCGCACGAGAACGTGTCGCAGGGTGAGGTCGTGCTGGACGGCAGCGAGAACGCTTCAGTCAAGTTCGCCAGCTGTTGCAGGCCAGTGCCCGGCGATGCGATCGTCGGCTACCTCGGGCGCGGTGAAGGCCTGGTTGTGCACTGCGATGACTGCGCCGTGGCCAGGCGTCTGCAGCACAAGGATAGCGAGCGCTTCATCAGTGTCGAATGGTCCGATGAACCGGTACGGCCGTTCGAGACGGCGGTGCTGGTCACCGTGGTGAACGGCAAGGGTGCGCTGGCCCGCGTGGCGACTTCGCTGGCGAGCGCCGAGGCTGACATCACCCACGTGGACATGGGAGATGAAAAACCCCAGGACGCCGCCGACCTGCGCCTGATCATCGCGGTGCGCGACAAATCCCATCTCGATGCCGCCCTGCGAATCCTCAAGCGTACGTCGTCCGTGATGAAGGTGCAGCGCGTACGTCCGGGGTTGAGCCCGGACCGCTAAGCCGAAAGGGGCGCCGGGTACGCCACCTTCAGCACCTCGACTTCCTGAACCCCTAGCGGGGTTGTCAGCTTCACCACGTCGCCTTCACGCGCCTTGATGAGCGCGCGGGCAATCGGTGACACCCAGCTCACCTGGCCGGCGAGGGTGTCGGCTTCATCGATTCCCATGATCGTGATGGTGCGCTCGTGCCCTGCCTCGTCGGCATAGGTCACGGTCGCGCCGAAAAAAACCTGGTCGCCACCGTGATGAAGCGCGGGATCGGCGATCTCGGCGATTTCGAGCCTGCGGGTGAGAAACCGGATGCGTCGATCGATTTCACGCAGCCGTTTCTTGCCATAGATGTAGTCTCCGTTTTCCGACCGGTCGCCGTTGCTCGCAGCCCAGTGCACCACTTCCACCACCTTGGGACGCTCTTCATCAATCAGCTGCAGCAACTCATCGCGCAAGCGCGTGTATCCTGCGGGTGTGATGTAGTTCCTTGCCCCTGGGGGAATGACGGGCGCACCGGCTTGTTCTTCTTCGTCGTCGCTTGGGTCCGTTTCCCGGGTGAATGCCTTGCTCATGATCACTAGGATAGCGCCGGCGGCTTTTTCCTACAGGCTCATGGGCACGCTGCCTGCGATCTTTTTGGCGCGACAGTGCAACATCTGCCTGTTGTAATTTTGGGGATGTAAAAGTGATGGTTGCTGAAGGAGCAAATGACGCAACGACCCAGCATGCGGCGGTAGAGTCCGCACGCTACGGGGTGCTGCGCCGCCTCGGTCCTGCGCTCAAGCACGACATGGTGGTGAACCTGCAGGCCATTGCGATGATGGCCGAGGTGCTCAACGCCCGACTCGAGCGGGGATCGCCCGCCCCCGAAGAATTTCGAACGAGCATTTTCAAGCTCAACCGCCTTGCGCGCGACGCCGTTGCCAACTGCCTGAAGGTGGCCGCCTGGATCCAGCCTCAGGACGACGAAGCCGTTCGGCTGGCCACCGGCATCGACGACTGCGTCGCCCTGCTTGCGAGCAATTTCAACTTCAGGGGTTTCCTGGTCGAAAAGGATGTCACCGACGCACCGTTCCAGGTTTCCACCGTTGCGCTGCGCAACTTGCTCATCGCATCCCTGATCACCCTTACCGACGCGGCTGGCGGACCGTGCGTGGTGTCCATCCGGTGCGTGGTGGTCGATGGCCTTGCGCAAATCACGATTCGCGTTGCTCCACGTACAGATGGCTATGAAGCTTTGGCCTACGAGCCGGGCTACCGGCAGCTGCAGTGGAGCGATGTCATTGCCCTGGCCGATGCAGAATCGGTCGAAATGATCCGCGAACCCGACACCATCGTGCTGCGGATGCCGCGAGCCGTGACTGACACTCCCCTGCAGATTGCGCCGGTCTAGGCGACTTCAGCGTCGATCGTCAAATTGCCGGACTCCAGCCCGGCCATGAATGTTTCCAGCTCTTCGATGGGCAGGGGCTTGCTGAAGAGATAGCCCTGATATTCGAAGCAGCCCTGCTGCGCGAGGTATTCGCGCTGCGCTTCGGTTTCAACCCCTTCCGCAACCACACCCAGTCCCAGGCTCTGTGCCAGCCCGATGATGGTTCGCGCGATCGCCGCATCATTGGCGTCGGTCAGGATGTCCTTGACAAACTCACGGTCTATCTTCAACTGATCGAGTGGCAGGCGCTTGAGATAGGAGAGCGACGAGTAACCCATGCCGAAGTCATCGAGCGAGAGCGTGACGCCCATGGCCTTGAGGCTTCCCATCTTCGCGACGGTCACCTCGATTCCATCGGCCAGCAGGCTTTCGGTCAGCTCGAGCTTGAGCTTGTGGGGCGCGATCTTCGAACGCTCGATCGCCCCCATCACCTGGTCCACAAAGTCGGGATCGCGAAACTGGCGCACGCTGACATTGATCGCAATGCTCAGGTGGCTGCGCGAGGGGTTCTGCGCCCAGAGCGCAAGCTGGTCGCAGGCCATGTCAAGCACCCACCGGCCGATCGGCACGATCAGCGACGTCTCTTCAGCCGCGGGAATGAAATGCGAAGGCGGCACCATGTTGCGGTCCGGATGCTTCCAGCGAAGCAGCGCCTCCACCCCGGTCATGCGACCGTCGGCACCCACTTGCGGCTGGTAGTCCAGCAGGAACTGGCCTTCTCGCCACGCCTGCCGCAGGTCCATGGCCATCGAGGCGTGTGCAGTGGCATTCGCCTGCATCTGGGGGTCAAAAAATCGGACGGCATTGCGCCCGGCGTTCTTGGCCTGGTACATCGCCAGGTCAGCCTGCTTGAGCAGCTCGCTCATGTCGCACGGAACGCTGCCAAAAAGCGTGACGCCAATGCTGCACGTGCTGTGGTGCAGATAGCCCGATAGCAGGTACGGCTCGCCCAGCCTGGCGAGCACGCGCTCGCTCACGATCTTGGAGGCGGCAACCGGCTCCAGGGGCTTGCGGCTGCTGTTCTCGATCAGGATCACGAATTCGTCACCACCGAGCCGGGCCACGGTGTCGCCCGATGAGACACAGGAGCGCAATCGCTCGGCCACCTGCTGCAGGAGCTCATCGCCCTTGGCATGACCCAGTGTGTCGTTGAGCACCTTGAAGTTATCCAGGTCGATGAACATCAGTGCCCCTTCGCGCCGCTGCTCCCCATCGGTGAGAACGCGCTGAAGGCGCTCCAGGAGCAGTTGCCGGTTGGGCAGGCGGGTCAGGGGGTCGTAGAACGCAAGGCGCTGGATCTTTTCTTCGGCCGTCTTGCGCTCGGTGATGTCGCGGCCCACGGCGACCCAGTGCGTCAGCTTGCGCGCTTCGTCCCAGACGGGGGAAACTTCAAGGTCCACCCAATAAGCCTCGCCCGCCTTGGTGTAGTTGATCAGGTCCACACGCGCGGGCCGCCACTGCTCCATTGCCGCACGCAACTTGTTGAGCTCCTTGCGCTGCGTGCCCTCACCTTGCAGCAGTCTCGGCGTACGGCCCAGCACTTCTTCCGGGAGATAACCGGTACGGCGCTCGAACGCTTCATTGACGAACACGATGCGGGGGCCGGGCTCGCTGAACGGACCTGCCTCCGTGATGATCACGATGTCGTTGAGACGCGCGATGCTGCTTTGCAAAAGCCTCAGATGCTCCTGCGAGCCATGCCGCTCGGTGACATCGCGCAGATGCACTGCCTGGCCGGCACCAAACGGAAAGCACCGCATCTCGATGCGCCTGGAAAGCTGCGCATCGAGTTCCTCGGCTTCCAGATGCGTGCCGGTCCGCAAGGCCTCGCTCATGCGCTCTTCCAGGCGCATGCGCACGGACTTCTGGAAAAAACTCCAGATGGGTCTTCCGATCAGCTCGGCAGCCGGGTGCCCGAGCAGCGCTTGCGCCTGTTCGTTGACATAGGTGAGTCGCCCCTGTTTGTCGATGGTGGTGAAAGGCTCACCGCTTCCCATTGCGCCGCCCATGCTGACTGTATGGCGCAGCAGTGTTCCGGTCCGATGGGTATGCGGGGCGATCTCCCGCACGGCACCTTCGACCCGGACCACCTCTCCGGACGGGTTACGGACCGCCTGACCGATCGTGCGGACCCAGGAACGACGGCCCAGCTTGGTGACGATCTGCATCTCGTCATCGAAAGCCTCGCCTTGGGTTGCGCACGCATCGACCAGGGCGCGGATGCGATTTCGCCACTCGGGCGCGTAGAGGTTGAAGGATTCTTCGAGCCCCGGCTGCCAGTCGGCCGGCGCATCATGGATCAGGGCAAGTTGCGCGGACCACACCAGCTTGCCACTGGCAATGTCGAGTGACCAGACGCCCACATTGGCTGTCTGCTCAACCAGTGCGAGTAGCGATGCGGCACTCTCGACATCTTTGTTGTTTGAGTTCTCGATTTCATGACCAGTCTTCATGTCAGCGATCGTAGTTGCAACAAGGTCATCGGTGAGTAGGCATCGTCCTACCGGCATTGGGGAGATCGTCCCCCTGTAACAACAGGTTTGAGAGTCGCATCATTGTTATCCCAACCCCAATATGCCCATTCGAGTTCCCGTGCACCTGCAAGCCTTTGTCATTGAAGACAATCCCACCATCCGCGAGAACCTCATAGGTACGCTCGAGGAACTGACCTGCGTGAAGGTCATGGGAACCTGCGCGACCGAGGGCGAGGCACTGCGATGGATTGAATCCCACGGCGGCGAATGGGATGTGCTGATCGTGGACCTGTTTCTCAAGCAGGGTAGCGGCATGCATGTGGCTCAATGCGTCAAGCGAGAGCGTCCCACCCAGAAGATCGTGGTGTTCAGCAACTACATTAATCCGAGCGTGCGCAAGCGTTGCGCGCAACTGGGTGTGGATGCGGTGTTTGACAAGTCAACCGAGATAGACGCTCTCGTCGATTACTGCGCGCACCAGTGTTATCGGGTGGCGCAGACGCAGGCACAGGCTGCCTGAGTCGGACGCTCAGCCTCGAGGTTCACGCGCACCGTCGAGGGTTACAGCCAACAGCGCCAGAGGTGCGGCGATCACCAAGGCCACCGCCAGCAGAGCCTTGGCGCCCAGCCCGCCCGCAAACCCGTCAACCGCGAGGGTGAGCATGACGGTCGTGAGGCCGCTAAAAACCAGATCCAAGGTGAAGCCGCCGCTGGGCGCCCGGGCCAGCGGCGCCGCCAATTGGGAATCGTGATCGGTGAGAAGCATTGACCCATGCTAGGTCGCTGGCAAACAAAGCCAACAGACGATGGTCTCATCGCCCCGCAGATCCTCTGGCGCCCCAAAAGAAACCCCCCGGAACCTCTCGATTACGGGGGGAAATGTTTGGTGCGGCTGGCAGGAATTGAACCCACGACCCCTTGGTTCGTAGCCAAGTACTCTATCCAACTGAGCTACAGCCGCTGAGCCCGCAAGTATATCAGGTCGCGGACGCAGTTTGCAGGGCTGTGCCGCGATGAGGCGGAGTCTCCAGCAGAGCCAGCTGTGCGGGCAGGCAATGCGTGGACAGGTCGTAGGCATCGACGATCGTCTGACGCGCTGCAACCCGCAGGGGCGCGAGTTCTGCTCCGCGCTCGAGTGCGTCTGCTACGCAGTGCGCAAGCGCCTCGTGATCGAAAAAGTCGGTCAAAAGACCGTTGCGGCCATGCGCCAGCACCTCGCGCACCGGCGCCGTGTCTGACCCGACGACCAGGCAGCCGATGCTCATGGCCTCGAGCATTGACCACGACAGCACGAAGGGATAGGTCAGGTACACATGCACCGCAGACACCTGCATCAACTGGGTCAGAGCCGTGTGCGGCACCCGGCCCACAAAATGGATGCGGCTCATGTCGAGTCGGCCCGCAACCTCGGCCAGGAAGATCTCTTTCCAGGTCTTGCCCGGTGGTGGCGCACTGCCGTAGCTCGCCCCATCACCGCCCACCAGCACCACGCGGGCGCTGGGCCGCAGCTTCTGCAGCAGGGGCAATGCACGCATCAAGATGTGATAGCCGCGATACGGCTCGAGCTGGCGCACCACGAACGTCACCACCTCGTCGCCGGGCCGCAGCGTCAGGCCAGCCGCCTTCAGCTGAACGCTTGCATTCGCATCGGGTTTGAACCGCTGGGTGTCTATGCCCTCATGAATGACATGAATTCTGTCCTGCGCCCATTGCGGATGGCGGCTCTTCTGGAACCGGGTTGGCGCCAGCGCCGCGTCGCAGGCATCCAGGGCGTGCAGCAGATGCGTGTTCTTGATCCGGATGCGCTGCGCCGATGCCGGTGTCGGCCGTGAAAACTCGGGATCGAACGCCGAGTCGCTGCCTTCGCCGCCGTAGTAATACTCGGCGTAGGTAATGAGCCGTGCGTGGGGGAATGCATCGCGCGCGAAGAGCGCTTCCCCCCATCCCGGATGAACGACGACGACGTCGGGTTCGAAGCCGCTGGACTTCAGGCCATGCATGGCCCGCGCTGCGGCCTCACCCCGGGCGATTTTCGCGTCCAGTTCGGCCATGGCCGCCGCGAGCGGGTGCCTGGTGTCCTGCACGGTCAGCTTGGGTTCAGGGTACAGCGCATGCCGCACGCCGGGGACGGGCTCACCTGGCTTGTTGACACCCAGCGCATACACCTCATGGCCGCGGCTGGCCAGCGCGGCGCTGACATGCTTGAACTGCCCGGGAAAGTTCTGGTGGATAAACAGGTATCGCAGAGTTCGCCATCCCATAAAACACCGGTCGCCCGGTTACTTCAGCGGCGCCGAAGATTGCCGAAACGATAACCCAGTCGATAACCCAGTCGTTAACCCAGTTGTGCGTAGCCTCTTCCCCCGCGACCGATGCCCGTACGATCACGTCGCGATGCGGTGGAAGCAACATGTCTTAATTTCCAGTCTTCTGGGGAGCAATATGGAATTGAAGCAAATCGGCCTGATCGGCTATGGCGAGGTCGGAAAGATCTTCGGGGCGGGCCTCAAGGGAAAACCGGGTGTGGAATCGGTGGCTGCCTGGGATCTCAAACTAGCGGACGCCCAGGCGCGCCAGGGGCAACGGGGCCATGCGGCCGCGTCAGGTATCGAGCCCATGGATTCCATGCAGGCTCTTTGCGAGCGCAGCAACCTGGTGATCTCGGCGGTCACTGCCTCGAATACTTTAGTGGTCGCAGAACAGGCCGCTCCGTATCTGCGACCGGGCACCATCTTTCTGGACCTGAACTCAGCCTCACCCGGCACCAAGCAACAGGCTGCGGAGCACATCGACGCGCGCGGCGCTCACTACGTCGAGGCTGGCGTGATGACCTCGGTGCCGCCCTACGGCATCCGGGTCCCCATGCTGCTCGGTGGCGCGGGCGCGGCCGGGCTTGCCGATCAGCTGCGCGCCTGGGGCATGGATGCGCGGGCCGTGTCGGACCAGCTCGGCGTGGCCTCTGCCATCAAGATGTGTCGCAGCATCATGATCAAGGGTCTGGAAGCGCTGGTCATCGAAAGTTACTCGACGGCGCGGCAGTACGGGGTTGAAGACCATGTGCTGCCGACGCTTGCCGAGACTTTCCCGTCCATCGACTGGGAAAAGCAGGGCGCCTACTTCTTCAGCCGTGTCGTGCAGCACGGCCAGCGACGCGCCGAGGAGATGCGCGAAGCAGCCAACACCGTCCGCGAAGCGGGGTTCGAGCCCTTCATGGGCCGTGCCATCGCCGACAAGCAGCAATGGGTGGCTGATCAGGCAGCGGCAGGCGTTTTCAGGGATCTGGAGAAGGACGCAAGCTGGCAGGCGTACGCCGACTTGCTGATCGCCGCGCGCCGCCCTTGAACGCGCGCCCCGCCGGACTTCCGCTCAGGGCGGCGACAGCAGCTTCACGGCCATCGACTGGATCAACTCCAGCACGGCCTTTTGCGTGAGAGTCGCCGGTCGCTGCGAACTCATGGCCATCACCAGCTTGCTGCGCAGAGCGGGCGCTGTGATCGGCCGGCACAAGAATGCCTGGGGGCGCCCCGACGTCGCGACCGCATTGCGTGACAGCACGGCTGCCCCTGCCCCGTCCTCGACCAGATCGAGGATGGCGGGTACACCGTCGATCTCCAGCGCCACTTGCGGGCGGCAACGCAGCGCCGCCATTTCAGCTTCGACCTGCATCCGGATGGCGTTGGGACGGCTTGGAATGATGAGTGGCAGCTGGGCGACCTCTCGCAGCGCGATGGGTTTGGCTCTGGACGCTGGGCCGGCGCCGCTGCTGCGCTGCACCAGGAACAGCGGCTCTTCCAGCAACGCGGTGAGCTCGATTCCCGGCGCGGCGACCGCGTTGTAGAGCAGCGCGATGTCCAGCCGGCCTGTCACCAGTGACTCCAGGCTGGCCGTGGACAGCGCCTCTGAAATCGAGATGGATGCCTCCGGCATGCGCTTTCTGAATTCGCGAACCAGCGGCACTGCCATCATCTTTGCGACGCTGGGCGGCAGCCCGATGGCGACCCGTCCAGCCAGTGCGCCGCGCACCCGGCCCAGCTCTTCCCGTGCACGTTCGACCTGATGCAGGATTCCGCGCCCATGTTCCAGCAGGAGCTTGCCGGCTTCTGTCGGCGTGGCGCCCCGGCCATTGCGCGTCAGAAGGCTCTGGCGCAACTCAACTTCGAGCAGCCGCACCTGCCGGCTCAGCGCAGGCTGCGCGACATCGAGTGCGACAGCCGCCCGCGTGAAGCTGCCCAGCTCCGCCACGCGAACAAAGTACTCGAGTTGGCGCAAATCCATCAGCTTAGTTTAATGACATACCGAAGGCGCGGATATACCCGCTTGCTCTAACTGATAGCGGCGGCTCCGGGTTGCGTTGACCAACAGGCCACGCAAAATCCAGCCATGGAAAAACCACCGCTCAAAGGCATTTCATCGATGGCGACGCGAGGCGTGCTCGCCGAACTGCTCGCCGCCTGGCAAGCCCAGTCCGGCCAGCGCGTCAGCATGGAATCGGTCGGGGGCGTCGATGCGGCCAGGCGCGTGCACGCCGGTGAGCCCATGGACCTGGTCGTCCTGGCCTCGGATGCGATCGACAAGCTTGCCGCTGCAGGCAGCGTGGTGGCGGGCAGCCGGACTGACCTGGTGCATTCGGGCGTTGCAGTGGCCGTGCGCCAGGGACAACCGCATCCCGACATTTCCACGCAGCAGGGGGTTCTCGATGCCGTGCTCAGCGCCGCATCCATCGGCTACTCCACCGGGCCGAGCGGCACCGCCCTTATGAAGCTGTTTGAAAGCTGGGGCATTGCCGCAGACATTGCTTCGCGCCTGGTGCTGGCCCCTGCCGGTGTGCCGGTGGGTGCGCTCGTGGCGAAGGGCGAAGTCGAGCTGGGCTTTCAGCAATTGAGCGAACTCATGCACCTGCCAGGCATCGACGTGGTGGGGCCGCTTCCGCCCGCCATCCAGATCACCACCACTTTTTCAGCTGGCTTGTGCACCGCATCGACGCGGGCCGACGACGTGCGCGTGCTGATTGGCTTTCTTGCTTCGGCCCCATCCGCTGCGGCCAAGCGGCGTCACGGCATGGAAGCCGCCTGAATTTTTTCGAGGAGACCTCACCCATGATCATCGACTGCCACGGCCACTACACCACCGCCCCCAAGGCCCTGGAAGACTGGCGTAACAAGCAGATAGCGGGCATCAAGGACCCGACGGTCGCGCCGAAAGTGTCCGAGCTGAAAATCAGCGACGACGAACTGCGCGAATCGATCCTGAACAACCAGCTGCGCCTGATGAAAGAGCGCGGCAGTGACCTCACCCTGTTCTCGCCGCGCGCCAGCTTCATGGCCCATCACATCGGCGACTTCAATGTGTCGTCCACCTGGGCTGCGATCTGCAATGAGCTCTGCTTCCGCGTGAGCCAGCTTTTTCCCGAACATTTCGTGCCGGTTGCGATGCTGCCGCAGTCGCCCGGCGTCGATCCGAAGACCTGCATTCCCGAGCTGGAAAAATGCGTGAAGGAATACGGCAATGTCGGCATCAACCTGAACCCGGATCCGGCCGGCGGCCACTGGACATCGCCACCGCTGACGGACCGCCACTGGTATCCCATCTACGAAAAGATGGTGGAATACGACCTGCCTGCCATGATCCACGTGAGCACGAGCTGCAACCCTGCGTTCCACACGACGGGCGCGCACTACCTCAATGCGGACACGACCGCGTTCATGCAGTGCATACAAGGCGATCTGTTCAAGGACTTCCCGACCCTGCGCTTTCTCATTCCGCACGGCGGCGGCGCAGTGCCTTATCACTGGGGGCGCTTCCGCGGCCTTGCGCAGGAAATGAAAAAGCCCCTGCTGTCCGAGCACCTTCTCAACAACATCTTCTTCGATACCTGCGTGTATCACCAGCCCGGCATCGACCTGCTGAACACGGTGATTCCGGTAAAGAACGTGTTGTTCGCCTCCGAGATGATCGGCGCGGTGCGCGGCATCGACCCCGAGACCGGCAACTATTACGACGATACGAAGCGCTATATCGAGGCCTCGACCATCCTGAGCGCCGAAGAAAAGCAGCAGATCTATGAAGCGAACGCGCGGCGGGTGTTCCCGCGCCTGGATGCACAACTCAAGGCCCGCGGCCTTTAAGGAGACAACACATGTACGAACTGGGCGTGGTTTACAGAAACATCGAGCGTGCCGACCGGGAAGCGGCCGATGCGCTGGCAAAACTTGGCTCTGCCACCGTTCACGAAGCAATGGGGCGCGTGGGCCTGATGAAGCCCTATATGCGTCCGATCTACGCCGGCGCGCAAGTGTCGGGGACGGCTGTCACCGTGCTTTTGCAGCCCGGCGACAACTGGATGCTTCACGTGGCGGCCGAGCAGATTCAGCCGGGCGACATCGTCGTCGCGGCTTGTACGACCGACAACACCGATGGCTTCTTCGGTGACCTGCTGGCGACCAGCTTCCAGGCGCGCGGGGCGCGTGCGCTGGTGATCGAAGCCGGCTGCCGCGATGTGAAGACGCTCACCGAAATGAACTTTCCGGTATGGACGAAGGCGATCAGCTCCAAGGGCACCGTCAAGGCCACGCTGGGCTCGGTCAACATCCCGCTGGTTTGCGCAGGTGCGCTGGTGCATCCGGGCGATGTGATCGTTGCGGATGATGATGGCGTTGTCGTCGTCCCCGCGAAGCTTGCACGCAAGACGCTCGACGCTGCGAACGCGCGCGAAGCCAATGAAGGCGAGAAGCGGGCGAAGCTGGCCTCGGGCGTCCTGGGGCTGGACATGTACAGCATGCGTGGGCCGCTGGAGAAGGCGGGTCTGAAATACATCGACTGAACGCCCTGACATGACCTTCGAAAAAACCCCCGGCTGGCTTGACTGGTACAGCAGCCCCACCCAGCCGCAATTCAAACTACCCCCCGGCAGCGTGGACGCCCATTGCCACGTCTTCGGCCCCGGCTCTGAATTCCCTTTCGCACCCGAGCGCAAATACACGCCGTGCGATGCCAGCAAGAATCAACTCTTCGCTCTGCGCGACCACCTGGGGTTCCAGCGCAACGTGATCGTGCAGGCGACCTGCCACGGCGCCGACAACAGCGCCCTGCTCGACGCGCTGGCGCACTCGAACAACATGGCCCGGGGCGTCGTTACTGTCAGGCGCGGCGTCACCGACGAGCAACTCCGGTCCATGCATGCAGCGGGGGTGCGCGGCGTGCGCTTCAACTTCGTCAAGCGGCTGGTGGACTTCACGCCCAAGGACGAACTGATGGAGATCGCATCGCGCATCGCCCCGCTCGGCTGGCATGTGGTGATCTATTTCGAAGCCGTCGATCTGCCGGAACTGTGGGACTTCTTCACCGCCCTTCCGACCACCATCGTGGTCGATCACATGGGCCGCCCCGATGTGACCCAGCCGGTCGATGGCCCCGAGTTCGAACTGTTCGTGCGCTTCATGCGCGAGTACCCCAATGTCTGGTCCAAGGTCAGCTGCCCCGAGCGCCTGAGCATCTCCGGGCCGCCGGCGCTGAACGGTGAACGCAATGCCTATCAGGATGTCGTTCCGTTCGCACGCCGCATCGTCGATACCTTTCCCGATCGCGTGCTGTGGGGCACCGACTGGCCGCACCCCAACTTGAAGAACCACATGCCCGATGACGGCCTGCTGGTGGACTTCATTCCCCACATCGCCACGACGCCCGAAAAGCAGCGCAAGATGCTCGTGGACAACCCGATGCGCCTGTACTGGGCCTGAGCAGGAGAACAAACCATGCCTTTGGACAAACCCTATCTCGACGTGCCGGGCACGACGATCTTCGATGCCGAGCAATCGCGGCGCGGCTATCACCTCAACCAGTTCTGCATGTCGCTGATGAAGGCAGAAAACCGCGAGCGCTTCAAGGCGAATGAGCGCGCATACCTTGACGAATGGCCGATGACCGAAGAGCAGAAGCAGGCCGTGCTCGCGCGGGACCTGAATGCCTGCATCGCATCTGGCGGCAACATCTATTTCCTGGCCAAGATCGGCGCAACCGATGGCAAGAGCTTCCAGCAGATGGCCGGCAGCATGACCGGCATGACCGAAGAGGAATACCGCAACATGATGATCGCGGGCGGCCGCAGTGCCGAGGGTAATCGCCGCGTGGGTGAAGACGGAACGGCGCAAGCCCACCGCCAGCCACAGGGCAGCTCGAAATCGAAGGGAGCCTAGAGATGGCAAGAATCACAGCCAGCGTTTACACCTCGCACGTGCCCGCCATCGGGGCGGCCCTCGATACCGGCAAGACCACCGAGCCGTACTGGCAGAAGGTATTTGCGGGTTACGACTTCTCCAAGCAGTGGGCCAGGGACCACAAGCCAGACGTCATCTTCCTCGTCTACAACGACCATGCCACCGCTTTCAGCCTGGACATGATCCCGACATTCGCCATCGGCACGGCTGCGCAGTACCTGCCCGCAGATGAAGGCTGGGGTCCGCGGCCGGTCCCGACCGTCATCGGCCATCCCGAATTGTCGGCGCACATTGCGCAGTCGGTGATCCAGCAGGACTTCGACCTGACCATCATCAACAAGATGGATGTGGATCACGGGCTTACCGTGCCCCTGTCCCTGATGTACGGCCAACCCGCTGCATGGCCCTGCCCTGTCATCCCTTTCGCCGTGAACGTCGTGCAGTACCCGGTGCCATCCGGCAGGCGCTGCCTGAACCTGGGCAAGGCGATCCGCAAAGCCGTGGAAAGCTACGACGAAGACCTGAACGTGCATATCTGGGGCACCGGCGGCATGAGCCACCAGCTGCAGGGTCCGCGCGCCGGTCTCATCAACAAGGAATTCGACAACGCGTTTCTCGACCGGCTGATTGCGGACCCAGAAGGCCAGGCCGACGTGCCGCACATCGACTATGTGCGCGAGGCCGGCAGCGAAGGGATCGAGCTCGTGATGTGGTTGATCGCCCGTGGCGCCATGGGCGACCTTGCAGGCGGTCCGGCGCCCAAAGTGACGCATCGGTTCTATCATGTGCCCGCCTCCAACACGGCGGTCGGTCACCTCATCCTGGAAGAACAGCAATGACGATCAAGGTAGCACTCGCCGGCGCAGGCGCGTTCGGCATCAAGCACATCGAAGGCATTCGCAATATCGAAGGCGTCGAAGTCGTTTCGGTCATCGGCCGCGAGCTGGACAAGACCCGCGAAGTGGCACAGAAGTTCGGCATCGCGCATGTAACCACGCAGCTGTCCGAGAGCCTGGCCCTCAAGGAAGTTGACGCCGTGATCCTGTGCACGCCCACCCAGATGCACGCCGCTCAGGCGATTGAATGCATGAAGGCAGGCAAGCATGTGCAGGTGGAAATTCCGCTCGCCGACAGCCTGAAGGATGCGCAGGACGTGGTCGCGCTGCAAAAGCAGACCGGGCTGGTCGCCATGTGCGGCCACACGCGGCGCTTCAACCCGAGCCATCAGTTCGTGCACAAGAAAATATCGGCGGGCGAATTCAACATCCAGCAGATGGATGTGCAGACGTACTTCTTTCGACGCACCAACATGAATGCGCTGGGCCAGCCGCGCAGCTGGACCGATCACCTGCTTTGGCATCACGCCGCGCACACAGTCGATCTCTTTGCCTACCAGTGCGGCAGCCCCATCGTCAAGGCCAACGCGGTGCAGGGACCGATCCATCCGGTGCTGGGTATTGCAATGGACATGAGCATCCAGCTACAAGCAGCAAGTGGCGCGATCTGCACGCTGTCGCTCAGCTTCAATAACGAGGGACCCCTTGGCACGTTCTTCCGCTATATCGGCGATACCGCGACCTATATCGCGCGTTACGACGACCTGACGCAATCGACCAAAGATGGCAAAGAAGAAAAGATCGACGTGTCCACAGTCGATGTCTCGATGAACGGCATCGAGCTGCAGGACCGCGAATTTTTCGCTGCAATCAAGGACGGGCGCGAGCCCAACGCCAGCGTGGCACAGGTGCTGCCGTGCTATGAAGTGCTGCACAGTCTCGAACAGCAACTTGCACAGTAAACATGCAAACACGCAAGCTCAGCTCTTTCGAAGTCTCGGCCATCGGCCTGGGCTGCATGAACCTCAGTCACGCCTACGGAACCGCGCCTGCGCCTGAGCAGGGGGAGCGCGTGCTCCTCGCCGCACTCGATGCCGGGGTGACCTTGTTCGACACGGCCGCGCTCTATGGATTCGGTGCGAACGAGACCCTGGTGGGCCGCGTGATGAAACGGCATCGCCGCAAATTCACGCTGGCAAGCAAGGGCGGCATGGCCGGGGTGACGGGAGAAGATGGTGTCGTGCGCCGCGTGATCGACGGACGGCCGCAAACCATACGCGCCAACTGTGAGGACAGCCTGCGCCGATTGCAGACCGATGTGATCGATCTGTATTACCTGCACCGCTGGGACAAGCAGGTTCCCATCGAAGAGAGCGTCGGTGCGATGAGCGACCTGGTGCGCGCGGGGAAGGTGCAGGCGCTCGGTCTGTCCGAAGTATCCGCAGCGACCTTGCGCAAGGCCCATGCGGTGCATCCCATCGCTGCGGTGCAAACCGAGTACTCGCTATGGACGCGCAACCCCGAAATCGCCGTGCTCGACGCCTGCCGCGAACTGGGCGCTGCGTTCGTGGCATTCAGCCCGGTGGCACGGGGATTCCTTGCCGATGCGCTTCACGACGTGGCGACGCTGGAGGCAAAAGACATCCGCAAGGGCATGCCGCGGTTCGCCCCCGAAACCTACGCGGCCAATCTCAGGCTACTACCCGCTTTCAGGGCGCTGGCACACGAGGCCTCCTGCACCCCTGCCCAGCTGGCGATCGCGTGGCTGCTGCACAAGGCGCCGCACATCATCCCGATCCCGGGGACGACGAACGTGCAGCACCTGCAAGAAGACCTTGGCGCCGCACAAGTAAAAATCGACGCGAACCTGCTGGCGCGCGTCGATTCCCTGATCAATGAAAAAACGGTCAGCGGGCCTCGCTACAACCCGCAGTCTTCGAGCGAGGTCGATACCGAGGAGTTCTTGACCCCGGCCGCTGATCAGCCGATCGGCAGGTAGTCGAAGATATCGAGGTCGGTGCCGGATGCGACCTGGCCCACCATCTCGACAATGACTGGCACCAGAAGATACTGCGCCAGCATTGCATCGCTCACCAACGGTGGCGCGGGATCAGCCATCGCAGCCAAGATCAGGTCCGCATACAGCTCGAAAGTCGCTGCGTCTCCGGATTCCAGTCCGGCCTGGTTTTGTGTTGCAAAGTCCGAAAGTTGCGTAGCCTCACCTTGATCGATCGAGGTAAAAATGTGCAGCCAGGTCCCGTAGAACAGGGACTCAATGGTCGCCACGGTAGCAGGAAGGTTTCCAAGGTGGGTAAAGCCGAGCTCGTCCGTCGTCCATGTACCGTCTTCTCCACCGTCCACGCCATCTGGCGTGAATGTCGCCAGATAATTTGCCTCCCCGGTTTGCGCAACAACCGCCGCTTTGAGCGACGCGTTGGACAAGACGCCTGAGCGACTGTTCAGCTGCAGAAGCGAGACCAGATCCATCAAGTTGTCGGGAAGGATGCCTCCATCTTCATCGGGAGGCTCCACCACCGCGCCATCGTTGTCAATGATCGCGCCGGTCGCCATCACGCCGCCGACCGACAGGTTGTAGCTCTCGTCGGCCTCATCCGAGCTGTCGTTGCTGGTGCTGAAGGTGATGGTGAATGACGACACCCCGGCCGGCACCACGATGGAGCTGAAGCTCGCAAGCTTGACGCCGTTGCTAACCGAAACATCGGTGAAATCGGCGACCGCAGCCGACAGGAGCGCGATATCGAGTGCGTACTCTGTCTCGAACGTCGTGGCCGAATCCAGGGCAACCGTATGCGACAGCGCACCGCCTTCGATCACCGAGTCGCTGCTGATCGTAAAGACCCCGGGAGCTGGGTCCAGAACGGTGCTGTCCACGCCGTAGAGGCTGAAAAACGCGCTCACTTGCGCGGCGGAGTAAGGCGCTCCCGGGTAGCCCGCGATCTCACCGATCATCGCGTTGGTGAGTCCACCCATCGCGAAAACAGAAAGCACATATTGCGGATCAGTCTGTTGAAACAGCCAGGTGTTGGCCTGCTCCATGGTGTATCCAAATTCAGCGAGCTTTTGTGCGGCAGTTGCCATGCGAATCTCCGTAGGTGTGGTGAGTGGCGGGAGTCAGAATGCAGTTGCCACAAGCGAATTGGGCGCAGCATTTGGTTACAGTCTATCGACTGCCGGGCAAATTGGAACCCCTTTTCTGCGGGGGTCCACAACTTGTGTGAACAACTCACAAATTTCTCGGGCCCGATGTTTTGCGGACACAGCGATGTCCCCGCCCCGGCGGCAGCTTCAGAACCTGGCATCCAGGCTGACGCCCAGCACCCTTCGCGACTCAGGTCCCAGGAACTGGATGTACGAGCGGTTGTCGCCGGTTGCAAAGGCTGCAAGGTTGCCGGAACGGTAGCTGGGGCTGAATTTGTCGAACAGGTTTCGCGCGTAGAACGTCAGTCCCACCTTGTCGTCTGCGCTTCGTATACCGAACCGGGCGCCAACGATGGTGGTGGCGGGCAGGTTGCGGGCGGGATCAGTCCTGTCGAACACTCTCTCGGCGGTGTACACGACATCACCGCCCAGCGTTGCCGTCATCGAAGCCAGCGCAAAGCGGTAATCGAGCGCCAGCGTGCCGCGAACCTTGGGAGTCCCGCCAGCCTGGTCGCCCGCTGCGTCCCGCGTACATCCGGCGGGCGAGCCCATTGCGCACTCGACAAGAAAGCCTGGGCCCAGCTTGGCGACCATGTAGGCCAGGCCTCCATTGACGGTCAGCGAGTGGGTGGGTTTGCCGTAGAAGTTGATGGTCGCGCCCCGGTTCGAGAGCTTGGGCGCATTGGTAAAGATGAAGGCCACCGCAGCCGGGTCCCACACCGTGGCCTGGTAGTCCTTGATGTTCATGGCGTAGGCCGAGACGTTCACTCCCAACCTGCCGCCCAGAAACATGTTTTTCAGGCCTGCTTCCAGCATGGTCGGGATTTCCGGCCGCACCACCAGGGGTACTCTGGGATTGGTGGCGTTGTGGTTGACCGCGGGGCCCTTGTAGAGCTGGGCGTTGGCCAGCGATACCGCCAGTTGCCCCGCAATGAGCATCACCGCGTCCAGCCGCTGCGCGTTGAAGGCCGCCCGGCCCAGGCGGTTCTCTAATAGAAGCATGCCGCGCGCCGAGCCCTGGCTCGTGATGGGCACCATGAGCAGCGAGCACACCGGCACGCTGGCAAAGTACCGGTCGCGCGCAAACCGGTCGTCCCCGGCTGCGTCATCCACCATGAGCGCCTCCCCGGTGCGCTGTGCATACGCGAACGCCGACAGCGGCAGCAGTCCCTGCTCGGCCGCCTGCGCCACCGGCATCGAGGGCACCTCGGGCGCTTGCGACAGCAGCCACCACTGGTCTTCGCTGCACGACAGCACCAGCACCTTGGTCGCTCCGCTCAACGATGCCAGCACTTCGCTTACCCGGGCCGTGAGCCGCTCCAGGCTGGTTTCGGAGCTCAGGGCCTGGGACGCTCTCAGCACGCCCACCAGATCCAGTGCGTCGGGCGAGACGCTGGCGCTGCTCTTGATCGAGGAACCGGGGTTGCCATCGACTTGCGCGCTCAGGCTGGGCGCCGGGGCCTGCAAGAATGCATGCCGGCGCTGCAGCTGGTCCACCTTGGCCGTCGCGCCCCACCCCTGGTAGTGGTCCCGCGCCTGAACGAGTAGGTTGCGGCCAACGCCCGTCATTCCTCGGGCGATGTAGAACACGCCAGCTCGCTCGGCGATAAGCGCCCGGTGCCATGGCCTTTGCTTCGCGCCTGCTTCGACAACCGCTGCGTCAAAGGCGGCGGCCGCCTTCCACATGTCCCCCAGCGCCCACGCCTGCTCGGCTTCTACCAGCCGCAGCAGATGCAGGAAGTTGTACGGCTGGTCGGCTGCGCGGCTTGCCAGCCAGCCGCGGCACGACTCCAGCTCGGCGATTTGGGGGGCAGTGCAAGCAACGCCCTCCTGCATCTGCCACGCCCGAGAAAGCGCGACGAATAAATAGCCATGCACGGCCCGGTAATGACACTCTTCCACGCCCACGAAGTAAGACATTGCGATCGGTGCATACCGGGAGAGTCCAGTGGCGTCGCCCCATATTAGCGATTGAAGCGCGCGGTAGTAGTCGAACAGGAAGGGGATGTTGGGAAGATGCCCCATCTTCTGCATGAACGCTTGTTCATTGAAGCTCTCATCGTCGAAGTCGTTGGGGGCTCTGGTCTGTCCGCGCAGCGCGCGCAGAAATTGCAGCTCGCAGGTGTGCAGGGCAGTGGCGTGGATATTGCCCGTGCGCAGACACGGAACTAGGCCGGCTTCTACCTGGGCATCACAGATTTGAAGGGTAGGCGCTATCTCCAGCAAGAGTACGTACTTCGCAACATTGAACAAGCAGGCGAAAGAAGCTTCGCCTTCGACCTGGAAGTCTTCAACGGCTCGGTTGGCATGTTCCAGCGCGTTCTCTAGTGGCTCGATCCATGGGCACTGCCGCCAGGAAAACATAAATCGAGCCGCCGATGTTCGCCCTTTGAAGCCCAGCTCATCCCCTACCCCCAGAACATGGCGTGAGATCTCATATCCAGTTCGATAGTCTTGGCGTTCGTTGACCAGAATGATCCCCAGATTGCTCACGCATCCGATCAGATCCTCTAACGGGCCATTTTCAACCCACAGACGATGGCTCTCCAGCAACACCCACCGGTGTGCATTCCTGTCTTTACTCAAGTATGCTGCGCCACCCATTCTGGCGAGTAACTTTGCAATGCCCAACAAGCGCAGATCCCGCGTCTGCGCTCGCTTCGAATGATCCCGTTGGCCTTGCCTGATCCATTCAGTCAAGGAATTGATCTTCTGCTCGACGAACGGATCGCTGAAGTTCGGCGGCACGTTCAGCCCAAGCTGCGCCAGCAGGCGCACGCTCAGCGCCAGAGACTCCTGCACGCGCCCGGTCATATCTAACAGCCGCGATTGCAGGTTGGTCGCATCAACCAGATCGAGGGGATCTTGCGCGCGCTCGTGAATCTTTGCATAGAGATGGCCAGCTTCGTCCACTCTGCCCAGGCTGTACAGGGCGCGATGGCGCTCGACTTCGATTGCGTGGCGCAGCGCCGCATCGACAGGCGAGTCGATAGCCACGAGCAACCCATCGGCCGCCGCCAGATAGCGTTCGGCGAGCAGGTAGGTCGCTGTGCCCGCCAATGCCTGAGCAAGTCCGTGGAACAAGTGCGCGGCGCGCCGCTGCTCTCCGGGCTCGGCAAGCATGCCCCTGCACGCGAGGTACTGTTCCGCAGCGTCGCCCTCGAAAGCTGGCACGGTCGCCAGCCGCCGTGCCATTTCGAGCTGACACCGACCGCGCTGCAATTCGTCCATTGCACCCAGCATCGCCTGTTGCACCCTGTCATGCCGAAAGCCCACGCTGTCCTGGCCGCCAGACAGGTCTGCCACCACCAGTCCATCGTCGAGCGGGGCACGCAGCCGCGCCCGTAGTTCATCATCACCCAGCCCAGTGGCGGCGCACAGCAGTTTGCATTCCAACGCACTGCCCAGACAGCTCATGAATTCCAGCAGCTCGCGCGAGGTTGTGGGCAACCGGTTGATGCGTGCGGCGAGCAAATCCACCACATTGCCACGGCCGACGTAGCTGCGCACCTTGGCATCGTCCCATTGCCAGCCTGACTCGCCCAATCTCAGCACCCCGTCGCCGCGCAAGGCGTTGATCATCTCCACCGTGTCGAATGGGTTTCCCGCCGTGAGCACGTTCAAGGATTGCGCCAGCTCGCGCGCTGGCTCCGGGTCCAGCCGGAGCATGTCACGCGTCATCTCGCAAATGCCGCCCAAAGTCAGGATTGCCAGTGCGATCTGCCGGGGTGGCTGGACGAGCTGCTGCCACCGCGCCAGCATCGGCAAGAGTGCGTGATGTGCATCAACCTCTTCGGACCGGTAGGAGCCCACTACGAGCAACCCGCGCAGCTCTCGATCAAGCATCATCCGTTCGAAAACCCGCAACGATAAAGCGCCTGCCCATTGAAGGTCGTCCACCACCAGGACAAGCGGAAACGCCGGTGAAGCGATGGCCGCCAGCAAGTCCATCATGGTTTGTTGGAGTTGTAGCTCCGCTTGCCGGGGGTCGATCTCCGGCACGTCTGCCTGAACTCCCAGCAATAGCGCGAATTCCGGCGACGCCCGCGTTACCAACCCGGCATTTCGGCCCAGTCTATGAAGAATACGCTGGCGCTGGGCGGCCACCTCATCCCCGGACTGGGTGAGGAGCAGGCGCCCCAGGGCCCCCAGGGCTTGCATCAGAGCACCAACGGCGGACCCGTCTCTCTGGTACTGATCGAATTTGCCGTAGAGAAACCAGCCGCCGGCCTCGGCCACGACGGGTCGGAGTTCGTTGATCAGCGCGCTCTTGCCAACACCCGCAGCGCCCTCGACCAACACGGTTCGGCGCGCCGTGTGCATTGCATCGGCGAAAGCGCTGCGCAACATCGCTTTCTCGATTTCGCGACCTATCAGTTGAGCAGGCGGCGCCAGCCGAGCGGGGAAATCACGCTCGCCCAGCTCAAAGACACCGCTGCGTCCCTGATCGAGCTCGCCGCGCAGCCGCTGCAGATCGTGCAGCAGGCCCTGCGCACTCTGGTAGCGCCGCTCCGGCGCTTTGGCCAATAAGCGCACGATGATGCTGGACAGCCCGAGAGAAACACGCGCATCGACCTTATGCGGGGGCACGGGCTCGCGCACCAGATGGTCGTAAATGAGTTGCAGCGCGTCGGCTTGCTGAAACGGAGGGCGGCCCGTGGCCAGCTCATAGAGAATGGCACCCAGCGAGTACAGGTCAGCGCGCTGATCGACCCCACGGCCGGTGCGCCCGGTCTGCTCGGGCGCCATATAGCTCATCGTGCCTGCCATCTGCCCATTGGGGTCAACTGCCACCAGGTCTGCGGCAAGCACTGCCAGGTCAAAGTCGATCAACACGGGATGACCAGTCGCAGACAGCACAATATTTGCCGGACTGAGATCGCGGTGGATGATGCCTGCGTGGTGCACTTCCGCCAACGTGCGCGCCAGCGGGATCGCCAGTGAAAGGACAGTTTGCACGTCGCATCGGCCGGCTAGCAGCACCTGCGCAAGGCTCTTTCCGCCAACATCGTGCAGGGCTAGCCCTTCGGCCCCCTGCGCCTGCGGGGCCAGTTGCACGACGCCCTCTTTGCCTGTGAGCCGGGCCAGCAATCTGCTCTCATTGCGCATTCTCTGCGCTGCAAGAGAGCCTGAGTATTGTTTCCAGACGACGAGGCCTGCGGCCGATACCTGTGCGAAACGCACGATGCGAGTCGACGGGCTTTCATACACAGCGTCGCCGGGTCGCGCCCCATCGACGGGCGCAGCATGAATCGCCTTGGAAGAAATGGGGGTTCCAGCGTGGATGAGGTTGCTACTGAGAAATAGAGTACCCCAGCCGGACCTGAACCGCAATCTTCACGAACCCGACGTTTGGGCTCGGGACATAGGACGCAGGAAATTCTGGTAGGGCGTGTTGGACTTGAACCAACGACCAAAGGATTATGAGTCCTCTGCTC